>JBFHRB010000128.1:0-9463 GCA_041591915.1 Nitriliruptorales bacterium
GGTCGCGTTCAACGAGGAGGTGGCCCAGGTCTGGCTGAGTGGTGAGCCGATCGGGCGCGACGAGCTCCTCGAGCTGATGGCGAACTCGCTCGCGGCGCTCGCGTTCGCCGCGGGCATCGACGCCGACGGCGTCGCGGCGGCCGTCAGCGCCTGACCTCGCCCTGCCACGACCTCGCCGGCTCCATGTCGCCCGACGGGGAGGAGATCGGCCGCGGCGCGTCGAAGAACGGGGGGATACCGGTATCCATCGATCCCCTTGGAGCACAACGTGCGCGCGCGACTGCAACGTCTGGGCGTCCTCCTCGCCATCGTCCTGGCCCTGCCCGGGATGCTCGCGATGACCTATCCCGAGCAGGCCATGAAGCCCGGCGACGGCGACCTGTACAACTTCGAGCACGTCTACAACTTCAACTTCAACTCGCGCGTCGGTCCGCCGGCCGACGACAACCAGGGCACGGACCTGGTGTTCTTCTCCAACCCCGCGGACGTGGACATCGACGGCGACGGCGACGTCGACGCGGATGACGTCCGCGACTACGCGGTGGTCGGCGACCACGGCCACGGCGCGTGGATCTTCGACATCACCGACGGTGACAACGTCGAGCAGGTCGGCCGGATCCGCTGTGCGCAGCCCCGCTCCGACCCTGGCGTCCAGCAGTACGTCGACGGTGACGGCGTGCTCCGCACGATCGTGTCGCTGAGCAACCACGGCTCGCCGTGCAAGGAGTCGGGCCCGGCCTTCGGCGCTGGCGTCGGCGGTGCAGCCCTCTTCGACGTGACCGACCCCGCGAACCCGACTGGCCTCGTCGGCCTGCGCATGAACGGCGTCCACAACTTCGTCTTCCACCCCACCGAGCTCATCGGCTACTCGTGGACCGGCGCCCTGACCAACCCGATCGACGAGATCCCGATGGTGGACCTGCGCGGCTACCTCCTCGGGGGCGACGCCAAGCCGGAGTTCACGACGATCCGCGTCAACGGCGGTCCGCACGACGGCGAGTTCAACGCTGAGGGCGACCGTCTCTACGTCGCGCAGCAGCACAACTACGCCATCTACGACACCACCGACCCGCTCGACCCCCAGCTGATCTCGCTGACCGGCGTGGCTGGTGACACTCGTGCACCGGGCGCCACGGCGAACCCCGGCACCTACGCCCACGGCGTGTGGCCGTCGCACGACGGCGAGGTCATGATCACCAACAACGAGTCGCTCGCGCTCGGCGGGTTCTTCGTCGGTGGCTCGGGCGTCTGCCCGGGTGAGGGCCTCGGTTTCTACCTCATCGGTGGCGAGCTCGAGGCGGCGCCGGTCGGTCCGGTCGGCTACTTCGCGCCGCCGGTCGTCGGCAAGACGGACAAGCGTGCCTGCACCTCCCACTTCGGGACGGTGTCGCAGCACACCCGCGTCATGACGGTCGGCTGGTACATCGCCGGCTCGCGCGTCGTCGACTTCTCCGACCCGTACCTGCCCCGAGAGATCGGCGCGGCCGTCATGCCCAACGACGCGGACAACCCCTGGAACTACGGCTCCGAGGTCTGGGCCGCCAAGACGTACAAGGACGGCTACATGTACGTCGGCGACATGCGTCGCGGCTTCGACGTCTTCAAGTGGACCGGCAACCCCGACTGCCCGGCACCGTGGCAGGACGGCTGGACGCCGGACTGCGAGGAGGGCCGGACGATGGCCGACACGCCGCTGCCGCGCGCGCGTGAGGAGGACGGCGACGTCGTCATCACCGGCACCTTCTCCTGCCGCCTGATCATCCAGGAGCAGGCCGCCGTCGCCGCGACCGCGGCCCTGTAGGACCGGGCGCAGCACCCGTAGCAACGCCACGGGGGCCGGTACCGTCAGCCACGTGCTCGACGCGTACCGGCCCCCGTTGCTGTTGCGTCACGGCGACCTCCACACGGTGGCCGTGTCGCAGCTCCGTCGACCGCAGCCACCGCCCTTCTGGCGCGAGCGGATCGACACGCCGGACGACGACTTCCTCGACATCGACTGGGTGCGGACCGGCAACCGCCGGGTCGCCATCCTCAGCCACGGGCTCGAGGGCTCGAGCCAGCGGCCGTACGTGGTCGGCATGGCCCGGGCACTGCACCGCCACGGCTGGGACATCTGCGCCTGGAACTTCCGCAGCTGCTCGGGCGAGATCAACCGCACGCGGCGCATGTACCACTCGGGGGAGTGGACCGACCTCGACCTCGTCGTCCGCCACGCGGTCGAGTGGGGCTACGACGAGGTGGTGCTCGTCGGGTTCTCGCTCGGCGCGAACGTCTCGATCGTGTACGCCGGTCAGACCGAGGTCGAGCGGCCGCCCGAGCTCTCCGCGGTCATCGCGTTCTCGCTCTCGCGCGACCTCGGAATCTCCAACCGCTACCTGTCGCGGCGCCGGAACTGGGTCTACATGAAGAGCTTCCTGGACTCGCTCCACGAGAAGCTCAAGGTGAAGGCCCAGCAGTACCCGGGCGAGTTCGACCTCACGGGCTACGAGCGGATACGCACGTTCCTCGAGTTCGACCACCGCTACACGGCGCCGACGCACGGTTTCGCGTCAGGCGCCGACTACCACGAGCGCTGCTCGACCAAGCACTTCATCCCCACCATCACGGTCCCGACGCTGATCGTGAACGCCGAGGACGATCCGTTCCTGCCGCTGGAGGCGCACCCGTTCGAGGACGCGGCGCGCAACCCCAACGTGACCTTCGAGCTGACCCGCTACGGCGGGCACGTCGGCTGGTACCGCGAGGGCGAGCACTACCTGTCGGAGCTGCGCGCGATCGACTTCCTGGCTCAGCTGCCGGGCGGGCTGTAGCTCAGCTCACGCGTCGTCGCCGCGTCGACCTGGCTCGGCTCGAGCAGCACGATGGTGCGTGCCGTCACGGCGCCCGTCTGCCCGACGCGCAGTGCCGCTGCGGTCGCCGCCTCGACGTCCGGTAGGTCGACGGTCACGTAGGCATCAACGTCGCCGAAGGCGAAGTACAGGCTCTCGAGATGGCCGCCGAGGCTCTCCATGAGCTGCGCTGCTGCCTTCTGTCGTCCGGTGCCGCCGTCCTTGATGACGCCCTCGAGGCCGTCGCGGGTGTAGTTGACCTGGAACAGGAACTTCATCGTGCGGTTCTCCCCGACACCACGCCGCGACGTTCCGCCCAGGAGGACGTCGCTGTCAAGGCTGCTCACGCTCGGCGGCCGTGCAGCGCCTCAGCGTCCCGCCTCGAGGCCGGCGAGGCGCTCGATCACCTTCGCGAGCGCGTGGTTGCCCTCGCCGCCCAGCCCGTCGCGCTGCAACGTCCGGTAGAGCTGGTGGACGAGCGCGGTCCCGAGCACGGGCGCGCCCACGTCGTCGGCGGCCTCCAGCACGAGGCGCAGGTCCTTCTGCTGCAGGTCGATCGTGAACCCGGGACGCCAGTCACGGTCGATGACCTGTGGCCCGCGGTTGCCGAGCATCCACGAGCCGGCGGCCCCGCCCGACACGGCGGCGAGCACCGCATCGAGGTCGAGGCCCTGCGCCTTCGCGAAGACGAGTGCCTCGGAAACGCCGAGCATCGTGACCACCACGAGGATCTGGTTGACGAGCTTGGTCGCCTGCCCGGCACCCGCCGGACCGACGTGCGTCACCGACGCACAGAACGCGTCGAGCACCGGCCTGGCCCGAGCGACGTCCTCGTCACTGCCGCCGACCATGGCCGACAGGGTCCCGTTCGCGGCGCCCTCCGACCCGCCGCTCACGGGGGCGTCGACGGCGCCGATCCCGCGACCACCGAGCTCTCCGGCGAGGTGGCGCGCGGTGCCGGGCGCGATGGTCGAGCAGTCGATGACCAGCTGGCCCGGCCGCGCGCCGTCCAGGATCCCGCGGTCGCCCGTGACGACCTCGAGGACGTCCGGGGTGTCGCTGACGCAGACCACCACGATCCCGCACCGTTGGGCCAGCTCGGCCGGGGACCCGGCCACCTCCGCCCCCGCCTCCGCGAGCGGCGCGGCCTTCGCGGGCGTCCGGTTCCACACCGTGACCTCGAAGCCCGCCCGCAGCAGATTGGCGGCCATGCCGCCACCCATGATCCCGAGCCCGACGACGCCGACGCGTTCCACGTTCCGTCCCGTCCTGTGGTGAACGTCGGAGCCTACGCTTCCGCTCGCTCGTGGCCGCGGCGAGGGCGCCTCCGAGGGACGCCTCGTCGACGCGGGCCACCATGCCCGTCAGCCCCACCCCGACCTCCCCTGTCGCCGTGACGTGCCCGGTCGTAGCGTGCCAGAGCACCCGCGAGGAGTGGAGGTTCGCCATGCCCAGGTTCGTGAACGGCCAGGTCTGTTGGATCGAGTTGATGACGCCCGACGTCGATCGGGCCGTGGACTTCTACGGGAAGCTCCTCGGCTGGGAGCACTCACTCGACGACCGTGACTACGGCATGCTCCGGCTCGACGGCCAGACCGTCGCCGGGATCCAGCAACAGCTGCCTGAGCAGGCCGCCGCAGGCATCCCGCCGAGCTGGATCGTGTACCACCGCGCCGACGATGTCGTGGCCACGTGCGAGGCGATCACCGCCAACGGCGGCGTCGTCCATGTGCCGCCCACGCCGGTCGGGGACGGGTCGTTCGCGGTCGTCGCCGACCCGACGGGCGCGATGTTCGCCCTCTGGGACGGGCCCGGGTTCCAGTCCATGTGGGAGGTCGGCACCTTCAGCTGGGCCGAGGCCACCTCGCGTGACCCGTCCACCGCCCGCGACTTCTACCCCGCCGTGTTCGACGGGATCACGGCCGTGGAGGCGCCGATGGAGGACGACGCTCCGTACACCATGATGGTCGGTGACGGCGATGGCCTGTTCGGCCTGATGCGCATGGACGAGAACTGGCCGGCGGACGTACCCGCGCACTGGATGCTGTACCTCAACGTCGACGGCACCGATGAGGCGTGCGAGCTCATCACCGCGTCCGGAGGCCACGTGGTCGTCCCCCCGATGGACGTGCCGCCCGGGCGCTTCGCGACGGTCATGGACCCCACGGGCGCGATGTTCTCGATCATCACCATGAACCCCGACTATGACGCGCTCGCCGAGATGCGCGAGGGCTGATCGGCGATCACCACCGAACGGCCGGGAGGAGAGCGGAACGGGAGGTGCCAGGCCTGCGTCGGAAGGGGTGAGGTTGCACGCAGGAACGGAGGTCGAGCCATGCGGACCCTCACGACAGCCATCGCGCTCTCCCTCTCCCTCGGCCTGACGGCCTGCGGCAGCGGCGGCGACGGTGCCGCCCCGGACCCGACGCCGAGCCCGACCGTGACGGTCGAACCGACGCCGGACCCGAGCCCGGAACCGACCGTTGAACCCACGACCGACCCGACCGCCGATCCCACGGGCCCGGCGTCGACGCAGGGCACCGTCGTCTACCTCCTCCACGACGGCGGCGAGCTCGCGCCGGGCGGGCCGCACCTCGTCCCGGTCTGGATCGCCGGAGACGGCACCATCGAGACGGCGCTCGAGGCCCTCCTCGAAGATGTGCCAGGTGAGCTTGGCCCGTCGCTGTCCACGTCGGTCCCCGAGGGGACCGAGTTCCTCGGCGTGGAGTTCGTCGAAGGCGTCGCGCGGATCGACGTCTCCGAGGACTTCGAGGCGGGCAGCGGCACCTTCGGCGAACTCGCGCGCCTGGCCCAGCTCGTGTTCACGGCCACCCGCTTCGGTGGCGTCGACGCCGTGGAGCTCTGGATCGAGGGCGAGAAGGTGGAGGTCTTCGCATCGCACGGGATGCTCCTCGAGGAGCCGCAGACACGCCTGGACTACCTCGGCTCCGGCCTCGTGCCGAAGGTGTTCGTGGACACCCCTGCCTGGGGCGAGCCGGTCGGCCCCGAGAGCGTGCTGTCCGGCTGGTCCCGTGACCTGTTCGAGGCGACGTTCGTCTACGAGATCCGCAGCGAGGTCGATGGCACGAGCGCGGGCGGCCCGGTGACCGCCCTGGGTTCACAGGGTTGGCACACCTTCTCGCAGCTCGTCCAGCCGGGCTTCGCCGGTGACGCACTGCTGACCGTCTCCGAGTCCAGTGCCGAGGACGGGTCCATCACGTTCCAGCGCAGCTACCCGATAACCATCGCGAACTGACCGGGCCTCGAGGACGCGCCAAGGGACCCTCACCCACTGGGCCGAGGGTCCCTGACGCCCGATCGGGTCGCTTCGTACGGTGACCGTGCCCGCCGGGACGAGGAGGTCGCCATGGGCCGCATCGTCGTTGGTGTTGACGGCTCCGAGAGCTCGCAGCGTGCGCTGCGGTGGGCTGCCGACCACGCCGGTCCCGAGGACATCATCGAGGCCATCATGGTCATCGAGCGTCCGCCGGTCGACTGGGTCATGCCGCTCGAAGGCATCCCGGTCGCGACCGTCGACTACGGGGAGCTCGAGGAGATCGCCGGCAAGAAGCTGGCGCGGCTGGTCCAGGACGTCCTCGGCGCGCCGCCGAGCGTCAAGGTCGACGAGAACGTGGTCGTCGGATCGCCCGCCGCGGCGCTGCTCGAGGCCAGCGAGAACGCCGACCTCCTGATCGTGGGCTCGCGCGGCCTCGGTGGCTTCCGTGGCCTGTTGCTGGGCAGCGTCGGCCACAAGCTGGCCGGCCACGCGTCCTGCCCGGTCGTGATCCTGCCGCAGGAGGACTGAGCACCGATCCGCTCCCAACCGCGCGCGCGGTCCCGGACGGCGCTACCGTCGTGCGTGGACCGACGCACCCGGCGTGCGTTCGGGGGGCGCCGGGTGCGTCGCGATCATCGCGGACGGCCCGGAGAAGGCCCGGCGGTCCGCGTCACCTCATCGGAGCGTCGTGTCGCTCAGCCCGATGATGTTGCCCTCGCTGTCCTTGAACCACGCGCCCTTGACGCCGTTGGGCAGTTCCATGATCCCGTCGGCCGTCTTGAAGTCCGGCAGGTCGTACTCGAGGATCTCGACGCCCTGGTCGCGCAGCTGCTTGACCTCGAGCACCACGTCCTCGACCTGGAACGCCGCGGCGGTCGCCTGGTTCGTGCCAGCGAACGCGGACGGGTAGATCAGGAACTTGGCGTTGCCCGCCGTCGCGGTGAAGCCGGCGCGCTCGTCCTCCGGGTCGACGGTCTCGCAGTCGAGGCCGAGGCCCTCCCAGAAGGCACGGGCGCGGCCGAGGTCGGATGCGGGAAGGGTCGGGTGCAGCAGGTGGTCTCGGAGCATGGTGGGTACCTCCGCCGGGGGCATCCCGGCGGCTCCCCCTGAACCGCGCCGTCCCCCGACGGTTCCGACCGTACGCCTGTCCGGGGACGCGGTACAGCGTCAGGGCAGGGTGACCCGTGACGGGAACTGCACGCTCCCGAAGTGGATCGTCGCCTCGGCGTCGGCCGCGTTGCCCTCGTGGCCCTCGCTGGTGGCGAAGGGCTCGGCGGCGATCTGCAGGGTCACCTCGCCGACGGCGGTCGCGTCGAGCCCCGCGAAACGGATGACGTGTCGCTTCGGGTCGGCCGTCAGCTCGTCGCCGGGGATCGCGACCTCCGCCGCGATGCCCCCGTCGAGGAACAGGTAGGCGTACAGGACGGCCGTCGGGTCCGCGGTCCGGGAGGAGATCCACACCTCCGCGAACGCCTCGCCGACGATGTCCCGGCCGTCGACGGCGCCGGTCCAGTGCGCCACGAGCGGGTTCTTCGCACGGTCGTGGAAGCCGACGAGCAGGCGCGTGTGGCCGTCGGGGGTGCCCGAGGTCGGCCGGTCGGCGACGAGCGTCGAGCGCGGCAGGTCGTTCACGCCTGCCTGTGACGAGGCGTAGTCGTACAGCATCGACGCCTGGCCGGGGCCGGTGGCTCCGAGGTAGAGGATCGCACGGCCGTCCTCCGTCGACGCCGACGGCGTGCCGCCGGCCTCGATCCCCTCACAGTTGGCCGCGATGTCGCCCTCGAGGCAGGCGAGCGTGGGCTCGGCCGGCGTGACGCCGATGTCGAGGGTGAGGGTCTCGGCGGGGCTGCCGGCCCACGAGCGCACGAACACGGTGATCCGCTGGCAGTGCTCGAGCGTCAGCCAGGCGCTCTCGTCCCAGCCCGTGCCGCCGTCGATGTTGGGGTCGGCGCTGCGGCCCAGCTCGGCACCGGTGTCGTCGTCGAAGACGAAGATGTCGTAGTCGGACTCGGCCGACCAGGTCAGGTCGATCGTCACCTGGGCGCTGGCGGCCGGGGCGAGGTCGACGGTGAAGCTGAACGGCGCGGACCGCAGCGTCGTCTCGGGGCCGATCTGGTTGTTCGCGGGGGAGGACAGCCCGGGGTAGGCCACGGCCGGGGCCTCGAAGGTGTGGCTGAACCCGTCGGTGGTCAGGTGGGCGCGTCCGTCGTCGTCGGCGCAGGCGACGGCCGAGCCCGGCAGCGTCGCAGCGACGGAGGTCATGAGCATGGCGGCCGCCAGCGCGGCGCCGATCGTCTTCCGCATCGGTCGAGCTCCCCTCGTGCAGAGGCCCGCGCGCATCACGGCGCTCGGTGGGCCTTGGCGGAGGGGTTCGACGGCCGCACCCCGCGCCCCTGCTGCGAGACGGCCGTCATGTCCGCTGGGTGCGCCATCATGGCGTCCCAGCGCACACTGAGTCTGACTGGCTGGCAGCCCGGGCCAGGGCAGGGGACGTGCCACCCACACCCGCCTCCCCGCCCCCGTCGCCCTTCCTGGGGGCCGCGTCGCCGGACGCGTACGGTCCACCCGAGCCGGCGAGGAGGTGGGCGATGGAGGCGGCCGTCTCCACGATCTGGGTCGACTGCGGGGGCCGACAGGCACGCGCCGAGGTGCGCGGCGAGGGCCCGCCGGTCCTGATCGTCAGCGCCGCCCTGCCGAACGACCTGGCCGATCCGCTCGCGTCGTCACTCGTCGGCGAGGGCCTCCGGGTCATCAACGTCGACTACGCGCGGCCGGCCGGTTGGGAGGGCGAGCCCGAGGGTCGGACCTGCGCGGCCCTCGCCGAGGACGGCGTGGCCGTGCTGGATGCGCTCGAGGTCGAACGCGCACACGTCATCGGCATCTCGCGTGGGTCGGTGGCCGCCTACGCGCTCGCCGCGCGGCACCCGGAGCGCGTCGAGCGACTCGTGCTCGTGACCCCGGTGTCGCCCTTCGCCCCACGGCTCAACGAGCTTCCGCAGGAGCAGGCCGACGTGCCGGCCACGCCAGAGGAGGCCCGCGCGGCCTTCCTGCAGATGATCCACACGGCGGGGTTCCTCGAGCACCACCGCGCTGCCGCCGAAGGGCTGCTCGACGCCGTCATGGCGGGCACCGGCACCGTGGTCCGCGTCCCGCGCGAGGTCGAGGAGCCCGTCGGGCGCGACGAGCGCGTTGCTGCCGACACCCTCGTGGTCATCGCGGGCGACGATCGCGTCGTGCCCCGCGACGACGCCGACGACCTCCTCGACGAGCTCCCGGACGCGTGGGTCGCGGAGGTGCCGGGCGCCGCGCACGGCCTGCCGATCGAGCAGCCCTCGGCGTGCGCGCGCCTGTTCGCGAC
>JBFHRB010000129.1:0-9363 GCA_041591915.1 Nitriliruptorales bacterium
ATGTCCACACGGCAACAGATGTCCACACAGTGATGGGTGGGTAGGTTGGGGCGTCGGGGAGGTGGTTGCGGTGTTCGTCGGGGAGCGGGTGCGGCTGCGGCCGATGGAGCCCGGTGATCGCGAGGGGGTCCTGCGGCTCGAGCAGGACGTCGAGGCCCTGCGGGTCCGACGTCCCTGGGTGGTCGTGCCCGGGTACGAGGGCGAGGTCGACGCCTTCATGGAGCGCCTCGCCACCAACGGCATCGACCGCTGGCACTTCGCGATCCTCGACGTCGAGGACGACGGGTTCGTCGGCCGGGTGGTGCTGCGTGGCGTCCGTTGGCACGAGCGCCACGCGGAGATGGGCATCGCGATCGTCCGCGAGCGCTGGGGCCAGGGCATCGGACGTGAGGCGACCGAGCTCCTGCTGGAGTGGGCGTTCGACGACCTCGGCCTGAACAAGGTCAAGCTCGACGTCGTCGCGCGCAACGAGCGGGCCGTCGCCATGTACGAGCGGCTCGGCTTCGAGGTGGACGCGCGGCTGCGCAACCACCTGATCGCCGACGACGAGTTCGACGACCTGCTCCTGATGAGCCTGCGGGCCCAGGAGTGGCGCGCCGCGAGGGCCGCGTCGTGAAGCGGTCCAGGTTGCCGACGGACGTCAGCCGACTGACCGGCGAGAAGGTCCGCCTCCGCACGCCGGTCCCGGAGGACGCCGATGCCGTGATGGCGATCCGCGAGGCCGACGTCTCGCTCTACTACGGCTCGCCGGACCCCCCCGTGCAGTGGCGTCGCGAGCACGTGGCCGGCTGGGTCAACGACGACCCGGGACCACGCCGCGTGAACTTCTGCATCGTCCCCCTGGACGACGAGAGCCGGGTGGTCGGCACCCTGTCGCTGCAGCTCATCGACTGGAAGAACCGCAACACCATGATGGGGATCGGGCTGCACCCCGACGAGCGCGGCAAGGGCTACGGCACCGATGCCACGACGGTGGCGGTCGACTTCGCCTTCGACCAGCTGAACCTGGTCAAGGTCTACCTCGGCACGTTCGCGTTCAACGAGCACGCCAAGCACGTCTACGACAAGCTCGGCTTCGTCGTGGAGGGCGTCCTGCGTGACGAGCGCTTCCGCGACGGGCGGTACTGGGACGAGTACCTCATGGCGACGTGGCGCGACGACGCGCGGCCGAGCGACCTCGGCCCCCGCGGGTAGCATCGCGCCCCGCTGCCTCCCTGCCCCGTGGCGGCGCATCCCACCCCAGGAGTACCTGTCGTGACCGATCGCATCCGCGTCGGCCTGCTCGGCTGCGGCACCGTCGGCAGCGGCGTCGTGCGCATCCTCCACAGCGAGGCCGCCGACATCCGCGAGCGGGTCGGGGCCGAGGTCGTGGTCACTCGCATCGCCGTCCGCGACCTCACCAAGGACCGGGGGCTCGACCTCCCCGCCGAGGTCTTCACGACCGACCCCGTCGCGGTCATCGAGTCCGACGACGTCGACATCGTCGTCGAGGTGATGGGTGGTCGCGACGAGGCCGGCAAGCTCGTCCGACGGGCGATCGAGCTGCGCAAGCCGGTCGTCACCGCGAACAAGGAACTCGTTGCCCACGAGGGCCCCGAACTGTTCGACGCGGCGCAGAGCGCCGGCGTCGACCTCCACTACGAGGCCGCGGTCGCGGGCGCCATCCCGATCATCAAGCCGCTCAAGGAGTCGCTGGCCGGCGATCGCGTCCACCGCGTGCTCGGGATCCTCAACGGAACCACCAACTACATCCTCACGAAGATGACCGAGGACGGGGCGTCCTACGAGGACGTCCTCAAGGAGGCGCAGGACCTCGGCTACGCGGAGGCCGACCCGACCGCCGACGTCGGCGGCCATGACGCGGCCAGCAAGTGCGCGATCCTGGCGAGCCTCGCGTTCGACACCCGCGTGCACGCCGACGACGTGTACCGCGAGGGCATCGAGCGGGTGAACCAGACCGACATCCGCACGGCCGACCGGCTCGGCTACGTCATCAAGCTCCTCGCCATCGCGAGCGAGGTCGACGGTGGCGTCGCGGTGCGCGTCCACCCGACCTTCGTGCCGAAGACCCACCCGCTCGCCAGCGTCCGCGACAGCTTCAACGCGATCTTCGTCCAGGCCGATGCCGCCGGCGACCTGATGTTCTACGGCCGTGGCGCCGGCTCACTGCCGACCGGCTCGGCGGTGGTCGGCGACATCCTCGACGTCGCCCGCAACCTCATGGCCGAGTCGCGCGGCCCGGTCGAGAGTGACCACCGGGCCAAGCGGATCCGCCCCATCGAGGAGCTCCGCACCCAGTACTACGTGCTGCTCGACGTCGCCGACGAGCCCGGTGTCCTCGCCCGCGTCGCCTCGACCTTCGGGGACAACGGGGTGTCGATCGCCCAGGTCTGGCAGGAGGGATCGGGAACCTCGGCGCAGCTCGTCCTGATCAGCCACCGCGCGACCGAGGGCCAGCTCGCCGAGACGGTTCGCCAGCTCGAGGAGACCGCGGGCGTGCAGGCGGTGACGTCCGTCCTGCGCGTCGAGTCCGAGGTGCTCGGCTCGTGAGCCACGTCTGGCGAGGGATCATCGAGGAGTACCGCGACCGCATGCCGGTCGCGCCCGACACCCCTGTCGTGACCCTGCGCGAGGGCGGCACCCCACTCATCCACTCCGAACGCCTCAGTGAGCTGACCGGCTGCGAGGTGCACCTCAAGTTCGACGGTGCCAACCCCACCGGGTCCTTCAAGGACCGCGGGATGACGATGGCGATCACCAAGGCCGTCGAGGCCGGCGCCAGGGCCGTCATCTGCGCGTCCACCGGCAACACGTCCGCGTCGGCCGCCGCGTACGCGGGCAAGGCCGGGCTGGTCTGCGGGGTCATCGTCCCCAAGGGCAAGATCGCGCTCGGCAAGCTCGCGCAGGCACTCGTCCACGGTGCGGTCGTGCTCCAGGTCGACGGGAACTTCGACCAGGCCCTGCAGATCTGCCGGACGCTCGACGAGAAGTACCCGGTCACGCTCGTCAACTCGACCAATCCCTACCGCATCGACGGCCAGCGCTCGGGCGCCTGGGAGGTCTGCGACCAGTTGGGTCGCGCCCCCGACGTGCACGTCATGCCGGTCGGCAACGCGGGCAACATCACGGCGTACTGGCGCGGCTACCGCGAGTACCACGGCGACGGCGTCATCGACGCGCTGCCGGTCATGCGTGGCTTCCAGGCGGCGGGCGCCAACCCGATCGTGCGTGGCGCCCCGGTCGAGGACCCGCACACCATCGCCACCGCGATCCGCATCGGTAATCCCGTCTCGTGGAAGTTCGCGGTCGAGGCGGCCGAGGAGTCCGGCGGCTCGATCCGCGACGCGACGGACCGCGAGATCCTGCAGGCCTACGGAGAGCTCGCCCGCGAGGGCGTCTTCTGCGAGATGGCCTCCGCCGCCTCCGTCGCCGGCCTCAAGAAGCTGCACGCGGCCGGTGAGCTCGAGCCCGGGCAGGTGGTCGTGTGCGTGCTCACGGGCCACGGCCTCAAGGACCCGGACTGGGCGATCGCGGGCGCCGCGCCGCCGCCGGTCATCCCGATCGACGTCGACATCGCCGCCGAGCACCTCGGCCTCGCGTGAGCCCTGACGCCCCGGCTCGTCGGCCGCGTGGCGGTCAGCTGGCCGAGATCGTCTCGTTGCTCCGGCGCGCGCCGGACTTCCGCAAGCTCTTCCTCGCCAGCGTCGTGAGCTTCCTGGGGGACTGGTTCGCGCTGGTCGCGGTGAGCGGCCTCGTGAAGGACATCACCGGCCGCGAGGGCGCGACGGCGCTCGTGTTCGCCGCCGAGGTCCTCCCGGTCTTCCTCGTGGCGCCCTTCGCGGGTGTGCTCGCCGACCGCTGGGACCGCAAGAAGATCCTCGTCTTCGCGAGTGGGTTCGCCGCGGTCCCGTCGCTCCTGTTGGTCGTGGCCTCGACGCAGCGGCTGGCCTGGCTGGCCTACCTCGGCGTGGTGCTGATCTCCGTGCTCGCGGGGTTCTTCCAGCCGATCGTGTCGGCCATCGTCCCGAACATGGTCGACGAGGAGGACCTGTCGCTGGCGCAGACCGTCATCGGCAGCGTCTGGGGCACCATGCTGTTCGTCGGCGCGGCCGTCGGCGGACTCGTCGCGGCGGCCCTCGGCCGCGAGGCGAGCTTCGTCATCAACGCCGCGACCTTCCTCCTCGCGGCGACCTTCGTCATCCGGATCCGCCGGCCCTTCACGGTGGGCGAGGTCCGTGCGACCGCCTCCGTACTGGCGCAGTTCCGCGAGGTCTGGGGGTTCGTACGCCCGCGCAAGCCCACGCGCGCGTTCATGGTCACCAAGGCCGGTGTCGGCGTCGGCAACGGCATCGTCGGGCTCCTGCCCGTCTACGCCGTCGACGTCTTCGGAGGAACGGACGCCGCGATCGGGTTCCTGCTGGCCGCACGCGGCGCGGGTGCCCTCGTCGGCCCCTACGTGGGGCGTGCGATCGCCGGCGACCGCGGCCAGCGCCTCGTGTTCGTCACGGGGGCGTCCATCGTCGCCTACGCCGTCGCGTACACGCTGCTGCCCTCGACCGAGACGCTCGCCGTCGGCATCGTCGTCGTCGCGCTGGCCCACGCCGGTGGTGGCAACCAGTGGGTGATGTCCACCCACGGGCTGCAGCTGTCCACCCCGGACTCGTTCCGGGGGAGGATCATGAGCTTCGACTTCGCGATCGCCACGCTCGCGATCGGCACCTCGGCCCTGCTCGCCGGGGCGGCGGCCGAGGCGTTCGGCCTGATCGCCACGTCCTACGGCCTCGCCGCCCTCAGCCTCGCCTACGGCATCCTCTGGCTGGCCTGGACGCGAGACCTCTGGGCAGCGGACGAGGACCCCGTGCGTCGGGCTGAGGTGACGCCGGTCAGCGAGCGTTGAACCAGTCGCGGGTGCCCTTCGCCTCGACGGCCTCCTCGATGCGCTCCATGGCCACGACGTAGGCGGCGGTGCGCAGGTCGTGGTCGATCTCCTCGTAGGTCTCCCACACGCGGTCGAACGCCTCCGACATGCGCACGTCGAGCTCCTCGGCGACGTCCTCCTCGGACCACGGCAGGCCCTCGCGGTTCTGCACCCACTCGAAGAAGCTGACCGTCACACCGCCGGCGTTGGCCAGCACGTCCGGGATAGCGACGATGTCCCGCTCGAGGAGGAGCTCGTCGGCGTCCTCGTCGGTCGCGCCGTTGGCCAGCTCGATGAGGTAGTCGCAGCTGAGCTCGTCGACGATGTCCGCCGTGATGACACCGCCCAGTGCTGCGGGGGCGAGCACGTCGACGTCGAGGCGGAGGAGGTCGTCGTTGCTGATGGACTCTGCCTCGCCCGAGTAGTCCACGACCGAACCGTGCTCGAGCTTGGCCTCGCGCACGGCCTCGACGTCGAGGCCGTCGGGGTTGTGGATCCCGCCCTGCGAGTCGCTGACGGCGACGACGCGGTAGCCCATCTCGGCGATGATGGACGCGAAGTAGTACCCGGCGTTGCCGTAGCCCTGGACGGCGACGGTGGTCTCCTCCGGCGTCAGGCCGACGCGCTTGGCGAGCTCGCGGAGGCAGATGGCCGCGCCGCGACCGGTCGCCTCGGTCCGCCCCTCGATGCCCCCGAGGATGACGGGCTTGCCGGTGATGACCGCACGGTCGTGGCGGCGGGTGATGTAGCCGTACTCGCTGACCATCCACCCCATGACGCGGGCGTCGGTGTAGACGTCGGGAGCAGGGATGTCGCGATCGGGACCGATCACGTCGGCGAACCCGCGGATGTAGGCACGCGAGACCCGCTCGAGCTCCAGGCGGCTCAGGTCCTTCACGTCGACCGCGACGCCGCCCTTGCCGCCGCCGTAGGGCAGCCCGATGACCGCGCACTTGATGGTCATCCACAGCGCCAGGGCCTGGACCTCGTAGGCGTTGACGTCGGGGTGGAAGCGGATCCCGCCCTTGGCGGGCCCCAGCGTCGTGTCGTACTGGCAGCGGTAGCCCAGGACGCTGATCTCGGACCCATCGTCGCGTCGGACCCGGAGGGCAACGGTGTGGAGGCGGTCGGCGCGGAGCAGCCGGTTGCGGACCTCGTCGTCGACATCCGCGATCTCGGCGATGCGCTGGAGGCGCTGGACGGCGCCGTCGAGGACGGCGCGGTTCTCTGCGGACACGTCGGTCTCCACTCGTTCGCGGCGCGGGTGCGCCGTCGTGCGGGGAGCCTAGGAGGCCCCCTCCGCTACCGTCCCGCGGACCCTCCACGGACCTCGGCATGCACCAGGCGATCAGCGTCCCGGCCACCACGGCCAACCTCGGCCCCGGCTACGACACGTTCGGGGCTGCGCTGACGCTCGGACTCGTCGTGATCAGCACGGCGCGCGGCGACGAGCGCGTCACGACCCGTGGGGAGGGGGCCGGCGAGGTCGCGACGGGTGACGACAACCTGGTCTGGTCGTCGCTGGTGCGGTTCTGTGACGAGGTGGGCGTCGACGTCCCCGACGTGTCCCTCGAGGTCCGCAACCCGATCCCGCTCGAGCGGGGGCTCGGGTCATCCTCCGCAGCGATCGTCGCCGGCCTCGCGATGGGGCGTGCGCTCACGGGCGCGGCCGTCGGCGACCGCGACCTCGTCGAGCTCGCGACGGCCATCGAGGGGCACCCGGACAACGTGGCACCGGCGATCCTCGGCGGGATCACCTCGACGGCTTCGGACGATCGCGGTGGGCTCGTCATCCGACGGGCCCAGCCGCACGCGCGCCTGCGCCCGCTCGTGTTCGTGCCCGCCGTGCGCCAGAACACCAAGGAGGCGCGCGGCGTCCTGCCGTCGGAGTTGTCGGTCCCCGACGTCACCGCCCAGGCCGCACGTGCGGGCCACGTCCTCGCATCGCTCGTCGGGGCCTGGCCCATGGACGTGCGCCTGTCCGGCGACCGCCTCCACGAACCGCCGCGGCTACGCGTCATGGCGCGAAGCGGGGGGCTCGTGGCGGCGCTGCGCGACGCCGGGATCCATGCGTGGCTGTCGGGCGCGGGCCCCAGCGTCGCGGCGTCGCTGCCGCGCCTCGACACGGGCGGACACGAGCAGGCCCGCGAGCTCGCGACGCAGCACGACTTCGCGCTCCACGACGTCGACTGGGACCTCGGCGGCGTCGCGCGCTGCTCGGCGGATGCCGACCCGCTGACGCCCTCCGGATAGCCCAGGATCACGGTCCAGCGAGGGGTTCGCGCACCCTTCGTGCGCGGAACACTGGTTCTTCGCAGCGCTCCGTGGCCGGGCTATGCTTGAGGCGTTCACCTTCCGACCCGAGCGGCACCTTCGGCCAACGGGTCCCTCCCCAGGCCGACGCGCACACGCTCCGCGCAACGCCGTCCCACGTGGCCAGCGTTCCGGCGGTGTCGACGGGCCTTCCCCGCAAGGTGATCGTCCCGTCGAACCTCCTCGACATCGATCTCCGCAGGTGGATACGCCGACCGACACGACCTGAAAAGGACAATCAGGGTGGAGCTTTTCCTCGATACCGCGAACATCGAAGAGATCGCCGAGATCAACGCGTGGGGCGTCCTCGACGGTGTGACGACCAACCCGTCGCTGGCCGCACGCGAAGGCAAGGACTTCGCGTCGATGATCAAGGAGATCTGCGCCGAGGTCGCGGGGCCCGTCTCCGCAGAGGTGGTCTCGACCGAGCGTGCCCCGATGGTCGACGAGGGCCGGAAGCTCGCCGACATCGCCAGCAACGTCGTCGTCAAGCTCCCGCTGACGCCGGACGGGCTCGGCGCGTGCAAGGCGCTGACGTCGGAGGGCATCAAGACCAACGTGACGTTGTGCTTCTCGGCGACGCAGGCGGTCCTTGCCGCGCGGGCCGGCGCGACGTACGTGTCGCCGTTCGTCGGACGGGTGGACGACATCGCGAACAACGGCCTCCAGCTGCTCACCGAGATCTGTGAGATCTACGAGGTCCAGGGCTACGAGACCAAGGTGCTCGCCGCGTCCTTGCGGCACCCGCAGCACGTCGTCGAAGCCGCCCGCCTCGGCGCGGACGTCGCGACGCTGCCGGCCAAGGTCTTCCGCCAGATGGTGAGCCACCCGCTCACCGACAAGGGTCTCGACGGCTTCCTCGCCGACTGGGCGAAGTACCAGGAAGCCCTCAACAAGAGCTGACGTCGGTCACACCGACCCAGGAAACGTGCCAGGACACCACACCGCGCGACCCGCGGGTGGCTGGGCCTCGCGCGGGCCCACCCTCAAGAAAGAGCCGTCCGGATGGACCGTCAGACCCTCGAGCGGAAGTCGCTCATCGACCTCAAGGAGATCGCTGCGTCGCTCGAACTCCGCGGCTACCAGCGACTCAAGAAGGCCGAGCTCGTGGAGCGCATCATCACGGCCGGGAACGGTGGCAGCAGCAACGGCGGAGCCAACGGTGAGCGCGCACGGCGAGCCGATGCGGATCAGGCGGCGCCCGCACGGGAGGCCGTCGTGAACGGCGATGAGGACGCGGGGCGGGCGGGCACGCAGCGGTCCGAGCACGAGGGCCGCAGTGCTGACGATCGGGGCGAGCGCAACCGCAGCCGCGACGACGACGCCGACCGCGGCGGCGGCCGCACGCGGGAGCGCAACCGCAGCCGTGACGATGACGCCGACGGCCGCGGCGAGTCCCGTGGAGAGCGCGACCACGGCAGCGCCCAGCAGCGCGACCGTGACGAGGACGGGCCGGGCGGCAACCGCAACCGGAACAAGCGCCGTCGCAAGGGCCGGGGCGGCCAGGGGCCGGGCCAGCCGCAGGGGCAGCAGCAGCCCGAGGACCTCTCGAAGGCCGAGGTCCGTGAGGGGGTCCTCGACCTCCTGCCCGAGGGCTATGGCTTCCTGCGCGTCACCGGCTACCTCACCGGCCCGAAGGACGTGTACGTCAGCCAGTCGATGGTCCGCAGGTTCGGGCTGCGGCGGGGCGACAAGATCTCCGGTCCGATCCGCCGGAACAAGAACAACGACAAGTTCCCGGCGCTGGCCCGGATCGACGCGATCGAGGGCGTGCCGTTCGACGAGAACAACCCCGAGGACGTCAAGCGGATCAAGTCCCGTACGAACTTCACCGACCTGACGCCGCTGTTCCCCGACGAGCGCTTCCGGCTCGAGGACGCGGACGGTCGCTCGCCCGTGGCGATGCGGATCGTCGACATGATCGCGCCGATCGGCAAGGGCCAGCGCGGCCTCATCGTGTCGCCGCCGAAGGCCGGGAAGACGACCATCCTCAAGCAGCTCGCCCACGCGATCGAGACGTCCGACCCCGAGACGCACCTCATGGTGCTCCTCGTCGACGAGCGGCCGGAGGAGGTCACCGACTTCCAGCGCTCGACGGGGGGCGAGGTCATCTCCTCGACCTTCGACCGCCC
>JBFHRB010000130.1:0-9345 GCA_041591915.1 Nitriliruptorales bacterium
CCGGGCCAGACGGTCGCGCGCCGCCCCGCTTCTGGCGCCGCCTGAGGGCACGCTTGGCGCCATCGAGCACGGCACGCCTGGACAGCTGTCGGTAGTAGGCGAGCCACGACCGCGGGTGGGCGGCGACCGCCTCGGCGTAGTCGTCGATGTGCTCGTCGGCGAAGGCCTCGTCGGAGCGCGACCCGGCCCGGAGTGCGGCGCCGACGAGCGCCCGTGGCGCGACCTTGAAGGCCAGTTCCGGCAACACCGGCACGTTGAAGAGCGGGATGTGCCAGGCGGCCCGGAGGTCGAGCTTGCGGTAGGGGCTGTCGATCATCACCAGCGACCGGACACGGCCCGGGTGCCGGAACGCGGTGGCGAGTGCCACCGCCCCTCCCCAGTCGTGGCCGACCACGACCGCGTTCCGCGCGTGGAGGTTCCGGATCAGGCTCGCGATGTCGTCGGCCAGCGTCTGCGGGTCGTAGCCACCCGACGGAGCATCGGACCGGCCGAACCCCTTGAGGTCGGGGCAGACCACTCGGTAGCCCAGCTCAGCGAGCGGCGGGGCGACCCGGCGCCAGACGTCACCCGTCTCGGGCCACCCGTGGAGCAGGAGGATCACGTCGTCGCCGTGCCCCAGTGCGCGGACGAAGAAGCGCGTCTGGCCACCCGTGACGAAGCCTTCGCGCCACATCCCGTCGCTCCTGCCGTCGGCCCGGCGGCAACGTACCGCCCTTCGGCCGGTCCGGGCTTCTCGGGACGCTCGACCCTGCTTCACATTCGCTTCACAGGTGCTGCCGAACATCTCTCTTGACAGCTTCCCGACCCAACCGGAGCACCGAGAATGAAGAAGCTCATCGCCAGCATCGCCGCCAGCGGGGTCCTCGTCGGTGGCGCCTTCACCGCCAACCTCGTCGGCCCCGTCGTCCTCGCGGGGGCCCAGGAGTCCGACACGGCGCCCGAGTCGACGGACACGCCCGAGCACGACCGCCCCAAGTGCGACGTCGACCGCCCCGAAGACCCGTCCGACCTCGGGCCGCGGGCACGCGTCCTGCTGAAGTCGCTCGACGAACTCGTCGCCGAGGGCACGCTCACCCAGGCCCAGGCGGAGGCCGTCGTGCAGCGCGTCGGCGAGAACGCGGCCGAACTCCGTGACCGCTTCTGCGATGGCGACCGCCCCGGCGACCGTCCGGGTGGCGAGTTCGTGCGCCGGGTCATCCAGCAGGGCGTGCGGATCGCTGCCGACATGATCGGCATCGACGAGAACGGCCTGATGAACCAGGTCCGCAACGGCAAGTCGATCAGCGAGATCGCCGAGCAGCACGGCGTCGACCCGTCCGACATCGCCGACGCCCTCGTCGCCGCGGGCAACGCCGCGATCGACGAAGCCGTCGCCAACGGCGACCTCGGCGAGGAGCAGGCCGCCAAGCTGAAGGAGAAGCTGCCCGAGCTTGCCGACCGGTTCGTCAACCACTCCGGGGAGCCGGGCAACCGCGACGGTGGCCGCCCGGCCCCGGGCCCCGACGGTGCGACGACCGACCAGGCCTAGTCTGGCGTCCATGTCCGACCAGATCGACGCCCTCGCCGCGACGCTCCGAGCGTCTGCGACGGGGGCGTTGGTCGTGACCGGGGCCGGTATCTCGCTGGCGAGCGGGATCCCGTCGTTCCGGTCCGATGGCGGTCTCTGGACCCGCTACGACCCCGAGCGGTACGCCACGCTCACCGCCTTCCGAGAGCGGCCGGACCGGGTCTGGCCGTTCTTGCGCGAACTGCGCGAGACGCTGCTGAGCGCGCAGCCCAACGACGGCCACATCGCGCTCGCGGCGCTCGAGCGGCGCGGCTTCATCAACAGCGTCGCGACCCAGAACATCGACGGGCTCCACCAGGCCGCCGGCAGCGAGCGGGTCATCGAGCTTCACGGGACCTACGAGACGGCGCGCTGCCTCGACTGCGACCTCCACTTCACCGAACGGCAGCTCGTCGATCGCTTCCCCGCCCCCGTGATCCCCGTCTGCCCCAACTGCGCCGGACCCATCAAGCCCGACGTGGTGCTCTTCGAGGAGGCGCTGCCGGAGCGGGAGCTGCTGCGAGCCAGGCGCCTCGCCGACCGCTGTGACGTGGTCCTGGTCGTCGGTACGTCGGCCGAGGTCTACCCCGCGGCAGAGCTGCCCGAGCGCGGAGCGCGGCACGGCGCGGCCGTGTGGGAGGTCAATCCCGAGCCGGTGCTCCCGACCGCCCGCCACATCGCCGACCGGGCCGAGCGGGTCCTGCCGCTGCTGGCGCGTCGACTGCTCGGCCGCGGCGCGATGATCCGCGCGAGACGGCAGGCCCGGTCGGCGTGACCGGTCGGGGTCAGGTGCCGCTCGCCATGAACTCCTGCAGCCACGCGTTGCGGTCGGGCTGATCGCCGCGCTCAGTCCAGGGTCACGGCCCGTTCCGGGTCCTCGGCGCGGAGCTTCTCGCGGAACGCGCGGGCTCGGTCGGTCTCGGCGAACACGCCGACGACCCAACGGGACCCCGTCGCGAGGGGCCGGCTGACCCGCCACGCCGACCGGTCGTCGGGGTACGTGGAGACGATGACGCTGACACCCCGCTCGGTCCTGACCTGATGGCGACAGCCGGCGGGCCAGCGAACGACATCCCCCATCGAGACACGCGCCGACTCGCCGTCGACGACGACCTCACCCTCGCCCGCGACGACGAGCACGAGTTGGCCGATGGCGGCCGATGCTGGCGCGGTGGCGGAACCCGCCGACAGGTGGAGCACGGAGACGGACCCGGCGTCGCTCGCGCTGAGCAGCTCGTAGGAACCGTGGCCCACCGCGACGTCGACCGGACGGCAGGCGTCACGACGCCACGATGCGACGCTGATCACGGACGCATCCCCCCGTCGTCACCGATGTCGTAGAACAGCTCCTCGCACGCGCGGCGAACGCGGCGGGTTCGGCGGCGGTAGTCCTCCTCGAACTCCTGCCGGCTGGAGCGACCGTAGCCGAGCGCGAGCGCGAGCCGGTCACGCACGACGTCGGAGGACGGCAGGACGTCCACGCTGCGCTGGCGGAGGAGGTACAGCGCGTTGCGAACCTCGCCGAGGAAGTTGTAGCCCTCGCGCAGCCAGGTCGTGTGGGTCGACCGGATGAGGCCGAGATCCTGCAGCGAGTCGAGCGCCGACATCGTCCCGGGGACCCGCAGGAGCCGCTCGCGTCGGCCATGGCGGAGCTGCAGGAGCTGCACGGTCCACTCGACGTCGCTGATCCCGCCCGGCCCGAGCTTGAGGTGGGTGCGCGGGTCGACCCGGCTCGGCACGCGCTCTCGCTCCATCCGAGCCTTGAGGGTGCGGATGTGCGCGACCTCGCTGTCGCTGAGCGACTCGGGGTAGGCCATCTCGACCGCGAGCTCGAGGAAGTCCCTGCCCAGGTCGAGATCGCCCGCGACGGGACGGGCCCGCAACAGCGCCTGGTGCTCCCATGGGTCGGACCACCGTTCGTAGTAGGCGCGGTAGGCGTCCAGCGAACGCGTGATGGGGCCACTCTTGCCCTCGGGGCGCAGCTCCGTGTCGATCTCGAACGCGGTGCCCTCCGCCGTGATGGCACCCACCGTGTGGATGAGCAGCTCGGCGACACGGTGCGCGTAGGGACGGGCGTCGTCCTCGCTGCGGCCCGCCCGCGCCCGGTGCACGAAGAGGACGTCGAGGTCGGACGGGTAGTGCAGCTCGACACCCCCGAACTTGCCCATGCCGATCACGGCGACGTCCGCGGCGGGCTCCTCGTCGAGGTGCTCGACCACGGCCTGCAGGCCGGCAACGAGGCAGGCCTCGCCGAGGGCCGTGAGCTCGGCGGACCGGATGTTGCCGGGTGACGACCCCGAGAGGTCGCGCAGGACCAGCCGCAGCAGCTCTCGGCGCTTGAAGCGCCGCAGGGCCGCGGTCCGGCCCTCGAGGTCGTCGTGCCACGACAGCTGCTTGAGCGCCGCCCGGGTGAGCTCGTCGCGCGTTCGCCGCTTCTCGCGGAGTTCCCGGTCCGCGAGCCAGTCGCCGGACTGTGGGACGACCTCGATGAGCTCCCCGGCGACCTCGGACGTGCCGAGCACCCGCGCGAGCAGCTCGGTCGCCGGCGGGTGGTCCCGCAGCGTCGCCAGCAGGTCCGCCGCATCGCCCCGGTTGGTCAGGATGCGCTCGAGCATGCGCAGGCCGGTGTCGGGGTCGGCCGTGTCCGCGAGCGTGTCGAGGAACGCCGGCAGGACGGCCCGCATGGTGCGTGCGCGTCGGGAGACGCCGCTCGTGAGGTCGGTGATGCGCCGCAGCGCCTGCCGCGCGTCAGCGAACCCGAGTGCGTGCAGCCGCTCGACCGCCGCCCCCTCCCCCATCGCACGCTGGGCACCCGGGATCGCCAACTCGCCGTGCCGAGCGTCGACCCGGGCGTGTGCCTCGAGCAGTGGCCGGTAGAAGAGCTTCGCGTGGAGGTCCCGAACGACGCGCTGGGCGGCGGTGAGGTCCTTCCACAGCGCGGCGCGCGCGGGCGTGTCTCCTGCGGCGCGGTAGCCGAGCGAGCGAGCGAGGCGTTCCTGGTCCGCCTCGTCCTCGGGGATGGTGTGGGTGCGCCGCTCGTTCGCGAGCTGCAGGTGGTGCTCGACGGAGCGCAGCGACCGATACGCCGACGAGAGGGCGGCGGCGTCCTCCTCGGCGATGTAGCCGCCACCCGCCAGCGCCCCGAGGGCCGGGAGCGTGGCACCGCTGCGGACGGTGAAGTCCGCGCGGCCGTGGACGATCTGCAGGAGCTGGACGGCGAACTCGATGTCGCGCAGGCCGCCGGGGCCGAGCTTGACCTGGCGCTCGCCGTGGCGCCGCACCTCGGGCTTCTGCTCCACCCGGCCCTTCATCTCGCGGATCTCGCGCACGACGTCGGGGTCCAGCTCGCGTGGCCACACGAACGGTTCGGCCGCCAGCAGGAAGTCACGGCCGAGCTCGTCGTCGCCCGCCACGGGTCGCGCCTTGATGAGGGCCTGGAACTCCCACGTCTTGGCCCAGCGCTGCCAGTAGGCGACGAACCCCTCGACCGTGCGGGTGAGTGCTCCCTGCCGGCCCTCGGGGCGCAGCGTGGGGTCGACCTCGTAGGCGCGGCCCATGGTCGTCGACGCGTTGAGGATGGTGAGCAGCTGCTCACAGACCTGGCGTGCCTCGCGCCTCGCCGCGTCGTCGTCGTCGCCCGTCGGTGCGTGCACGAAGACCACGTCGACGTCGCTGACGTAGTTCAGCTCCTGGCCGCCGAGCTTGCCCATGCCGATGACCGCGATGCGCGACGCGGGGCTGCCACCGGCGATGGCGCCGTGGAGGTGGCGAAGCGTGCCCTCGAGGACACCCTGCGCGAGCTCGGACAGCTCGGTCGCGACCTGCTCGACCGTGATCTCGCCCGTGAGGTCCCGGGCCGCGATGTCGGCGGTCGCCCGACGCCGGATGTGGGCGACGCCCGAGGACCGCTCGTCAGCCGTCGACGCATCCGCGAGCGCCTTCTCCACGCGGTCGGCGATCTCGGCGTGCTCGACCGCCCAGACGCGGCGCAGCCCCTCCACCGCGTCGGGGGTCCGCGCCAGGAGCTCGCCGAGCGGGCGGGACGCGCCCGCCACCGCGACGAACCGGGCCAGCCACCCCTCGTCGGCGACGAGCTCGTCGTAGGTGGCGCGATGTTGCTCAGCGAGGGAGCAGAGCGACCTGAGTGCGTCGTCGGGGGTCGCCGTCTCGGCGACGCAGCCCAGGACGTCGAGGACGTCCCCGACGGGCCCCTCCTCCGCCCAGAGGCCCGCCGCGCGCAGGTGCCGCACCGCCTCGTCCCGGCTCAGCCCGAGCCTGACGAGCCGTGACTCCGGGCTCGGCGCGGGGCGTGCCATCGATCAGAGGAGCGGCAGGTACCGGTTGAGCTCGAACGGCGTGACGTGCTGCTTGTACTCCTGCCACTCGCGCCGCTTGTTCGCCAGGAAGTAGTCGAAGAGGTGCTCGCCCAGCGCCTCGGCGACGAGCTCGGACCGCTCCATCTCGTCGAGCGCCTCGCCGAGGCTGACCGGGAGCTGGCGGATCCCGAGTGCGGCGCGCTCGGCGTCGCTCATCTCGTAGATGTTGTCCTCGGTCTCGACGGGGAGCTCGTAGCCCTCCTCGATGCCCTTCAGGCCTGCCGCGAGGATGACGGAGAAGGCGAGGTAGGGGTTGACCGCGGGGTCCGGCGCGCGGAACTCGACGCGCGTCGACGCGCCCTTCTTCGGCTTGTACCGAGGGATGCGGACGAGTGCCGACCGGTTGTTGCTGCCCCACGAGATGTAGACGGGCGCCTCGAAGCCGGGAACGAGCCGCTTGTAGCTGTTGATCCACTGGTTGGTGACCGCCGAGATCTCGCGGGCGTGCGTCAGGAGGCCCGCGGTGAACTGCTTGGCGACCTTGGACAGGTGGTACTCGTCACCGGCGTCGTGGAACGCGTTGTTGTCACCCTCGAACATCGACAGGTGCAGGTGCATGGCGCTGCCCCACTGGTTCTCCAGGGGCTTGGGCATGAACGTGGCGTAGATGCCGCGCGAGAGCGCGGTCTCCTTGACGACGAGGCGGAACGTCATGATGTTGTCCGCCATCGTGAGCGCGTCCGCGTAGCGCAGGTCGATCTCGTGCTGGCTCGGGGCGACCTCGTGGTGGCTGAACTCGACCGAGATCCCCATCTTCTCGAGGGTCTCGATCGTCTGGCGGCGGAAGTCCGACTGGATGTCGAGCGGCGTCATGTCGAAGTACCCGCCCTGGTCGAGCGGCTTCGGGGACTCGGGCGACTCGAAGAGGAAGAACTCCATCTCGGGGTGGACGTAGAACGTGAACCCCAGGTCGGCTGCCCGTCGCAGGTTGCGCTTGAGCACGTTGCGCGGGTCGGCGGCGAACGCCTCGCCGTCGGGCGTCATCACGTCGCAGAACATCCGGGCGACCCCGTGCGCCTCAGGGCGCCATGGCAGCACCTGGAACGTGCCCGCGTCGGGCACGGCCAGCATGTCGGACTCCTGCGTGCGCGCGAAGCCGTCGATCGCGGAGCCGTCGAAGCCGATGCCCTCCGTGAACGCGTTCTCGAGCTCGGCCGCGGTGATGGCGACCGACTTCAGGAAGCCGAGGACGTCGGTGAACCACAGGCGGATGAAGCGGATGTCCCGCTCCTCCACGGTCCGGAGTACGTACTCCTGCTGCTTGTCCACGTCGCGCTCCTGTGATCGCGCCCGCTCGGACGAGCGAGCCTACCGATGAAGGCGGCGACCCCCGCCGAGGCGGGGGTCGCCGTTGGTTGCCACGTGCGAGCGTCCGCTCAGCTGGCGAGCTCGCCGACCGGCCCCGCACCCGTGGTGGCGCCGAGCGAGACGTCGGGGTAGCCCGCGACGCCGTGCTCGTGCAGGTCGAGCCCGTCGATCTCCTCCTGCTCGCCGACCCGCAGGATCCCCGCGGCCTTGAGGCCGTAGAAGATCGCGCCGGAGGTGACGAACACGAAGGCGAAGACGGCGACCACGCCGGTGATCTGGGCGACGATGCTCACGTCGGAGTAGATCCCGACGAAGATCGTGCCGATCGCGCCGCAGACGAGGTGGACCGAGGTCGCACCGACCGGGTCGTCAGCCTTGATGCGGTCGAAGAAGCTGACCGCGAAGACGACCACCGCGCCACAGACGAGCCCGACGATGAACGACCACGCCCCGGTGGCGAGGTCCGGGCCGGCCGTGATGCCCACCAGGCCCGCGAGCGCGCCGTTGCCGATCATCGCCGGGTCGGGCTTGCCGCTGGTGAAGGTCACGACCATGGCCGCGATGAGCGCACCCGTCGTGCCGGCGATCGTGGTGTTGAGGAGCACCGTCCCGATGGTCTCGCCGAGGCCGAACGCACCGAGCGTCGAGCCGCCGTTGAAGCCGAACCAGCCGAAGAACAGGATCAGGACGCCGAAGATCGCGAACGGGATGTTGTGGCCCGGGATCGCGCGGGGCTTGCCGTCCTTGCCGTACTTGCCGATGCGCGGGCCGAGGATGAGGACACCCGCCAGCGCCGCCGTGCCACCGGTCATGTGGACCAGGGTCGAGCCGGCGAAGTCGTAGAACCCGAGGTCGTAGAGCCAGCCGCCCTCGCCGTACCACTGCCAGTGGCTGACGATCGGGTAGATGACGCCCGTGAGCAGCACGGCCACGATGGCGTACGCCCAGAAGTTGATGCGCTCGGCGACGGCACCGGACACGATGGTCGCGGCCGTGGCGGCGAACACGAGCTGGAACACCGCCTGCGTCCCGTCACCGAGTACCGACGCCGGGTCGAACCAGCCGCTGGTCCCGAGGAACCCGCCGACGTCGTCTCCGTACGCGAGCGCGGCACCGATCGCCCAGTAGAACACGCCGCCGATGGCGACGGTGATCATGTTCTTGCCGACGATGTTGCCGGCGTTCTTGGCGCGGGTCAGGCCGGCCTCGAGCATGCCGAACCCGAGGTGCATGAGGAGCACGAGCGCGGCGGCCGCAGCCACCCAGACCGTGTCGACGGCATAGACCAGCGCGTCGAAGTCCTCCTGCGATGGCTGTGCGTACGCCGGGACCGCGGCCAGCGCCATGGCGGCGGTGGCGGCGGTGACGAAGCTGATGCGTCTGCGCATGTCGGTGCGCCCTTCCGTGTCGTGGGGTCGGAACGTGACGGCCCGAACGGAACCGCAACGGGGTTACTCCGCTGTCACCCGAGTGTTTCGTGTTTGTGAACGACCGACGGGACGCGCTGGGCAGCGCGTCCCGTCAGATGGAGGTCCAGCAAGGTGCGAGGGCCGGCGACCGACACCGCCGACCCTCGCGAAGGTCCACATCCCGACTCAGAAGGGACCCTCCAGGCGCTCCTTACTCCGTCGCCGGGCTGGGCGTCGGGGCGACGCCTGGAGTCTCGAAGCCCATCGCGCCGACGCCGGCGAGGCCGGGGCTGGCGGTCGGACCGAACACGAGGTCGGGGTAGCCCGCGATCCCGTGTTCGTGGACGTCGAGGCCGTCGAGCTCCTCCTGCTCGCTGACCCGGATGCCCACGGTCGCCTTCACCAGGGCGAACGTCACCCCTGCGGTCACCGAGACGAAGGCCGCGATGGCGACGACACCGAGGGCCTGCGTGGCCAGCGTGATGCCCGCCTCCGACGCACCCGGGTAGAACGGCACGGCGAGCGTGCCGATGGCGCCGCAGACCCCGTGGACGGAGATCGCACCGACCGGGTCGTCGATCTTGATGCGGTCGAGCAGCAGCACCGAGCCGACGACGACGACACCGCAGATGGCGCCCACGGCCAGGGCCGCGAAGCCGCTCGCGAAGTCCGGACCGGCGGTGATGCCGACGAGGCCGGCGAGGAC
>JBFHRB010000131.1:0-9327 GCA_041591915.1 Nitriliruptorales bacterium
CAGTGACGTGATGGCCTCGTTGACCTCGGGGGCTTCCTGCAGGATCCGGGCCGACTCGTAGAGGAACTCGAGGCTCTCGCCCTTCTCTCGTTCGGAGGTGTAGGCCTGGAACGCGGCGTAGAGGACGATCGCGGGGATGAGGATCAGCACCGCGGCGAGCGGCTCCAGCCACAGCATCGCCGACGCCACGAGGGCCAGGCTGGTCGTCGTCACCGTTCCGATGAGGCTGGTCACGGCGACGGGGGTCACGCTGGCAGGGTCGGCGCCGCCCTCGGAGATGGACACGGCAGCGAAGATCGTCGAGACGTTCACCGCGATCGCGACGACGGCGGCGACCGCGGCCGCGGCCCAGGATCGTGGCGAGAGTGGGTCCGGCAACCCGGCCAGCGGGTGGAAGACGGCCGCCGCCCCTGCCGCGGCCAGCAGGATGTGGCTCGTGTTCACGAGCAGCTTGATCCCGCGCTGCTTGCGTGACAGCACGAGCCCGGCGACGCCTCCCACGACGGCCGCCAGCACGACCTGCAGTGGATCGATGAAGAACAGGCCGAGGACGAGGGGCAGCTCGTTGAGGGAGAAGGCCTGGCTCTCGCGCCGGAAGTGGAGGTGGATGACCTTCACCTCGGTGAGGTAGAAGAACCCGGCGATCAACCACCACGGCAGGGTCAGGGGGCGCGCGATCGGCAGGTCGATGGGCACGACCGCCAGCCAGGTGATGCTCAACCCGAACGCCACGACGACCAGCGCGAACGCACCAAGGCTGCGAACCGCGGCTGCGCGCGTCGCGTCCGTTGCCTGGTTCGGGCTCATCGCGCCCAGTCTGGAAGCCGATCCCTGACGATGCTAGGTCGTCCCGTCGGCGGCGACGCGGTCAGGACCAGCGAAGGCCGCGACCCAGGGTGGCCGTGCTGGCCTCGGTCGTCAGTTCCATCGCAGCCCGTTCCATCCCGCGGTCGACCACTGCTGGCCCGCCCAGGTGGCCCCGGCCCAGGTTGCCCCGGCCCACGTCGCGCCGTCCCAGGAGGCGCCGGCCCACGTCGCGCCGGCCCACGTCGCTCCGGCCCAGGTGGCGCCGGCCCAGGTGGCGCCGGCCCACGTTGCGCCGCTCCACTGGCTGCCGGCCCAGGTGGCGCCGGCCCAGGTTGCCCCTGCCCACGTCGCGCCGTTCGCCGTCATCTCACCGGTGAGCTGCGAGCCGTCCTCGAAGGTGACGATCATCGTCCCCCGGCTGGCGTGCAACGAGCCGGTGCCGTCCGCGCGGGCGAAACGCTGAGTCGCCTTCCGGTGGTGCGTCCGCGTCGCGGCAGCCAGGTTGACGTTGAGGGCGCCGCTGCCCTGGGCGTTGGCCGCCAGCCCGAGGTCCGAGGCGGAGGCGGTCAGCTTGTACTTCACCTCGTCCGGGCTCAGCGACGGGTCGTCCGCCAGGAGCAGCGCCACCGCACCGGACACGACGGCCGCTGCCTGCGAGGTGCCGCTGCCGCGGAAGATCTGCTCGTTGACCAGCCCGGTGGCGCCGAAGTTGGCGTCGATGTAGCTGCCGGGCGCACGGAGGCTCTCGATCGAGCGCCCGGGTGCGACGAGGTCGGGATCACGGGTGCCGTCGCCGCGCGCGCTCCACGAGGGGATCGTGTCGTCGTCCGGGGTCGTCGTCGCCTGGGTGTCAGTGGCACCAACCGCGATGACGAAGGGGTCGATCGCGGGGTTGGCCAGGCGGCCCCACTCGGAACCGTGGTTGCCGGCCGAGACCACGACGACGATCCCGTTGTGCCAGGCGACCTCTGCGGCGTAGGTGAGCGGGTCGAGCGCGTAGTGCTGGTTGCCGTCCGTGCCGAAGCTGAGGTTGACGACGCGGATGTTGCGTCCGTCCGTGTTGCGGTTCTTGTTGACCCAGTCGAGCGCGGCGATGACCTGGGACACGTCGGTTGCACCGGTGGCGTCGGCGACCTTGAGGCTGATCAGCCTTGCGTCGGGGGCGACGCCGGTGAAGCCCGTGGTGCTGCCGGCGATGATCCCGGCCATGTGGGTGCCGTGGCCGAAGGTGTCGAGGTGCTCGAGCGCCGGGTTCAGGTTGGACTCGAAGGACAGGTCCGGCCCGGCCACGACGGACTCGAGGCCGGGGACGGGCAGGGTCCCGGAGTCGATGAGCGCCACATCCACGCCGTGGCCGGTGACGCCCCGCTCGTGGAGCTTGTCGGCCTTGATGGTGGCGTTGACCAGGCGCATGTCGCCCGGGCTGGCCGCGATCGCGTACCCGTCGGCGAGTTCCACGGTCCCGATGACCGTGGGCTCATGGACGTCGGTGGTCACGAGGAGGGAGTCGTTGCCCGTGCTGGATTCGAGGGTCTCGTCGCCGAGCACCGTCGCGGTGCTCTGGAGGCGGATCGCGATGTCGGGCGTGACCGCGGCGACCCCGTACTCGCGTGCGAGGACCGGCACGGCGGCCGCGGGCACGTCGGCCGCGAAGCCATCGATGATGTCGAGCTGGCGCTCCACCGTGCCGCCCAGGCGGCTCACCGCTCGCTCGGGCGCGTCGCCGGCGCCGGGCAGTTCGCGAACGATGACGCCCACGAGGTCCCCGGCCACCGTGGTGGTGGTCGGGGACAGCAGGGCGACGGCCAGGCTGAGGATCAGCGCGAGGGCCGCGTTGGCTCGCCAGTCCGGTCGTCTCGCGACTCCGGTTCGGGTCATCGGGGGTGAGGCTCCAGTTGTGGTCCCTCGTAACAACGGAACACAGAGTGATGTCCTGAACACTATTTGTTACAGGTTGACAGACAACCCCATGGACTAGTCAGCGGCGCCGATGTGCCGAGCGTGGCAGCGAGGGCCTGTCTACGGGAGGTTCCGCGGTCCGCTCACGGCGCCACGGAGTCGACGATCAGCGATCGCTCAGCGCTGCTCGAGCGGCACCCACTCCTGATGGCGCTCCCCGAGGTACTCGGACGTCGGGCGGATGAGGCGGTTGTTGGCCTGCTGCTCGAGCACGTGCGCGGTCCAGCCGGCGGCGCGGGAGGCGGCGAACAGCGGCGTGAAGACGTCTCGCGGGATGCCCATCGCGGTGTAGAGCGGGGCGGAGAAGAAGTCGACGTTGATGTAGAGGCCCTTGCGGTCCTTGACGACCTCCTGCACGCGCAGCGCCTTCTCGTACAGCTCCTCGCGACCAGCGCGTTCGGCGACCCGTCGGGCCCAGCGGCGCAGGTGCGGGCCCCGGGGGTCCTCGGTCTTGTAGACGCGGTGGCCGAAGCCCATGATCCGCTCCTTGCGGGCCAGCTTCGCGTCGACCGCCGCCTCGACGTCGTCGACCGACGCGATCGACTCGAGGAACTCGGCGACCTTCTCGTTGGCGCCGCCGTGGAGCGGGCCGCGCAGGGTCCCGATGGCACTGACGACGGCCGAGTAGATGTCGGACATCGTGGCGGCGGTGATCCGTGCGGCGAAGGTCGAGGCGTTGAGCGTGTGCTCGGCGTGCAGCACGAGTGCGCAGTCCATCGCGGCGACCGACTCGCCATCCGGTTCGCCGCCCTGCAGCCCTCGCAGCAGGTTGTGTGCCGTGGTCGCCTCCGGGTCGGGCGCAACCGGTTCCTTGCCGCTGCGCAGCCGGTGGAAGGCCCCGATGATCGTGGGGATCGTGGCGATGATGCGGTAGGCGGCGGCCCGGGACTCGTCGAGGTCCTGGGCGTCGAACGTCGGGGCGTCGCTTCCGAGCAGGGAGACGCCGGTGCGGAGCGCCGACATCGGGGTCGTGGCCTTGGGCAGGAGGCGGAGCCCCTCGACGACGGCGTCGGGCAGGGGCGCCTGGTCCGCGAGGCGCGACCGTGTGGCCTCGAGCTGGGCCTCGTCCGGCAGCGAGCCCTCGAGCAGGAGGTGGACGACCTCCTCGAAGGTGGCGTGGCGCGCGAGGTCGTCGATCGCGTAGCCGCGGTAGACGAGCATGCCGCGCCTGCCGTCGATCCACGAGAGCGACGTCTGGGCTGCGACGACGCCTTCGAGTCCGCCTGCCATGGGTGGGCCTTCCCTCGGTCACGCACGGCACGGTCGGCACCGTCGCGTGGCTGGACCGGTCGCGGAGGTGGCCGCGGGCCGGTAGGAAACGGGCAGCGAGAGGCTGCCGGGCCCGGGAGCGCCGTTGCGCCCGGACGGGACGGGGAGCCTACCGCCCACGTTCCCGGGGGCCGAAGGACCCGCGCTGGGCGGGCGCGTCGGCCGCTACGCCCCGGGGATCGGCTCCGTACGGTCATGGCAGGAGTCAGGAGCGAGTCCTTGATACGTCCCGTGCGCGTGCTGCTGGAGCACCCCTCGAGCCTCATGCTGCTCGAGCATGCCGAGGCACTGACGGCAGCGGGGTTCGAGGTCCTGAGCTGTCTCGGGCCCGGCGGACCGACCGGGCGGGCATGCCCGCTGGTGACGGGCGGCCGGTGCGACATGGTCGAGCAGGCCGACGTCATCATCAACGGACTCGGTCCCGATCACCTGGCGATCTACCTGATCGAACGGGTCGAGGGCCATCGCGTCTGCCTGCTCCTGGACGATGAGAACGCCGGGCAACTCGGCAACATCCTCGAGGGGGTCGACGTCCACCCGGTGATGATCTCGGGGGAGGAGCTGGCACAGTGCCTTCGTGATGCGCTGGCCGAGCGCCCGGTCGAGGGCGAGCGACAGGCGGCCGCGACGGATCGGTGAGTTGCCGCCGTCGCGCAGCCACCGGTACCTTCCCGCCCGCTGCGCACGCGCAGCACGGTGAGGGGCGTTAGCTCAGTTGGCTAGAGCGCTTGCTCGACACGCAAGAGGTCATAGGTTCGATTCCTATACGCCCCACCACGAACGAGCCCCCGGCTGATGCCGGGGGCTCGTCGCGTTGCTGGGCTCGCGGCTAGCCGAGCTGGCCGCGGAGGGCGCCACCCGCGAAGTCCGACGTGTGGACGTTCACGTAGTGGCCCGCCGGGTCGCCCGCGATCGCGGCGACCTCGCTGCCGTCACCCGTGAAGCAGCCGAACTCGAAGGGCTCGCCGACGGGAGCCTCGAGCGCGACGAGGACGCCGCCGTTGGAGCCCGCCGCGCCCGTGTGGATGTGCGCGCCCGTCACGTCGGAGCCGAGGCCCCGGACGATCGTGGAGGAGCAGACCGTCATGTCGTCCGCCCCGACGTAGATCCACGCGCTGCCTTGCGCCGCGACGTTGCCGGGGTCGGGGACCTCGTTGTCGCCGCGGAGCGTGGCCTTCCAGTCCGGTACGAGCTGGCCGCGCACCGCACCACCGCCGTACGTCGCCGTGTGGCCGTTGAAGTAGTGGCCCTCCGGGTCGGCGACCGCGGCCATCACCGCGCTCTCCACGGCGCCCACGCAGCCGAAGTGCCGCGTGGTCGACGCGCCCTCACCGGGAAGGCCGAGCCCGACGACGACCGGGCCGTTCTCGTCCACTCGGCCAGCGTGGATGTGGGCCGCGCCGAACGTGGCGTCGTCGAGGTTGTTGAGGTCCCACCGGTAGCACAGCGTCTTCATGCCGGCCGGGCCACTCGTGTCCTCGCCTAGCAGGAACTCCACGGTGCCGTAGGCGTCGGTGTCGCCCTGCCCGTAGGTGCCAGCGCCGTCGGTCTCCGCGTCACCGTTGACGACCAGGCGCATGTCCGAGCCCAACTGCCCTCGCAGGGCACCCGACGGGGTGTCCTTGGTGTGCAGGTTGACGTAGAAGTCCACCGGGCGCGACGTCAGGTCCTGCAGCAGCGTCGTGGACGCTCCGGGTGCCGGCTCCACACAGGCGCTGTGGTTGACCGTCCCTCCGGGGCTCTCGGGCAGGTGCAGATCCAGTACCACCGGGCCGTTGCCGTCGACCGCGGCCTCGTGGATGTGCGCGGCCGTGGCCGTGCTGTCGAGCCCCTCGGCCGTGAGGTGGTAGCAGACCGCTCCACCCACCACGTCGTACGAGAAGAACCCCGAGCCGGGTGCCGGCGAGGCCACGGGCATGGCCGTGGTGGAGTCGATCTCGGCCGAACCCGTCAGCCAGATCTCCGACGCCGGCAGCGTCAGCTGCCCGCGCACGGCCCCGCCGGGGTACGTCGCGTTGTGAACGTTGACGTAGTACGCGAACGGGTCGGCCTGGATCGCGGCACTCAGCTCGTCGACCGTGCTGCCGGCGACATCCGTGTCATCCAGGCACCCTGCGGCGAAGCCGATCGAGGGGATCTCGAGCGTGGCCACGACGGGTCCGTCGGACCCGCGGATCGCCCGGTGGATGTGCGCGGCGGTCGCCGGGTCGTCGAGCGTCACGTTGTACGCGTAGCAGAGCGATCCGAAGAACAGCCGTGCGAACCCGGAGCCCGAGCCCGGCGACGTCTCCTGGTCCCCGGTCAGCGGGAACGCGACGTCGGCACAGGTGGTCCCGAGGCGAGTGGCGACCGACGCGTCCTGGCTCACCGCGCCGGTACCGCCGGCGACGAGCACGTTGGTCGGCTGTCCGCACCGGGCCTGCAGGGCCTCGAACGTCGACGTCCCGACCAGTGTCGGGGTCCGCGTCAGGTACGTCGGGGCCATGGTCTTCGCGGACACCTGCGCCAGTGCCAGCGCGTCCGGGAAGTTGTCCCCGCGCGCGATGGCGACCTCGTCGTAGTCCCAGCCGAGGACGTTGGCGGTGTAGTCCGCGATCGCCGCGGCCGTGCCCGTGCGGTCGTCGCCGAACAGGCGCAGGACCGTCAGTCCCTTGCCCTCGAGCGCGGTCTTCACCGTGTCGGAGATCGCTGCCGTCCCGCCGACCAGGATGACCTGCTCGATCATGAGGTCATCCAGCGCGGAATCGGCAGCCGGGTGCAGCGCGTCCTTGGTGGTGAGCAGCAGCGGCACCTTGGCGCCGAAGGCGAGACCGCCGGCCGCCAGGGCGTCCGGGAAGTTCTCGCCGGTGGCGAGGATGGCCGTCTTGACCATGTTCGACTCGTTGCCGGCCTCCGGCAGCGTGCCGACCGTTGCGCCGGCCAGGGCGATGCGCTGGGCCGTCTCGTAGCGGGTGCCGCCGAAGATGCGGGTGGTCTGGTAGCTCAGCTCGAGCGCATCCTGCTGTGACTGGCTGATCGCCGCGGTCCCACCCAGCAGGATGATGTCCGTCGCGTCGAGGGCGTCGAGGGCGTCGAGCGTCGCCTGGGGCGGGTTGTCGGTCTCGGTCAGCAGCAGCGCCGCGTTGCGGTCCCCGCCGAGGTAGGCCGCGGCCAGCGCGTCCGGGAAGGCGTCGGCACGGGCGAGCATGACCGTGGTCGAACCGGTGGGGAACGCGTCGTTGGCGAGGGCGATGGCCGTCTCGATGCGCGTGTTGCCCGCGAACCGCTCCTCCGGTGTCAGCGAGGTGGGTGGCCCGTCGGCTGCCCGCGCGTTGCCGGGTACGAGGGCGATGAGCAGCGCCAGGAGCGCGACGGTCACGGACGCGAAGGTCCATCGTTGCAGGCGGTGCGACGGTGTCATGAGGGGTCCCCCGGGGGTGGCGGTCGGCATCCGATGTGCCGGACCACGAGGCTTATGACAGATCCGCGGGGACGTCAAGCGACGAACCACCTCCCAGAGATGCCCGTTCGTACAACTGACCGCGACCCGAGGAGGCGAGCTCGTGGCGAGCCTGCCGACGACCGAGACCATCCAACGAAACATCCGCACGACGCTCGACGAGACCGCTCGTGCGGGTGTGCGCTCCGCCCTGCAGCCGACCCTGGTCGAGCTGATCGACCTGGCGCTCACCGGCAAGCAGCTCCACTGGAACGTGTTCGGGCCCCGGTTCAAGCCCGTCCACGAGCACCTCGACGAGCTGATCGACGAGTACCGCACGTGGAGCGACGAGGTCGCCGAGCGGATGACGGCCCTCGGGATGCCCGCCGACGGCCGGAGCCAGCGCATCGCTGGTGACACGCCGCTCGACCCGGCGCCCGAGTCATGGCGGACCGACAGCGACACGCTGACCGACATCGCCGCGCGCATCGAGGTGGTCGCGCACAACGTCCGGCGGCGGATCGCCGAGGTCGCGGAGCACGACCCAGGGTCCGAGGACCTGCTCATCGAGGTGCTCCAGGGCCTCGAGAAGCAGCTCTGGATGGTCAACGCCCAGGAAGGCTGACGCGGGCGCTCGTGTGCTCGGTGGCGGTTGGTAGCGTCCGGCGTCCAACCGACCGCAAGCCATGGAGCCGACGTGCCTGCGACCAGCATCGACCTGACGGACCGCACCATCCTGATCACGGGGGCGAGCCGCGGCATCGGTGAGTCGATCGCCAGGACCGCGGCCGCGCACGGGGCCAACGTCGTCCTGTCGAGCCGCAAGCAGGAGGCCCTCGACGAGGTCGCGGCATCGATCCGCGCCGACGGGGGAGTGGCGTTCCCGCACGCCGCCCACGCCGGGCAGGAGGAGGCGATCGCCGAGCTCTTCCAGAAGGCGATCGACGAGTTCGGCAAGGTCGACGGCATCGTCAACAACGCCGCCACCAACCCCTACTTCGGCCCGACCGTCGACATCACCGACGCGCAGTTCGACAAGACCGTCGAGGTGAACATGCGCGGCTACCTGCGGGTGATCCAGCACTTCGTCCGCCACGCGCGCGAGCGCGGGGACGGCGGATCGATCGTGTCGATGGCCTCGATCGCGGGCATGGGCTCGGCGGTCCTGCAGGGCGTGTACGGCATGACCAAGGCGGCGGTGATCTCGATGACGAAGACGCTGGCGACCGAGCTGAGCGGTGACGGCATCCGGGTGAACTGCATCTCGCCGGGCCTGATCCACACGAAGTTCGCGGGCGCCCTGGTCGAGAACGACGGCATCCGCGGACAGATCGAGCAGCGCACCCCGCTCGGCCGCGTCGGCCAGCCGGAGGAGATCGCGGTGGCTGCCTGCTACCTGCTGAGCGACGCCTCGAGCTACGTCACGGGCGAGAACCTCGTCATCGACGGGGGCCTCACCATCGGCGCGATCTGATCTGGCCTACCGGTGCTCGTCGGCGGCGAGCCGGCGTCGCAGCTCGCGCCGGACGTCGGACGGCAGGCGGTAGAAGAGCCGCTGCTCTCGCGCCACCGCCGCCGTTCCCCGCGACACGAGCGCGTCGAACAGCTTGTCGCGATGCACGTGGTGGACCCGTCGCAGCGCGTGGAGCAGGTACTCGACCGCCTGCGGGCTGTCGTCCTCGTGCATGCGCAGCGCGGCCGCGGTCAGGGTCACGGCGTCCATCGACAAGAGGAGCGCCCGGTCGGCGGCGGCACGCACCTGCTCCTCGCTCAGGCCCTCGAACGCGCCCGCCTCGGCACGAGCCGCGACGAGCGGGTGGCTCGGGTCAGCGGGGTGCTGGTGGCCGTCGAAGGGGTTGTGCGGCTGGTTCTGC
>JBFHRB010000132.1:0-9224 GCA_041591915.1 Nitriliruptorales bacterium
GACGAGATCACGCCGGACACCTACTGGCCGATCCACCGCGACCCGCCGCCGTTCGAGGAGCTCGAGCCGCAGACCAAGATGTTCGAGACGGGCATCAAGGTCATCGACCTCGTCGAGCCCTACGTGCAGGGCGGCAAGATCGGCATGTTCGGTGGTGCCGGCGTCGGCAAGACGGTCGTCATCCAGGAGATGATCAACCGCGTCGCCGAGCAGCACTCCGGTGTGTCCGTGTTCGCCGGCGTCGGCGAGCGCACCCGCGAGGGCAACGACCTCATGCTCGAGATGCAGGAGGCCGGCGTCATCGAGAAGGTCGCCCTGGTCTTCGGCCAGATGGACGAGCCGCCGGGCGTCCGCCTGCGCGTCGCGCTGTCCGCGCTGACGATGGCCGAGTACTTCCGCGACGAGATGCGCCAGGACGTGCTGCTGTTCGTGGACAACGTCTTCCGGTTCGTCCAGGCGGGCTCGGAGGTCTCCACGCTGCTGGGCCGCATGCCCTCCGCCGTGGGCTACCAGCCGACGCTCGCCAACGAGATGGGCGCCCTGCAGGAGCGGATCACGTCGACCAAGGGTCGTTCGATCACCTCGCTGCAGGCCGTGTACGTCCCCGCCGACGACATCACCGACCCGGCGCCGCACACGACCTTCGCCCACCTCGACGCGCAGACCGTCCTCTCGCGTGACATCGCCGCGCTGGGCATCTACCCGGCCGTCGACCCGCTCGACTCGACGTCGCGGATCCTCGACCCCCAGGTCGTCGGCGAGCGCCACTACAACGTGGCGACGGCGACCCAGGAGATCCTGCAGCGCTACAAGGACCTCCAGGACATCATCGCCATCCTCGGTATCGACGAGCTCAGCGAGGACGACAAGATCACCGTCGCCCGCGCCCGCAAGGCGCAGCAGTTCTTCTCGCAGCCGTTCTACGTCGCCGAGCAGTTCACCGGCATGCAGGGCATCTACGTCCCGATCGAGGAGACGATCGAGGCGTTCGAGGCCCTCGTCCGCGGTGACCTCGACGAGTACCCGGAGCAGGCGTTCAGCTACTGCGGTGGCATCGACGACGTCCAGCGCCAGGCCGCCGAGCTCGCCAAGTAGTCCACCCAGCAACCGGAAGGTCCCGCCATGGCGACGTTCCCCGTCGAGGTCGTCTCGGCCGAGCGCCAGATCTTCTCTGGCACGGCCAAGGCGGTCTTCGCGCGCTCGCTGGACGGTGAGATCGGGATCCTGCCCGGCCACCAGCCGGTCCTGCTGGCGCTCGACATCGCCCCGGTCAAGATCGTGCTCGAGGACGACACGATCGACCACCTCGCCGTCCACAACGGCTTCCTCTATTACCAGCCCGGCGACAAGCTCATCGTGCTGGCCGACATCGCCGAGCTCGCGTCGCAGATCGACGTCGACCGTGCCCGCGAGCACAAGGCCGACCTCGAGCGCCGCGCCGACGAGATGGAGGACGCCTACGTCGAGGCGTCGGTCCGCAAGGCCGAGGTCCGCATGCGCGTCGCCGACATGCGCTGACCGCTGACCGCAACCATGCAGAGCGCCGGCCCTCGGGCCGGCGCTCTGCATTGGCCGTCGCCCCGGTCGACCACCTGTCGGCCGCCCGCGGGAGTAGCGTGGGTCCGTGGCCACGTTCAACGTCGATGTCGTCGCCGCCCGAGGGGCGGTGTGGTCCGGCGCCGCGACCGCGGTCTACGCGCGGTCGGTCGCAGGGGAGATCGGCATCCTGCACGGCCACCAGCCCGTCCTGCTGGTCCTCGTCCCGTCGGCCGTGCGCATCGTCGCCGAGGACGGGCACGAGGAGCGCTTCGAGGTCGACGGCGGGGTCCTCTACTACCGCCAGGACGCCCACGACCACCTGGTCGTGCTCGCCGAGAACGTGTCCGGGCGGGGCGCGCCCGTGACGGCCGAGGACGAGTAGCGGCGGGCGTCGTTCGGCGGGGGTGCCGCCGCTGCGACGTGGAGAGCGGCGGGTAGCCTCGATCCGATGGCCGAGCACCTTTCCCCCGAGCATGCCGACCCCCGTGGGGAGCGGCACGAACTGTCCTCCGATGACGTCTTCGTCGTGCGGGGCGGCAACGCGCTGCGTGGCGAGCTGCGGGTCAACGGGGCCAAGAACTCCGCCCTGAAGCTCATGGCGGCGACCGTCCTGGCCGAGGGGACCTTCGAGCTCACCAACGTCCCGGCCATCGCCGACGTCCCGGTCATGGCCGACATCCTCCGGGGGGTCGGTGCCGAGGTCGCGGTCGAGGGCAACGGCGTGACGGTCGTGATGGGTGAGCCGCACTGGAACACCCCGCGTGAGCACGTCACCAAGATCCGCGCCTCGATCAGCATCCTCGGTGCGCTGCTGGCGCGGTGCGGGCGTGCCCGCATCGCCCTGCCGGGCGGAGATCGCATCGGCGCCCGATCGATCGACATGCACCTCGCCGGCCTCGAGGCGATGGGTGCCAGCTGGCAGCAGGAGGGGGACGAGGTCGAGGTGCGCGCGGCCGACCTCCACGGCGCCGACATCGCGCTCGACTTCCCGAGCGTCGGCGCCACGGAGAACATCGTCGGGGCTGCGGTCCTGGCGCGTGGCACCACGACCGTCGAGAACGCGGCCCGTGAGCCCGAGGTCCAGGACCTCTGCAACATGCTCAACGCCATGGGAGCCGACATCGAGGGGATCGGGTCGCCGTCCCTGGTCATCAACGGCGTCGATCGGCTCCACGCCTGCGCGTGGGAGACCGTCCCCGACCGCATCGAGGCAGGCACCTGGGCGGTCGCCGCGGCCATCACCGGTGGTGACGTCACCCTGACCCACGTCCGACCCGGGGACCTGCGCATGCCCCTGGACAAGATGCGCGCGGCCGGCGTCCACGTGGAGGAGGGTCCGTCGACCATCCGCGTGAAGGCCGGCGGTGGCCTGCGAGCGGTGAACTTCGTCACGCTCCCGTACCCGGGCCTGCCCACCGACATGCAGCCGCAGATGATGGTGCTGCTCAGCCAGGCCGAGGGCACCTCCCGCTGCACCGAGAACGTCTTCGAGTCGCGCTTCACGTTCGTGGAGCAGTTCGCGAAGTTCGGCGCCGACATCGAGATCGACGGTCACCACGCGCTGATCCGGGGTCCTCGGCCGCTCCGCGGCGCGGAGGTCCCGGGCCTCGACGTCCGAGCAGGCGCCGCTGCCGTGCTGGCCGGCCTGATCGCCGACGGCGAGACGCGCGTGCACGACGTGCACCACATCGACCGCGGCTACGCGGGGTTCATCGAGCGCCTGACGTCGCTCGGGGCCGACGTGGAGCGCGTGACGCGGCGCGATGCCTGATCGCTGCTGGCTTCGCCGTCGCCTCGGCGCGGGCACGTCCATCGTGCTCGTCGCCGCGCTCCTGCTGAGCATGGCCAGTGTCCCCGCGTGGGGGCAGGAGCCGGACGTCGACCTCGGCGTCTACGGCGGACCGCTGCGCTTCGAGGCTCCGGACGGGGCCGTGACCGAGGTGGTGGACGAGGGCCGCTACGTCGACGTCGTCGAGTTCCGGCTGGCGGCCGACGGCGACCTCGTCCTGATCAACGAGCTCCCCATCGAGGAGTACGTCGCGGGGATCGCCGAGATGCCGGCTCGGTGGCCCCTCGAGGCGCTCAAGGCCCAGGCCGTCGCGGCCCGCACGTACGCCTGGTGGCAGGCGCAGGGTGGCGTCTTCGAGCGACGAGGCCGCGGCTACGACATCTGTGCCTCGACCGCATGTCAGGTCTTCGCCGGCCGTCGCGTCGTGGAGACCCCCGAGCTCGGCCCCCGCTGGCAGCAGGCCGTCGACGAGACCGCCGGCGAGGTCCTGCTGTACGCCGGCGAGCCGATCCTCGCGCGCTACTTCTCGACGAGCGGGGGATCCACGCGGAACAACGAGGTCGTCTATCCCAGCGAAGGCCCCCGTCCCTACCTGAAGGGCATCCCGGACCCCGAGGACGCGATCTCGCCGCTGCACGCCTGGCGCGTGGTCTTCCCGCGAACGGACTTCGACGAGATCCTGTCGGCGGGCCAGACCCTGCGTGCCGCCGTCCCCGTGGCGTCCATCGAGCTCGTGCCTGCCGTCGCCGGCAGCACGGACCGCGTTCGGGTCACGAGCACCGACGGCGAGGTGGCCGAGGTCTCGGCCAGCCAGTTCCGGGCGTTCGTCTCGGGCCGAGCGCAGCGCCTGTTCCCCGACCGCTACCCGAGCGAGCGCGGCGACGGGCGCAGCCTGCCGACGACGCTGCCGTCGAGCCGCATGTCCTTCACGGTCACCGACGACGAGGTCATCGTCGACGGGCGCGGCTGGGGGCACGGCGTCGGGATGAGCCAGTGGGGCGCCTACGGCCGGGCAGAGGCCGGCCAGACCTACGAGCAGATCCTCAACGACTACTACACGGGCGTCGACGGCCCCGTCGCTGCGCCCGGCCTCCCCGAGACCATCCGCGTGGGCATCGACGCCATCGAGGCCGCAGGGAGCTGGACCGTCGAGCTCCCGGCTCCGACGGTCCTGCGGTCCGGCAGCAGCCTCATCACCGAGCGCGCGCTCGGCACGTGGCGAGTCACGCGGCTCGCCGACCGCACGGTCCGGCTGACGGCCCCCGCCGGGTACGGTGCCCCGCTCGTGGTCGCCCCGGCCGAACCGAGCCGCGCGGCGCCCTACGACGTCGAACTCCTCACCGTCGAGACCGTCCTGAACAAGACCGCCGAGCTGTTCCTCGAGGTCCGCGATGAAGCGGGGCAGCCGGTGCTGGCGCGGCCGCTCGGCGTGCGCCCCGAGGGACGCCACTCGTTCGCCTGGGACCTCGACGACCAGGGCGGCGCCAACGTCGAGCCCGGCACGTACTGGATCGGCCTGCGGGCCGTCGACGAGGACGGCGAGGAGGTCACCGGATCCGCCGAGGTGGAGGTCCGCGAGGTGTCGCCGGGACCGGCCGCGACCAGCCTGCTCGCTCCGCTCGAGGACGCACCCGCCGCGGCGCCCGCCGTCGCCGCGTGGCTCGTCGCGGGGGCAGCCGCGCTGGCCGCCGGCGCCGCGCTCGGGGCTGCCGTGCCGATCCGACCCCGCAGGCGCGCGCCATGACCGACCTGCCACCTCCGCCGCCACCCGGCCAGCAGCCGCTGCCGGGCCCCGGCGTGCCGCCGCCACCAGACGCCGGCGAGCTCGTACCCCCGAGCGGCGACCCACCCTGGCCCCCGCGGCCACCGACCTGGCGCCACAACTTCCCCGACCCGCCGGACGCCTTCCACGTGCCGTGGCGCACCGGGTTCGGCATCGCGATGGTCGGGTGGACCCTCGTCGGCCAGGTGGTCGTCGCCGTCGTGGCCGGGCTCGTCGCCGCAGCGATGGGCGAGAGCCTCGACGGGCTCACCATCACGGGGACGCTCGGCCTCACCGTGGTCGCCCAGCTCGTGGTCCTCGGCGGGCTCGTCGGGTTCCTGCTCGCGCGGCGCTACTGGTCGTGGCGGATACTCGGTCCCGTGCAGCCCTCGTGGCTCAAGCACCTCTTCACGGGCAGCGCCCTGGGTGTGGCCGGGTTCTTCATCGTGACGATCATCGTGATCATGGTCGCGCTGACGATCGAGGACTTCCAACCCCCGGAGCAGTTCGCGCTCAGTGCCGCCGAGGGTGGCATCTGGGCGATCGTCTTCGGCTACGTCGCGGTCGTGGCCCTCGCGCCACTGCTCGAGGAGGTGGTCTTCCGGGGCCTGCTCTTCCAGGCGATGCGCGCCCGGCTGGGGCTCTGGCCGGCCATGGTGCTGTCGAGCTTCATCTGGGGGCTCGTGCACATCGAGCTCTACCTCACGGACGAGGGCTTCCAGGCCGACGGCCTGCTCTCGGTGATGACCCTCGTCCTGCTCGGGATCTGGTTCGCGGCGGTGTTCCACCAGACCGGCTCGCTGGTCGTGCCGATCGTCGGGCACGCCGTCTACAACGCCATCGCCTTCAGCCTCAGCCTCATCCCACCGGAGGTGCTCGAGCGCCTCGAGGAGTTCGACCCGACGACGGCGGCCGAGGTGTTCGTCCCGGTGCTCGGCGCGGTGACGGGCGCGACCTAACTACCCTCGCAGGTCCGTGTCGTGGTGGGGGAGGCCATGGCGGAACTCGGTACGCAGGCGTGGCTGGATGACTTCTGCGCGCGCGCGAACGACGACTTCAGTGCCGCGATCGAAGGCTGGGACTGGGGCGTCGGCCTCGCGTTCCTCGCCGACGGGGATCGCCCCACGCGCCACGCGTACCTCGACATCCAGGCGGGGACCTGTGTGGGTGCGCGCGAGGTCGACGAGGACACCTTCGCGGCGGCGCCCATCCGCATCAGCGGCACCTACGAGCGCTGGGACCGGGTCCTGCAGGGGGATCTCGATCCGATGCGCGCCCTGCTCCTGCGCAAGCTCCGCCTGTCCGGCGACCTGACGACGCTCCTGCAGCACCACGACGCGGCCGCAGCGCTCATCCGGTGTGCCTGCCGGGTCAACACCATCGCCAAAGGGGCCTGAGATCGGCTTCGTCCTCTGGCACGACGGCGTGGGCGAGGGCTGGGACCGGTGCGTGCTCGTGCCGATCGTCGGCGGGCACCGACTCCACGGGACCGCGCGCGTGCCCGACCTCGGGGGCTCGTTCCGCTACGAGGTCCGGGTCGACGACGCCTGGCAACCCGTCGCCGTCCACGTCCGACTCGACCTCCCCGGCCGCGTGGCCGAGCTCGAGGTGAGCCGCGACGGTGATCGCTGGTCGGTCGACGGCGAGCACCGGCCGGACCTCGACGGCTGCCTCGACGTCTGGCTGGACCTGACGCCCGCGGCGCTGACCCCGACGCTTCGCCACCGGGAGCTGACCGAGCACGGCGAGACGGTCTACGACGTCGTCCTGATCGAGGTCGCGGACCTGGTCGTCAGCCGCGACACGCACGCGCTGGCGCGCCTCGACGCCGAGCACTACCTCCACCGAGCAGATGCGGACCACGGGTTCCAGGTACACGTCGGCCCGAAGGAGCTCGTGGTCGAGTACGAGGACGCCTGGAAGGCCGTGGCCTTCGCCTGAACGGGCCGCTGTGCCCGGTTGCGGCCTCCGCGCAGCCCTGCGCGGTTCGCGTCGGCCTCGGCCCCGCCCGTACGCTCCGGCCTCACGCGCCCGTCCGTGGCGCCCCTTCCAGCAAACCCGGAGTGAGCAAGCGTGGCTGAGATCAACAAGGTCGGTGTGGTCGGTTGCGGGACCATGGGGTCCGGCATCTGCGAGATCGTCGCTCGTCACGGCATCGACGTCGCCTTCATCGAGGTCAACGACGCGGCGGTCGAGAAGGGCTTCGCCCGGATCAGGGGCTCGCTGGACCGGCTGATCGCCAAGGAGAAGCTGACCGAGGACGAGCGCGACGAGATCCTCGGCCGCATCCGGGGCGGGACCGACTACGGGGTGCTGGACGACCGGGACCTCATCGTCGAGGCCGTGCCCGAGGTCCTCGAGCTCAAGCGCGCGGTCATGGCGCGGATCGACGAGCACGCGAGCGACACCGCGATCATCGCGACCAACACGTCGTCGCTGCCGGTCATCGACATCGCCACCCAGGCATCGCGCCCGAACCGCGTCCTGGGCTTCCACTTCTTCAACCCCGCGCCCGTCATGAAGCTGATCGAGCTCGTCCGGACCGTCGTGACGGACGAGCACGTCGTCGAGGAGGCCAGCGCCTTCGCGGAGCGCATCGGGAAGGAGCCCGTCGCCGTCGGTGACCGCGCCGGGTTCATCGCGAACCAGCTCCTGTTCCCCTACCTCAACCACGCGATCTCGCTGGTCGAGTCCGGGTACGCGACCCGCGAGGACGTCGACGCGGCCATGCGCTTCGGCGCCGGGCACCCCATGGGCCCCATCGCGCTCGCCGACCTCGTCGGCCTCGACACGATGATCGGGATCATGAACGCGATCCACGGCCAGTTCGACGACAAGCGCTTCGCACCCCGCGCCATCCTGAGCCAGCTCGTCTCCGCCGACTTCAAGGGCCGCAAGTCGGGTCGTGGCTTCTACGAGTACGAGAAGCCGGGTTCGTCGCGCACCGTCGCCGACGACAGCGGTCGTGCAGCCCCCGACCTCGATCGGATCGCCGGCTGGACGACCGTCGGCATCATCGGCACCGGCACGATGGCGACGGGGATGGCCGAGGTCTGCGCGAAGGCCGGCTACGAGGTCATCGTCCGTGGGCGCAGCAAGGAGAAGGCCGAGAAGGTCGCCGCCTCCGTGGCCAAGTCCATGCAGCGCATGGTCGACAAGGGCCGCCTCAAGGAGGAGGACATGGTCGCCGCGCTGGCCAAGATCCGGCCGACGCACGACCTGGCCGACCTCGCGGACTGCAACCTCGTGATCGAGGCCGTCGCCGAGGACCTCGAGATCAAGCGCGGCATCTTCACCGAGCTCGACGAGGTCCTGCGTGAGGACGCCATCCTGTCCACCACGACGTCGAGCCTGCCGGTCATCGAGTGTGCGATGACCACGGCTCGCCCGGACCGCGTCATCGGCCTGCACTTCTTCAACCCGGCCGCGATCATGAAGCTCGTGGAGATCGTCCCGACGGTGCGGACCGACGCGGACGTGACCGAGGACTGCCGGGCCTTCGTCGAGAAGGTCAAGAAGGTCGGCGTGCTCTGCGGTGACCGCGCGGGGTTCATCGTGAACACCCTGCTGTTCCCGTACCTCAACGACGCGATCAAGATGCTCTCGAGCCACTACGCGACCGCGGAGGAGATCGACACCGCGATGAAGCTCGGCTGCGCCCACCCCATGGGCCCGTTCGAGCTCATCGACGTCGTCGGCCTCGATGTCACGCTCGCCATCATCGAGACGCTGTACGCCGAGTTCCGGGAGCCGTCGTTCGCGCCGGCGCCACTGCTGAAGCACATGGTGGACTCCGGCTTCCTCGGCCGGAAGGCGGGCCGTGGCTTCTACGTGTACCGGTAGGCCCTGATGGCTGACGGCGAGGTCTACGACACGTCCGGTGAGTGGGAGGACGGCGAGCCCGTTGAGGGCCAGCGCCCGGCTCGCCGGGGGAACGTCGAGGAGCTCGTCCGCTTCCTGCCCGACCTCGTCCGCATGCTCGGACGGCTCGTTCGTGACCCGCGCGTGCCGCGGTCGGCGAAGATCGTCACGGGCGGCGTCATCGCCTACCTGCTGAGCCCCATCGACATCGTCCCGGACTTCCTGCCGGGCGTCGGGGCGCTCGACGACGTCTACCTCGCCATCTGGGCCGTC
>JBFHRB010000133.1:0-9149 GCA_041591915.1 Nitriliruptorales bacterium
CCGTCCAGCAGGTAGAGCCCCGGCGTGCCCTCGCGCCAGAGTCGATGACGGGCGGCGAGGCGGATGACGGAAAGGGCGGTCATCCCCTGTCCAACGAGTCAGCCCATGCATCAAGGAAAGAGCGCGGCACGTACCACGGCGCATGCACGCAGCGGCACCACGCGCACCACTCGGGCGTCATGTCGTGGACGAAGACGCCCTCGGGGATGTCGACCGGATCGATGTTGAACACCATGCCGGAGGGCACCTCGGTCGTGTCGTACACCCAGATCGCGGCGTTGGTCGCGAGCCCGTAGCCGACGATCTCGAGCTCGACGTCGTTCGCGTCCGTGGTGGACAGCCCGGCGTCCTCGAACGCGTCGATGATGTCGATGACCGCGAACCGAGCGCGCTTGACCGCGTTGCCGCCGTCCTCGAGCGGGAAGGCGACGTCCGCCAGGGTCAGGAGCGGCTCGCCGGCGACCGAGAGGACCAGGTCGATCCGCCACGGTGCGGTGCTCGGGTCGCCGGAGGCCTCGCCGGCCATGCTGGCCGGCGGGAACAGGTAGAGGTCGAAGAGCATCGAGTCGATGGCGCCGGTGAACTCGCCGACGAACGTCGGGGTGTACGTCGGTCGCCGCTCGCCGTTGCCGACGGCGGACCACGTGCCGTTGTGCAGGCTCAGGCCGGCGTGCCCGCCGCCGGCGCCAGCGGCGACGGAGTCCTCGGGCGCGTTCGTGTCGAAGAACGGGACGCCGGCGAGGTCGGTCTCCGCGAGGTTGCCAGCCGTACCGTCACGGTGGAACCACACGTCCTCGCGGCAGACGGTGAGGTCGTCGGCGGTGTCGGTGGTCTCGGCGCCGCGGACCTGGCGGCAGTCGGTGTCGTCGGCGGCGACGGCGAGCAGGGACGTGGCTGCGATCATCGCGGCGGTGGTGAGGTGGAGAGCACGACGCATCTCGGGGCTCCTCGTGCGGGTCGGGGGTACCTGCCGACCTTCGACGTGCAGGACGCCGATCCCTGCCGCCCGGAGGGACCCGCTCCCCGCGTGCGAGAGGGGCGTCCGCGTGAGTGGCCGGGTTGGGGGACGTGTTCGCGTTAGCCTGCGTGCGTGGAGAGCTCACACAGCCGGGCGCTGTTCGATCGCGCCGTCCAGGTCATCCCGGGCGGCGTCAACTCGCCCGTGCGCGCGTTCGGCTCCGTCGGTGGAACGCCACGCTTCATGTTCATGGGCGAGGGGATCTACCTCACCGATGAGGACGGGGCCTCCTACATCGACCTCGTGCAGTCCTGGGGCCCGCTGCCCTTCGGCCACGCGCGAGCCGAGGTGGTGGCGGCGGCCCGGGGGGCGATCCAGCGTGGCTCCAGCTTCGGCGCGCCCACGCGGGCCGAGGTGACGCTCGCGGAGTTGCTCGTCGAGGCGGTGCCGTCCATCGACCGCGTCCGGCTGACGAACTCCGGCACGGAGGCGGCGATGAGCGCCGTCCGGCTCGCTCGTGGCGCGACGGGGAGGAGCAAGCTCCTCAAGTTCGCCGGCCACTACCACGGCCACGTCGACGCCCTGCTGGTCGACGCGGGCTCCGGTGTCGCGACCCTGGGGATACCCGGGACGCCCGGGGTGACGCCGGGCGCGGTCGCCGACACGGTGGTCGTCCCCTGGAACGACGCCGATGCCCTCGATGCGGCGGTCGAGCAGCACGGCGACGACCTCGCGGCCATCCTCTGCGAGCCGGTCGCGGCGAACATGAACCTCGTGCCGCCGGAGGACGGCTTCCTCGAGCGGCTGCGCGCCAAGGCGGACGCCTGCGGCGCCCTCCTCGTGTTCGACGAGGTCATCACCGGCTTCCGACTGGCCCGCGGTGGCGCCCAGGAGTACTACGGGGTCATGCCGGACGTCACGATCCTCGGCAAGGCCATCGGTGGCGGCTTCCCGCTCGCGGCGTTCGGCGGCCGTGCGGAGGTCATGGACCACCTCGCGCCCGTCGGCCCCGTCTACCAGGCGGGGACGCTGTCGGGGAACCCCGTCGCGGTCGCCGCCGGCATCGCCCAGGTGCAGCTCCTGACGCCGAACGTCTTCGACTGGCTGCGCGGGATCACGACCCACCTCGCCGAGGGCTTCCGCGAGGCCTTCCACGATGCGGGGGTAGAGGCGGTCGTCCGCCAGGAGGGGACGCTGGTCGGGGTCCTGTTCACGCAGAAGGAGCCGCGCAACTACGACCACGTCCGGGCCGCGGACCACGACCGCTACGCCCGGTTCTTCCACGCGATGCTCGACCGCGGCATCTACCTCGCCCCGTCGGGCTACGAGGTCATCTTCACGTCGACCGCGCTCGACAGCCAGAGCATCCGCAGGATCCTCGACGCTGCCCGCGAGGCGGCCCACAGCCTCGTCTGAGCGCGGGGCTCAGGTCGCGCGGCCGGCGACCGACCGGAACATCCATCGGCCTCGTTCGTTGCCTACGGTCGAGGCCTCCACCATCCCTCCGCCCGCCAAGGACGACCGACCGTGCGCCGTGCTGCCCTCGCCCTCGCGCTCGTCGCGCTGCTCGGCGCGGCCTGTGGCGGCGGCACCGCGCCCGCTGCGTCAGAGCCGCAGTTCGAGACGATCGGCACGCTGACGGGTGGTGACCCCCTGCCCGCCGCGACGCTGCCCTACCTCGACGCGGAGGGTGCGCTCTCGACCGACGCGCTGATGGGCAAGCCCGCGATCATCAACTTCTGGGCGTCCTGGTGCGTCTTCTGCGTCGAGGAGATGCCCGACTTCGAGTCGGTCCACCGCGAGCTCGCCGACGAGGTCCGTTTCGTGGGCGTCGACCGCGAGGACAGCCACGACAAGGCCCGTGCGCTCGCCGAGGAGACGGGCGTGACCTACGAACTGGTCACCGACGACGACGGGTCGTACTTCCGGGCCGTGAAGGGCCGGGGCATGCCGACGACCGTCTTCGTCGACGCCGAGGGCGTCATCGTCTACCGGCATGCCGGCCCGGTGACCGCGGAGCAGCTGCGCGACCTCATCACCGAGTACCTCGCGGTCTAGGCGATCGCGCCGTTCGGGGCCGTTTGTTTGTTGGCCCTTCCGCGCCGTTGGTAGGCTCCGCGCATCCCGGTGGGCCCCGCCGTTCATCGGGTGCGTGGGGGCGAACACGCTGCCCTGCGATGCATGTCCGCGCGACCGCGCGAACACCGTGCAGGATCCCGCTCGGGGACGTCCCCGTCCGGGGACAGACGGTGCTGCAGGGCCCCGGCGGGTGAACACCAAGAGCATCCGACCACGACGACCGGTCGAGGAGGACAGGCGTGAGGCTGAGCTGGTTCGGCGAGTTCTTCGGCGCCATGCCCGAGACCTTCCGTGCCCTCTACGACTTCGGCGACCCGCAGGGTGTCGGCAACGGGTGGTGGGGCTTCGTCATCCTGGCGATCTGGGGGATCCTGTTCTTCGCGATCCCGGTCGCCCTCGCGAAGCGGTGGTACGGCACGCACGAGTGGGCGTCCGCGACGATGGGCTGCGTGGCCGGGTTCACCGCCCTCTGGTGGGTCTACGGCATCCTGCCGTCCGCGTGGCTCAACTTCCTGGACTCGAACATCGAGCTGCTGCAGGGTCCGGTGATCCCCGCGTCGTTGCGCATCACGATCGGCGATACGACCCTCGACATCGCCTCGAACCTGTATCAGGTGATCCGGGACACGGTCGTGGTGGTCGAGCACCTCGTGGCCTTCGTCGCGACCTTCTGGGCCGCCGCGAAGATCCAGGAGCAGTACCCCAAGACGCTCATGCCGGGCGAGACCAAGCCCGAGGCCGGCGGCTACAAGTGATCCGCGCCGCCTCCGAGGCATCCCGGCGCCACAGAGGAGACCACGATGGGTAAGACCGACAGGGGCGAACACCCCCTGATGTTCGACGACTACGTCGTCCAGCAGGTCGACCCGAACTGGCTGCAGGAGCGGGTCAAGCCCAAGCGCCACATCGGGCTCACGGCCGAGCTCTGCATCCTGTGCCGCGCATGTGAGGACGTCTGCCCCTGGGAGTGCATCTACATGATGTCGCCCGACATCATCCAGGAGGCGGACAACCAGAACGTGATGACCCTGGCGGAGCAGTCGCACGCCGTGTTCATCATCGACGACGCCGAGTGCACGCGCTGCGCCATCTGCGTGGAGCGCTGCCCGTCCGACGCCCTGTGGCTCGGACGGCTCGAAGACTGACCGACCGAACGACCGACACCGTCCCCTCACGGGGGCGCTGAGGAAGACACGAGGACGAGCCCGTGGCGAAGCTCCCGAGCCCTCCCAAGTGGAGCGACATCCAGAAGAGCGTGCAGGACAACGTCGTCTGGAAGTCGATCTTCCGTCCCGGTTCCATCTACCGGAAGGGCTACCGCGACACCTCGCGTGACCGTGCCCTGGCCGCGATGAACAACGTGCTGTACCACCTCCACCCGGTGAAGGTGAAGCGGCACGGCCTGAAGCTGACGTACACCTACTGCCTGGGTGGACTCAGCTTCTTCCTGTTCATCCTGCTGACCGTCACCGGCATCTTCCTGATGTTCTTCTACCGCCCCACCGCGGGCGCTGGTCAGGAACTCGCCTACGCGGACATGCGCACCATCATCGGGGCGGTGACGTTCGGCAACCTCGTCCGGAACATGCACCGATGGTCCGCGCACCTCATGGTGTTCACGGTGTTCCTGCACATGGCCCGGGTCTTCTACCACGGTGCCTACAAGCCCCCACGCGAGTTCAACTGGGTCGTCGGCGTGATCCTGCTGACGCTCACCCTGCTGCTCTCGTTCACCGGTTACCTGCTGCCCTGGGACCAGCTCGCCATCTGGGCGGTCACCGTGGGCACCGAGATGATGGGCTTCACGCCCGTCTTCGGTAAGCAGGTCCAGTTCGTCCTCCTCGGCGGTGTCGTGATCGGTCCCGACACGCTGCTGAGGTGGTACGCACTCCACGTGTTGTTCATCCCGTTCGTGACGGTCATCTTCCTCGCGGTCCACTTCTGGCGGATCCGCAAGGACGGTGGCATCTCCGGCCCGCTGTGATCCCGGTGGCGACGACCCACCAGGGGCGCGAGGGAGACGAGTAGATGTCCGAAGAGGTTCAGGTAGACCAGGCGACGTACGACCGCCTCATCGCCGAGGGCAAGAGCGAGCGCATCGCTCGGGCCAAGGCGAAGGCTGCGTACGTACGCGCACAGAGGGTCGCCGCCGGCGAGAAGATCGGCCCGAAGTCGCCCGAGGAGATCGAGGCGATGCTCGCGACCGCGGTCGCGGGTGCGGGCGGTGGCGGCGGCGGTGGTGGCGGCGCTGCCGCGGAGGCCTCGGCGGACGGGCCAGCCGGCCGCCTGAGCCCCGAGGAGCGCGCCGCCCGCGTGCAGGCCTCGCTCGGCAACGGTGGCGGCGCCGGACAGTCGGGCTCGCTCGGCGTTCCCCGCCAGCAGGACCACACGCACCGCCTGCTGGCCCTCGTCCCGCCGGGCGGCATCCAGCAGGTGCAGACCAAGCAGCACGACAAGGTCTACACCTGGCCCCACCTCATCGCGGTCGAGTTCGTGTCGCTGCTGGCGATCACGGCGTTCGTCCTGATCCTGAGCTACTTCATCGACCCGGTCTTCCGTGGCCTGGCCAACCCCAACCTCACGCCGAACCCCTCGAAGGCCCCGTGGTACTTCCTGGGCCTGCAGGAGCTCCTGCGGTACTTCCACCCGATGGTCGCCGGTGTGACCATCCCGGGCGTCGGTCTCATCATCCTCGGTGCGGCCGGCTACATCGACAAGAACCCGTCGGCGAAGCCCGAGAACCGCAAGTTCGCCAACATGGCGTTCACGTGGTTCATGACGTTCTGGACGATGCTGGTCTTCGCCGGCTCGTTCTTCCGCGGCCCCGGCTTCAACTGGGTCTGGCCGTGGGTCGACGGCCTGTTCTTCGAGCTGTGACCAGCTCTCAACACACTGAGGCGGTGTCCTCATGACCGAGAACCAGAAGGAAGCGCCCAAGCGCCGCGACCCGCTGCTCAAGCCGGTCGAGCGCCGGACGTTCCTGCGCTACAGCCTCGCCGGTTCCATCGGCCTGGGCACGGCCAGCTTCGGCGCGGCGGTGCTGGGCCAGCTCTGGCCTGACCTGTCCGGTGGCTTCGGTGCCAAGATCACGCTGCCGATCAAGGCCGCGGACCTGCTCCAGCAGATCCGCGACGAGCGTGCGCCGTTCGAGTACCCGGCCGGCCGCCTGTACCTCGTCGCCTGGGAGCCCGACCGTCCCGGTGCGGACGACGCCTACGGCGCCGACCACGTCAAGCTCGGCGACAGCGACGGACTGATGGCGCTCTACCAGAAGTGCGTCCACCTGGGCTGCCGCGTTCCGTGGTGCCAGACGTCGCAGTGGTTCGAGTGTCCGTGCCACGGCTCGAAGTACAACCGCTACGGCGAGTGGATGGACGGCCCCGCGCCGCGCGGCCTCGACCGCGTCCCGTCGGAGCTCGACGGCGACGGCAACATCAGCATCAACACCGGTGTCATCCTCACCGGCCCCGCCCGCACGGCCCGCGTGCTGCAGCAGTCGCCCGAGGGTCCGAACTGCGTGGACGTGTAAGACCACAACCCGACCGATCGGTGTGTGGCCGGTCCGCCTGACGACCGCACACCCGCCACGAGACAGAGAAGGACGGATGGACGCGCGTACCGTTGCGATCGTCATCCTGCTGGTCGCGCTGGCCGGCTTCGCCGTCGCGTACTACGTCGTCGGCCCCGGCAAGCGCAAGGGCCTACAGCGCCGCGGCGACGTGCCGCTGGCGATGCGGCCGTACCACAGTGACGACGAGCTCGAGTCGACTGCGCTCGAGCGCGCCATGGCGTGGGGTGTGGCCCTGTCGCTCTTCATGGCCTTCTTCCTGCCCATCTACTGGCTGATCGAGCCCCAGCGGATCGACGACAAGGTCGACCAGTACTACCAGGAGGACGTCGACAACGGTCGGCTCCTCTTCGCCGAGGCCTGCGCGAGCTGCCACGGCGCCGAGGGCGAGGGCGGCGTCGCGCCGCACCCGGACCCCGACATCGAGGCGCCGTGGCCGGCCCCGCGCCTGAACAACATCGCGGCGCGCTACGCCGACAACAAGAACGTCGCCGACGTCGAGCGCCTCGTCTACGAGACGATCGAGCGCGGCCGCCCCGGCACGCCGATGCCGGCCTGGGGCGCTGGCTTCGGTGGCCCGTTCACCGACCAGGCCGTGAACCAGATCACGCGCTACGTGCTGTCGATCCAGCAGGACGACGTCGCCGAGGCGCAGGCCTACATCGGGCTCTCCGGCGAGGACCTGTACGGCGACAACTGCGCGCGGTGCCACGGCCCCAACGCCGAGGGCTACCAGGGCGACACCGGCGGGTACGACTACGTCGGCCCGACGCTGCTCAACGTCTTCGAACGCTACGGCGCGGACGGCACCCCCGAGGGTGACGGCGAGGCGCGCGAAGCGATCATCCACACCCTGCAGAAGGGCCGCATGGTCCCCACCGGCGCGAACATGCCGGCGTGGGAGGACGTGCTGTCCCAGTCGGCGATCGAGCGGATCGTCGACTACCTCCAGTCCATCCAGCGCTGAGCGAGGCCGCGATGACTGACCTCTTGATCCTGGCCACGGAGGACCATTTCGTCCCCGCGGACCACATCGCCGCGGACCTCTCGGTGCCGCTCGGCATCCTGGTCTTCTGCGGGAGCTGCTACCTGCTGCTGTGGGCCATCTACGGCGCCAAGAAGGCGGCGGCGGTCTACAGCGTTGCCTGGTTCGGCTTCACGATGGTCCTCGGCGTCTTCTGGTGGTTCGGCGCGCCCGGCACGGTGGTTGCCACCGGCCTGCGCTCGTTCCCCGGCCAGGCGACCGACACCTACAACCCGAAGTGGTTCGCCATGGAGCCGGGCTCCGAACGGGCCGCGTTCTTCCCGTCGACCCAGTCCGGCGAGGGCTTCGTCAACGCTGCGGAGTACGTGGGCAAGGGTGACCTCCCACGGGAGGAGTGGCAGGACGATCTCAAGGCCGCGTCGATCGTTGGTGACCTCGACACGGCAGCGAGCCGCATGGTCGAGCTCTTCCTCCCCGTCGATGACGGCGGAACCGCGCAACTCGGCGCCGCACGCCGCACCGCCGCGCTCGAGGCTGCCGGCGATCCTCAGCCACAGGCATGCCCGGCTGACGTGGATCCCTCAACGATCGACTGCGAGAAGCGGGCGAGCCCGTTCTTCACCGCACGCGTCGTCCCGGACTCCGTCATCGTCCAGGACGATGCCGGCCACCGCGTGGCCCAGGGCACGCTCGAGCTCGTCGCCAACTGGCAGTCCACCAACGAGAACGGCGCGCCCGTGATCCGCGAGGTCGTCGTCGAGACCCAGACGCTGTACGCGTTCAAGGACCCGGGCGCCCTCTGGTGGCCGTCCGCGGTCTGGACCGTCGGCAGCCTCATCCTGTTCGCGCTGAGCCTCTTCTGGCTCGACCGCATCGAGCAGCGGGAGAAGCAGCAGCAGTCCGAGGCCGAGGAGCCGATGGACATCCCGGTCACGGTCGGCGCCGGCGTCTGACCCAACCCATCCTTCGACGGGCCGGCACTGCGCCGGCCCGTCGAACGTTGTGGCTCCGAACGTCCATGACCCTGCGAACCCTCACCCGATGCCCATGAACCGTCCCGCAGTCACCACCCTCGTGGCGCTCGTGTTCGCGCTGGTGGCCTCGGCGTGCACCGGCGGCGCCGGGACGGCCTGCGAGCCGCTCCCGAGCGTGCGGCCGGGGTTCTGCCTCGATCCGGTGGAGGTGCGCGAGGCCGCCCCGGCCGACACCGCGCCACTCCTCGCGTTCGACGGGCCGGAGCTGGGTCCCGACGTCGGCGTCGGCGACTTCGAGGGGCAGGTCGTCGTGATCAACTTCTGGGCCTCGTGGTGCGCCCCGTGCCGGACCGAGCAGCCGGACCTCAACGTCGCGCACCAGACGCTGGCGGGGGACGACGTGGTGTTCCTCGGCGCCAACATCCAGGACACGGTCCCCAACGCGCAGGGCCACCTCGCCGAGTTGGACGTCCCGTACCCGTCGCTGTTCGACCCCGCGAACATCTACGCCTCGAAGTACCGCGGCGTCGGCCCCCGCGCGATCCCGTCGACGATCATCATCGACCGCGAGGGCCGCGTCGCCGC
>JBFHRB010000134.1:0-9130 GCA_041591915.1 Nitriliruptorales bacterium
CCGCAGGTCGTTGGAGAAGAGCGTCCCACTCGCCACGGCGAGGCCGACCACGAGCGCGAGCAGCAGGGCGACGAAGGCCGCAACGAACCGTGCGAGCAGCGACTGGTTGGCTGCGCGGACCAGCCAGAAGCCGATGGCCAGGGACCCGGCGATCGAGAGGCCGCCCGCCAGGGTCGCGGAGGTCCGCACGAGGGCATCGGCAGCGGCCCACGCAACGAGCCCGACGACGAGCGGGAGGGTGGGCAGCGACTGACCGACGCGTCCGCGCGCCGACGACCACGCGGCGGCCACACCGGCGACCGCCGCCGCGATGTGGGCGGACAGGGGTGCTGCGGCCACCACGACCGGCGTTGCGCCCACGAGGCCGCCGACCCCGCCGAAGGCCAGCGAGGCGTAGGCGGCCGTACGGACGTAGAGCGGCCAGCTCCCGTCGGTGAGGAACGCCCCCGAGACGAGGTGGACCCCGGCCAGGAGCAGGCCACCGATCACGATCGACATGCGGCCACGTCCGACGGCCTGCGGCCGTGCCAGCGCGAACGCCGCCAGCCCGAAGGCGGCGGTGAGTCCGAGTACGTGGACGGCGAGATGGAGCGGGATGCTCACGTCGTTCCGTGGCCGGGCGCAGGTGATCCAGACGGCGAGTCTACGGCCGACCACTGTCCGCGACCGGCCGTCTGGGAGGTTCGCCGGTCGTGCACAGGTTTCAGCGGGTCGGGCCCAGCGCGACCGCACCGGCCGGCTCGCGGTCCGCGGCGAGGTCGCGGAGCGCCGCGATGGCATCGTCCAGCGTCTCGACGGGGACCAGCGTGATCGGTCTGGACACCGCCGCTTGCTGGGCGGACGCGAAGTTCGCGCGCGGGATCAGGAAGATGGTCGCCGGGGGCTCGCCGTCGCGCTCGGTCGCACCGACGACCTTCTGCTGGACGCCACCGATCGGCCCGACGACGCCCAGGTCGTCGATCGTGCCGGTCACGGCGACCACGTGGCCCGAGGTCAGGTCGTCGGGCCCGAAGAGGTCGATGATCGTGAGGGCGAAGGCCAGGCCGCCGGAGGGTCCACCGACCGAGCCGGCGTCGACCCGGATGTCGATGGGGAGGTCGAGGTGCGTCATGACCGTCACCCCGAGGACTGCCCTGCCCTCCTCACGCGTGGAGCGAGCGAGGGTTGCGCTGCCCTCGAGGCGCTGGACGCTCACCTCGCCCTCGTCGTCCGTCGTCGTCCGCTCCCACACGAGCCGGACCTCGGCGCCGATCTCTCGGGCCTTCATGGTCGACACCAGCTGCTGGTCGCTGGTGATCCGCTGGCCGTCAACGCTCCGGATGACGTCGCCGACCGCGAGCCCCAGCTCGCTCGCCGGGGAGCCACCCAGGACCGACACGACCTCGGCGCCCGCCTCGATGGGGTCGTCGGGGAGCCCGAGGTAGCTCAGCGCCGCGACCGCCGCCTCCACCTGGCTCTGCTGCATGCGGACCGCGTTCTCCAGCCAGACCTGCTCCTCGTCGCGCGAGTCGGTGAAGACCGACGCGCGGTCGACGTTGCGGACGGTCGGGTCGAAGTAGCCCGACACCCAGTCGCGCAGGGTCAGGTCAGCGTCGACCGCGACCGTCGTGAGCAGGATCTGTCCTGTCGAGACGTAGGTGTCCTGGTCCTCGATCGAGACCAGCTCGAAGGTGTTCCGCGTCGGGCCGGGCAGCCACGAGACGTAGCACGTGGGCTGTGCCTGGACGAGGTCGCACGGGAACGCGCCCCGAGCCATGAGGCTCGCGAAGGTGAGCGCGAGGAGGGCAGCGAGGATGCGGCGCACGGGCGTAGCTCGAGGGGCCGTGGTGGCGGTGGAACAGGCGAGGTGCGGCCCATCGGGCCGCACCTCGAGTCTACTGGGAGCGTCGTGAGGCCCCTCAGCCGCGGCTGAAGAGCGTCTTCTTCGGGGGTTCGCCCTCGCCACCCTCGCCGGACGACGAGGATCCGGGCGGTGGCGACAGGTTCATCGACCCTGGGGGTGGCTCCGACGAGGCCGGTGGGGCCGGGGGCGGCTCCTCGGCAGCCTCGGGCTCGGCGGCCGCGGGCTCGGCGGCCTCGGGCTCCTCCGGCTCCGGGGCGGCAGCTGGCGGGGGCGGCGGTGGCGCCTCTGCGGGCTCGGGGGCGGCGGCCGGCGCGCTCGACTCCGCCGCGGGGGCGGGCGCAGGCGCGCCTCCCTCGTCGACGATCTCGACCTTGTAGTAGGTCTTGAACTCGATGGGCATGTGCTTGTAGACGCGGACGTCGGAGACGCCCTCCTCGTTGCGGAGGCGCTCGACCATCGAGAGTGCGGTGTCCAGAGAGCCGGCCTCGACGTACGTGTCCTCGCCGGTCGCACTCTTGTAGCGCACGATGTGGCTCATCTCGCGGTCCCCTTCCATCGTCCCGCTAGGTCCACTTCATCGACAGACGCTAGCGCTCACTTGACACGTTCGCTGAGCGAACGGCTGGTCGTCACGACTGCGCCAGCGGTCACGACGAGCAACCCGGCGGCCAACAACGTGAGCACTGGCCGTCTGTCGCTGTCGTCGCCGATGGCGGCCGAGACGTCGACGGGCGGTGGTGGCGTCTCGTCGAGTGTCGAGGGCGCGGCCGTGGGCAGCTGCCCGTCGGCACCGTTGCCCGCGTCGGGGGTCGCGTCGGTCGCGGGGTCGGGCTCGACCGGTGGCGTCGTCTCGCTCGGGCTCGCGTCGGGCTCGGCCTCCGTCGACGGCGACCCATCGGGTCCGCCCGGCTCCTCCGTGGGCGCGGTCGGCGACGGTTCAGCGGTCGGCTGTGGCGATGGAGTGGGCCCGGTGGTCGGCTGTGGCGACGGGGTCGGCGTCGGCGAGGGCGACGGGGGCGGCGGCTGCGCGACCGCAGCCGCCAGGTCGATCCGTCCGTAGCCGTACTGCAGGTCCGGACCGGGGTCGCCCAGGTCCTTGGCCGTCTGCCGCAGCCGCTCGACCGCCTCCACGTGCCCCAGGCCCGCCGAGCGGAGGACGGCGATCGCCCCGGCAGCGAACGGGGCGGAGAAGGACGTCCCGTCGGCCTGGCCGTAGGTGTGCTCCCGGCCGTCGCAGCCCCCTTGCGAGGCCGGGGCGGCGAAGGTCGGCGAAGCGGGGTCGCACCACCAGGTGCTGACGATCTCGACGCCCGGCGCCATGACGGCGTCCTCCCGCCCCGCGTCCGAGAAGGGCGCGCGACGGTCCTGGCGGTCCGTCGCGCCCACGAGGACGATCGGCGACGACGGCGGGTAGTCGGTCGACACGGTGCTCGAGTTGCCGGTCGCGGCGACGACCACCACGCCTCGGTCCCACGCGTACCTCACCGCAGCCGACGGAGCGGTGATGCCCACCCCCACCCCGACACCGCCGATGGCGCCCTCGAGGGACAGGTTGATGACGTCGGCCCCGTTGTCGACCGCCCAGCGGATGCCGGCGTCCACGTCCTCGCTGAACCCGCTGCCGTCCTCGTCGAGGACGCGTATCGGCATGATCCGCGCGCCGGGTGCCGTCCCGGCGATGCCGATGCCGTTGTCGGTGGCGGCGGCGGCGATCCCGGCGACCAGCGTGCCGTGCCCGTTGAGGTCCTGGGGGTCATCGTCGTTGTCGACGTAGTCGATCCCGATGACCCGTCCCGCGCTGTCGCGGAAGAGGCGGCCCTGCAGGTCCGGGTGCTCGAGGTCCACGCCCGTGTCGATGACGGCGATGACCGCGCCCTGCCCGCGCGCGACGCCCCACGCCTGTTCAGCGCGGATCTTCTCGAACCCCCACTGCCGCGACACGTGCGGGTCGTTGACGGCAAGGGCGGCCGCCGCCGTCGAGAACAGCAGGCACAGCGTCAAGGCCGCGATGGTGCGACGGCGTCCCACTGCGTCCTCCGATACCGCGTCGCCGAGCGACGCGGCGACCCCGCCGACTCAGGCGTCGGTGCGTTCGTCGCTCCCGTCACGCCCGGATCCTGGCGCGGCGGGGGCTCCCACGGGCTGCATGGCCGTCAACGCCCGATTGAACGAGTCGACGGACGTGATGGGATCACGATCGTTGCGCGCGAGCCACCAGCTCCGGGCGAGGCCTGCCGCGACGATGAGGATGAGAGACACGAAGACGTACTGCATGCGTTGCACCTGACGGCTGGTGCGCGTCTGAGGGGGACGGCGGTTGATCGAGTTGTTCGGCTTCCCGGCGCGGAGGGTAGAGGGACACCCGGCCACCCAGCGAGCGCGCACCCCCGGACGCGCAGCGCGCGTGCGTCGAGAGCACAGGCCGCGGACGGAACGCGCGTTCCGGTCGCCGTGCGTCACCCTCGGCTGACGGTCAGCAGCCCGGCCAGCGCTCGGTGCCGTCGACGAGGAACTCGTGCTTCCAGATGGGGACCGAGGCCTTGACGTCGTCGATCAGCTCCTGCGCGGCTGCGATGGCCTCGTCGCGATGCGGCGCCGCGGCGGCGACGATGACGCTGAGGTCTCCGATCTCGAGCCGGCCGACCCGGTGGCTGATGTGCACGCTGCGCAGCGCCGGCCTCGCCGCGAGGACGCGCTCCGCGACGGCGCGCATGGCCGGCTCGACCTGCTCCTCCCAGGCCTCGTACTCGAGGTGGCTCACCTCGTCGCCGTCGTGGTGGTTGCGGACCACCCCGCAGAAGAGGCCGATGCCCCCACAGGTCGGGTCGATCACCGCGGCGTAGGCCGCGTCGATCGAGAGGGGCTCCGTCGTCAGGCGCACGTCGACCGACGTCCCCGCGCGCGGGGGGTCGAGGGTCGGGTCGCCGGGTGGTTGGGCTGGCAGCGTCACGCGGACACCGGCTCGTTCAGGTCGATCACGGCCCCCCGCGCATCCGGTGGCCAGCGCTCCTCCGGCCGGTCCGGCGCGACGGCGGCGAGCAGGACGAAGGGCAACCCGAGCACGGGTCCGGCGACGTGCCAGCCCGGCGGCCACCAGGGGATCGTGAGGATCAGGAGCGCCCCGGTCACCGCCGCCTCACGGGTCGGTGACAGCGCCACACGACGGACGCCGGCGGCCAGCGCAAGCGCGACCGGCAGGAGCGCGAGGGCGCCGGGCAGGGCTGCCGCGCGAACGGGCTCGACGATCCCCTGCTGCCACAGCTCGGCCCACCCCGAGGCGGCTGGCAGCAGCAGCAGCGCCGACGCGGCGACGACACCGCCGAGGCTCAGGAGGAACGGAGCCGTCTGCCGGCCCGGTACGCGGCGGAGCCAGAGGGGCAGGACCAGCAGCGGCCAGACGGCGAACCCAACCGCGAGGCCGAGGAGTGCGCCGGCCCCGGCAGCGAGTCGCTGCGGGAGGTGCCGGCCGGCATAGACCCGGCCGAGCACGACCGACGACCAGACCAGGGCAGCGCCGGCGAAGAGCACGCCGGGAGACACGGCATAGGCGATCAGGGTGGAGGGGAGCCAGGCGGCAGCCGCCATCGCGGTCCAGGCCGTGCCGCGGAAGCCCCAGCTGCCGGCCAGTCGCCCGACACCGAAGACGAGGGCGGCCGCGGCGACCAGAGCCAGGAGGAAGACGGCGTCCTGCGACTGGATGACGGGCGGTCGGTGCACCAGCCACACCAGCGCCGCGCTGAGGGGGCCGGGCGCCTCGGCCGGGACACCCGACGCCCCGGATGCCCACCCGGCCCCGGCGGCGCTCAGCGCCCCGCCACGGCCGTGCCAGGCCGCGCCGACGTGGAGGACGATCGCACCGAGCGCCAGTGCCATGCCCGACGAGGGGCCGGCGCGAGGCTCCCAGCGAAGCGGCGACCCCTCGGCGGTCGCCACGAGGAGGCCGGCCAGGACGAGCCACGGCAGCGCGAGCCACGGGCCCGGCTCGAGCCACGTCCAGCCTGCGACCGGCGCCACGGTGGCCACGACCGTCGCGAAGCCGCCCACCAGGAGCGTGGTGGCGACGGCCCAGCCCATCCGGCCCACGGGGCGCAGGACGCCGAACACGAGGACCAGGCCCACGAACCACGCGGTCTGCGGGGCGAACAGCGGGAGGAGCGCCGCGGCGGTCGCCGGCTCGTCCACTACGCCTCCTCGGCCTCGTCACCGCCGCCGCGCAGCGCGATGACGGCGGCGACGCCCAGCGCAGCACCGAGCACGGCCGCGACGGTCTTGGCGCGGCTGCGGCGGAAGCGGAGCCCCCCGGGCAGGGCGAGCCAATCGGCGTGCTCGTCCATGAGCTCGGCGAGTGCGTCCCGGTTGCTGTGCTTGGGGGCCCAGCCCGCGTCACGCAGCCGGTCGACGCTCATCACCCACGGGTGCATCACGTAGTGGACCATCCCCGGCGGACCCTCCCCCAGGCCGAACTGCCACAGGCGGTCGGTCATCGTGAAGGCGACCTCGGACGGCACCTCGACGGGGTCGCGCCCGATGATGGCGAGCGCCTCGTCCCAGCTGATCCAGCCCTCGGACGCGAGGTTGTAGGCGCCATCGAGGTCCTGCTCGACCGCGAGCGAGATCGCCGCGGCCACGTCGTCGACGTGGGCGAACTGCCACGGCGGGCGGTAGCCCTTGACGCCGACGAAGCGCAAGGCCTCGATCTGGCGGCTGATGAAGTTCTCCACGCCGGGGCCGGCGATGATGGCGAGGCGGAAGATCGTGGCGACCAGCCCCTCCTGCTCGGGGAGCCAGCCAGCCAGCCAACGCTCGACCTCGAGCTTGTGCTCGGCGTAGTTGAAGTCCGGGTTGGCCCGCAGCGGGCTGTCCTCGGTGAGCGGGAAGTCGTTGTCCGGGTGCGCCCCGTAGACCACGCCCGACGAGAGGTAGATGACCTTCGAGACGCCGGCGCGCACCGCCGATTCGAACACGTTCTTGGTGCCGTGCACGTTGATCGACCGCATCGTGACCTCGTCACGCAGCGGGTCGAGCTGGAAGGCGAGGTGGACGACGGCGTCGACGCCCTCGAGGTGCTTGCCGAGGTCGGCGTCGCGGACGTCGGCCCGGCGGAAGACCAGCTTCGGCGAGTACAGGCCCTCGGGCTCGGTGATGTCGAGGCCGATGATCCGCGAGACGTCATCGCGCTCGCCGAGGGTCGCGACCAGGCGGCGACCCACGAGGCCCCCGACCCCGGTGATGGCAACGGTCGTCATCGCTTGGCTCCACCCCTCTGGACACACCATCGAGCCTACCGACCGCGGGTGGCTCGGCCACCTGCCAGAATGGCAGCATGAGCGACCTTCCCGATGACCCGTTCTCCGGCCTGCCCGAGGAACTCCGCCAGCTGCTCGAACAGCTGGGGGGCCCGGCGATCTTCCAGCAGATGCAGGGCCTGTTCAGTGGCGCCGCGGGCGGAGGGCCCGTCAACTGGGACCTCGCACGGCAGGTCGCGCTGCAGCTGGCCGCCGACGGCGATCGCTCCCCCACGCCCGAGGAGACGGAGCGGGCCGAGGAGGCGGCGCGGCTCGCTGATCACTGGCTCGACGAGGGCAACCTCCCGTCGGCGCCGGACGGGGGCCAGCTCCTGGTCGGGACTCGGCAGGACTGGGTCGCCGCGGCCCTGACGGGCCTCAAGCCCTACATCGAGCCGGTCGCGGCAGCCTCCACGCGCGCGATGTCCGAGCTCTGGGCGGACCAGGCCGGAGAGATGGGCCTGCCGGAACCGATCCGCCAACTCCTCGGCGGGATCGACCTCAGCCAGATGCTGGCCCCGATGGGAGCGACGCTGGCGGGGATGCAGACCGGCCAGGTCATCGGCCAGCTCGCGGGGCAGCTGTTCGGCCAGTACGACCTGGGCATCCCGACGGCGTCACCGTCGATGGCCTTCCACATCGCCCCCAACGTCAGCGCCACGTTCGAGGGCTACGACCTCGATCCCATGGAGGTCGCCATCGCGCTCGCGCTGCACGAGGCAGCGCACCGGCGCCAGTTCCACGCGATCCCGTGGCTGACCGGACACATCCGCGACCTCGTCGCCAAGTTCGCCGAGGGCGCGCACATCGATCCGCAGCAGCTGATGGACATGTCACAGGAGCTGATGACCGGCATCGACCCGGACGACCCCGAGCAGTTGCAGGCCGCGATGGAGAAGGCCGCGAACTTCCGGATGGAGCCCACCACGGAGCAGCGGCAGGTCCTTCGCCGGCTGCAGGCCGTGACCTGCCTGACCCAGGCGTGGGCGCGCAGCGAGGTCGCGCGCGCAGCGGGCAGCCGCCTGCCCAACCTCGGCCGGATCGAGGAGGTGCTGCGGCGTCGGCGCGCGACGCAGGGCGACGGCGAGCGCCTCCTCGAGCAACTCCTGGGGCTCGACCTCAAGCCCGAGGACGAGACCGTCGGCGATCGTTTCGTCGCGACGGTCGAGGACCGCATGGGCGAAGCGGGTCTGCGCCGCGCCCTCGCCCACCCCGAGAACCTGCCCGACACGGACGAGCTGGCCGACCCCTTCGCCTGGCTGGAACGCATGGAGGCGCTCGACGCCGTGCCCGACGACCCCAGCGCGCTGTTCGGCGCCGGCGACGCCCCGACCGAGCTGAGCGCCGACGAGCGGCTCGCGGCCGCTGGCGATCAGAAGAGCGTGGGCTCCGACGAGGCGGCCGGCAGCTCGGACGCCGAGGGCGACGGCGACGCCGACGGCGATGGCGATGGGGGCGACGCGGCGGGAACGGACGACTGACCCGTACCGCTCGACCCGCCGGCCCCGTCGAGGGCGTCCTGGCGGGCCGTGCCCAGCGTCGCGCGTGCCTGTCCGTGCTCGAAGCCGGCGACGTAGGCCTTCGCCCGGTCGGCGTCGGGGAACCGGTCGACGACCGCGTGGAACGCGGCCGAGTGGTCGGCGTGCAGCAGGTGGGCGAGCTCGTGGACCAGCACGTAGTCGAGGACGTAGCCGGGCATGGTCGCGACCTCGCGGCTGATCCTTATCGTGGCGTCGATCGGCGTGCAGCTCCCGAGCCGCCGGCGCATCCGGCTCGACCAGCGGACCGAGGCCGGACGGACGCCGTCGACGTACTCGTCCGCGAGCACCGCGGCGCGACGTGCGAGCTCCTCGTCGTCACCGACCGCCTCGGCGGCCGACCTGCCGACCACCTTGCCGACGAGCTCGGTGATGAGGCGTTCCTCCTCGACCTGGTCGAGCCCGGCCGGGAGCATCACGACGATGACACCGTCGCGCGCGTGCGCGGCCGCGGAGCGACGACG
>JBFHRB010000135.1:0-9071 GCA_041591915.1 Nitriliruptorales bacterium
CTCGTCCAGACCTCGGACGGCCGCGGCGATCATCTCCGGCCCGCCGCCAGCGTGGATGGTCAGGAGCGTCACGCCGAGGCGGCCCAACGCCCGTGCCGACCGCTCGACCGTGGTCGGGATGTCGTGCAGCTTCAGGTCGAGGAAGATCGGGCCGAACTTGCCGATCGCCCGGACGGCCTCCGGGCCGTGGGCACCGAACAGCTCGAGCCCGACCTTGTAGAAGCCGACCTGCCCCTCGAGGCGGCGCGCCAGCTCGACCGCCTGGTCGAGCTCGGGGACGTCGAGGGCGACGATCAGCGGGTTGCCGTTCGTGGGCATGCTGGACCTCCGGGGTCACGATCCTGCGGACGGTTCGGCTCAGGCGTCGACGGCGCCGCGGAGCTCGGCGACGTCGCGGATGCCGCGATCGGCGAGCCACGTGCGCAGCCCGGCGATGAGCTGCTGGGTCGCGAGGGGGTTGACGAAGTTGGCGGTGCCGATGGCCACGGCGCTCGCGCCGGCCAGGATCATCTCGACGACGTCCTCGACGGCGCGGACACCGCCCATGCCGATGATGGGGATGTCCGGCAACGCGCGGTGCACCTGGAAGACGTTGCGGATCGCGATCGGGCGGATCGCCGGCCCCGAGAGCCCGCCGAACACGTTGCTGATCCGTGGCTTGCGCCGCTCGACGTCGATGGCCATGCCGAGGGTCGTGTTGATGAGCGAGACGCCGTTGGCACCGGCCTCGACGACCGCGCGAGCGATCGCCGTGACGTCAGTGACGTCGGGCGTGAGCTTGGCGAACACCGGGACCTCGAGCTCTCGCCGGACCGCGGTGATGACCTCGCTCGACGGTTCGGGATGGCACGCGAAGACCAGTCCGCGGTGCTCGACGTTGGGGCAGGAGAGGTTGACCTCGACGGCGACGACGTTCGCCCGACCACGCAGTCGGCGCGCGACCTCGCGGAACTCGTCGACCGTCTTGCCGGCGATGGAGACGATGACCTGCGCGCCCTTGCCCTGCAGCCACGGCAGGTCCTTGGCGAGCCACCGGTCGACACCGGGGTTCTGCAGGCCGATCGCGTTGAGCATGCCGCTCGGCGTCTCGGCCATCCGGGGAGTGGGGAGCCCTTCGCGCGGCTCGAGCGTGATCGACTTGACGACGATCGCACCCAGCTCGCTGATGTCGAAGAACCGGTCGATCTCCGGGCCGCTGGCGAAACAGCCGGACGCCGTGGTGATCGGGTTGGCCAGCCGGATGCCGGCAAGGTCGACGGACAGGTTGACGTCCTCGACCGGGATGGAGCCCTCGCGCGGGGTGGTGCTGGTGGTCGTCACCACAGGGCGTCCTCGTCGATCGGGTCCGGCTTGCTGGGCTCGTCCTCCTCGGGGGCTGTGGGGGGCGGGCCGACCTCGTAGCGACTCTCGTCCCAGGCGATGCGCGCGCCGTTGAAGACGGGGCCGTCGATGCACGAGCGCTTCATCCGGACGCTGCCGTCCTTCGCCCGCATCGGGAAGACGCACGTCCAGCAGACGCCCACGCCACAGGCCATGAGCTCCTCGACGGCCACCTGGCTCGGGATGCCGGCCTCGGCCGCCTTCTCGCTGACGGCGCGCAGCATCGGGTTGGGGCCGCACGCGTAGACGACGCGTGACTGGCACGCGGCGACCACGTCGTCGAACACGTCGGTGACGCGCCCGCGCTCGCCGTAGCTGCCGTCGTCGGTCGTGAAGGTCACCGACGCCGAGGAGCGCTTCGCCTCGATCGCGTTGAAGAGGCGCTCCTGGGTCGCTGCCCCCACGATCATGTCGATGCGCAGGCCCTCGCGCTTGAGCTCGTCGGCGAGGAAGAAGAGCGGGGCCACCCCGTACCCGCCCCCGATGAGGAGGCAGTGGACCTTCTGCTTCGGGATCGGGAACGAGCTCCCCAGCGGTCCGACCACGTCGAGGACCGTGTGGGGCTCGATGTGCGACAACCACTCCGTGCCCGGACCGTGGGCGTCCAGCACGAAGTCGACGGTCCCCGCGAAGGGCCCCGCCCGCGAGGTGCGGTAGATCGAGAACGGCCGCCGCAGGAGCGTCGACGGGGCCTCGACCGCGACGTTGATGAACTGGCCGGGCTTCGCGCGCGCCGCGATGTCAGGCGCGGCGATCGTGATGGCGGTGTAGGTCCCCTCGCGCTTGCGCTGCAGCACCTCGCACTTCGCGCGCACCGGGGTGTCACCCGGGCGCCCCCAGACCTGGGCGTCCCGAGCACGCAGCGAGGTGCTCATGCGGAACCCGCTTCCGCGCGCTGGGCGGCGAACCGGGCCTGGTACTCCTGCAGCGACCCGACCCGGATCGTCTGGCCCTTCACGGCCTCTATCCCCTGGATGACCGCGAGGATCCCGGCCATCGTCGTGATGCACGGGATGCCGTTGCTCACCGCGGCCTGGCGGATGTGGTAGCCGTCGCTGCGCGTCCCGATCCCGAAGGGCGTGTTGAGCACGAGGCTGACGTCGCCGTCGTTGATGAGGTCGACGACGTTGGGCGAGCCCGCACTGACCTTGGCGACGACGTCGGCCGGGACGCCTGCCCGTTGGAGCACGTCGGCCGTCCCCTGCGTCGCGACGATCTCGAACCCGAGGTCCATCAGGCGCTTGACCGGGAACACGATGTTGCGCTTGTCCCGGTTGGCGACGGAGACGAACACCCGGCCCGAGGTGGGCAGGATCATCGACCCCGTGCCGGCCTGTGACTTGGCGAAGGCCATGCCGAAGTCGATGTCGATGCCCATCACCTCGCCGGTCGAGCGCATCTCCGGACCGAGCAGCGAGTCCACACCGGGGAAGCGGTCGAAGGGCAGCACGGCCTCCTTGACGGCGATGTGCTCGGGGCGGATGCCGGTGACCGCGTCCTCGTCCGGGAGCATCCCCTCGGCGCGGAGGTCGGCGAGCCTGTCGCCCATCATCACGCGCGCAGCGACCTTGGCCAGCGGCACGCCCGTGGCCTTGCTCACGAAGGGCACCGTGCGGCTCGCGCGAGGGTTCGCCTCGATGACGTAGAGGACGTCGTCCTTCAGCGCGAACTGGACGTTCACGAGGCCCTGGACCCCGACGGCGCGGGCGATGCCCTCGGTGTACTCGCGGACCTGGCGCACCTGCGCGCGACCGAGGGTGATCGGCGGCGTGGTGCACGCCGAGTCACCCGAGTGCACGCCGGCCTCCTCGATGTGTTCGAGGACACCGCCGACGAAGAGCTCCTCGCCGTCGAAGACGGCGTCGACGTCGATCTCGATCGCACCCTCGAGGAAGCGGTCGACGAGGATCGGTTGGTCGGGCGCGGCGGCAACGGCCGTCGTCAGGTAGCGCTCGAGCATGCCCTCGTCGTAGACGATCTCCATCGCCCGGCCACCGAGGACGTAGCTGGGCCGGACCAGCACCGGGTAGCCGATGCTCGACGCGATGTTCTTCGCCTCGTCGAACGACCGGGCGATGCCGCCGGGCGGCATCGGGATCCCGAGCTCGTCCATCGCCTTGCCGAAGCGACCACGGTCCTCGGCCATGTCGATGGCATTGGGCTGCGTGCCCAGGACCTTGACGCCGGCCTGCTCGAGTGCGGTGGCGAGCTTGAGCGGGGTCTGCCCGCCGAACTGGACCATCACGCCGACCGGCTGCTCGCGGTCGCAGATGGCCAGCACGTCCTCGAACGTGAGTGGCTCGAAGTAGAGGCGGTCGGCCGTGTCGTAGTCGGTCGACACGGTCTCCGGGTTGCAGTTGACCATGATGGTCTCGTACCCGGCGTCCTGGAGCGCGAAGACGGCGTGCACGCAGCAGTAGTCGAACTCGACGCCCTGCCCGATCCGGTTCGGGCCCGAGCCGAGCACCATCACCTTCGGCCGCTCGGAGGAACGGACCTCGTCCTCCTCCTCGTAAGTCGAGTAGTGGTACGGCGTGTACGCCTCGAACTCCGCCGCACACGTGTCGACGGTCTTGAACACGGGCGCGATCCCAAGGGCGCCGCGTCGACGCCGGATCGCCTCCTCGGACGTGTCCAGGATGCGGGCGAGGTGCGCGTCGCTGAAGCCCTCGCGCTTCGCGGCCACCAGCAGGTCGGGCGGGACGGCCGCGAGGTGCTCGCAGGCGCGCAGCTCCTTGCGGCGCTCGACGAGCTGCAGGAGCTGGTCGAGGAACCACGGGTCGATCCCGCTGAGTTCGTGGATGCGCTCGATGCTCCAGCCGCGGGTCAGCGCCTCGTCCACGACGTGCAGGCGCTCGCGTGTCGGGCGCCGCAGGAGGTCCTCGAGGTCGTCCTCCTCGACGTCGATGCTGGCCGCCGCCCCGAAGCCGACGGTGCCGTCCTCGAGCGACCGCATGGCCTTGTTGAGGGACTCCTTGAAGGTCCGGCCGATGGCCATGACCTCCCCGACGGACTTCATCTTGGTGGTCAGCGTGTCGTCGACGCCCCGGAACTTCTCGAACGCGAACCGCGGGATCTTCGTGACGACGTAGTCGATCGTCGGCTCGAACGCGGCCCGGGTCTCGCGCGTGATGTCGTTCTGGATCTCGTCGAGCGTGTAGCCGAGGGCAAGCTTCGCGGCGATCTTGGCGATCGGGAACCCGGTGGCCTTCGAGGCGAGGGCGGAGCTGCGGCTGACCCGGGGATTCATCTCGATGATGACCTGGCGGCCGGTCTCGGGGTCGACGGCGAACTGCACGTTGCTGCCGCCGGTCTCGACCCCGATGCGCCGCAGGCACGCGAACGCGCCGTCGCGCATCTGCTGGTACTCGCGATCCGTGAGGGTCATCGCGGGGGCGATCGTGACGCTGTCACCCGTGTGGACGCCCAGCGGGTCGAGGTTCTCGATCGAGCAGATCACCACGCAGTTGTCCGCCCGGTCCCGCATGACCTCGAGCTCGTACTCCTTCCAGCCGAGCAGTGACTCCTCGACCAGCACCGTGTGCGTCGGTGACTCGAGCAGGCCCTGTCGGATCTTCTCGCGGAGGTCGTCCGGGTCGACGGCCACACCGCCGCCCTTGCCGCCGAGGGTGAAGGACGGACGGAGGATGACCGGGTAGCCGTACTCCTCGGCCGCCTCGAACGCCTGGTCCGGCGAGGTGACGTAGCGGGAACGCGGGGACTCCAGGCCGATCTCGGCCATCGCGTCCTTGAACCGCTGGCGGTCCTCGGCCGTCTGGATCGCGTCAAGGCTCGCGCCGAGCACCTCCACGTCGAACTCGTCGAACACGCCGGCCTCGGCGAGGTCGACCGCGAGGTTGAGCCCGGTCTGGCCGCCCAGTGTGGGCAGCACGGCGTCGGGTCGCTCCTTCTCGATGATCGCCCGCACGGAGTTGACCGTGAGCGGCTCGACGTACGTGGCGTCCGCGAACGACGGGTCGGTCATGATCGTCGCGGGGTTGGAGTTGACGAGGATGACCCGAAGGCCCTCCTCGCGCAGGACCTTGCAGGCCTGGGTGCCCGAGTAGTCGAACTCGCAGGCCTGCCCGATGACGATCGGACCTGAGCCGAGCACGAGGACGGACGTCAGGTCGGTTCTGGGTGGCATGGAGCAGCAGGCCTTCCGGGGGCGATGGGGCGGTCGGGGGTTGTGGGTGGGGCGCTACATCGACGCGCCGGGGAGCAGCGGCTCCTCGCGCGACTCGTCGCCGGGGCGCGGCGGGGCGGTGTCGACCATCACGATGTCGTCGACGTTGACGAGCACGCAGTCGGACTCGTTCACGCCCTGCCCGGGCGTCTGGTAGCGCGCGTCGGTGACGGCCATGAACTTCATCTGGCCGAGGTTGAGGATGTCGGAGATGCGCCGCTGGTAGGCGCCTGGCTTGATGTGTGCCAGGCCCTCGATCAGCGCACCGTTGCGGGCGTAGACCTTCACCCGGACGGGGTGGGTCTGGACGACCGCCTTCGGGTCACGTGCCGGTCCCTGCTGAGTAACCACGTTGCTCCCCTTGTCAACGTTCCAAGTGCCGTCTCTGCCGCGCCGTCGGCGCGCTTGCCCTACGCGCGGGCTGGTGCTCGGCTCATGAGCTGCGTGAACCGGTCGAACAAGTATGTCGCGTCATGGGGTCCCGGCGCAGCCTCCGGGTGGTACTGGACGCTGAAGGCCGGGATGTCGCGGCAGACGATGCCCTCGCACGTGTCGTCGTTGAGGTTGACGTGGCTGACCTCGACCGTGCCGTGGTCGGCCGTCTGGAAGGTGAGCTCGCCGGTCTGCTCGCCGAGGGAGCTCGCCTGCACGGCGAACCCGTGGTTGTGGCTCGTGATCTCGATCGCGCCGTCCTCGCGCCGCAGCACGGGCTGGTTGACGCCCCGGTGGCCGAACGTGAGCTTGTAAGTCGACGCGCCCAGCGCGGAGCCCAGGAGCTGGCTCCCGAGGCAGATCCCGAAGACCGGCAGCCTGCCCAGGAGCTCGCGCGCCATCTCGATCCCGTAGGTCACGGCCGCCGGGTCGCCGGGGCCGTTGCTGAGGAACAGGCCATCGGGCTCGTGCGCCAGCACGTCCTCCGCCGTCGCCGAGGCCGGCAGGACCTTCACGTCGCACCCGTGCTCGGCCAGGAGGCGCACGATGTTGCGCTTGATCCCGTAGTCGACGGCGACCACCCGGAACCGGGCCTCGCCGGCGGCGGCCCACTCGTAGGGCTCGGAGGTCGTGACCTCGCGCGCGAGGTCGGCGCCGACCATGCCGGGGCTCGCCAGTACCTGCTCGAGCAGGTCGTCCACGTCGAGGACCTCGGTCGACACCGCGCAGCGCATGGCGCCCTTGTCCCGCAGGTGGCGGGTCAGCCGGCGGGTGTCGATGCCCTCCGCCCCGACGATGCCGGCCTCCGTGAGCGCCGTGCGGAGATCCACCTGTGAGCGGTGGTTGGAGGGGCGGCGTGCGGCCTCGCGGACGACGAAGCCGGCGACCTGGATGCGGTCGGACTCCGCATCCTCGTCGTTCATGCCGTAGTTGCCGACGTGGGGTGCCGTCATGGCCACGACCTGCCGCCGGTAGGACGGATCCGTGAGGACCTCCTGGTAGCCGGCCATGCCCGTGTTGAACACGGCCTCACCGAAGGAGGTGCCGTCGGCGGCGAAGGCGGTGCCCCGGAAGGAGGTACCGTCCTCGAGGACCAGGAGCGCGTCGCGTCGCGTCATGCCTGCACGCTCCCGTCCCGGAGGGTGAACCGGCCCCGGAGCACGGTGTGGACGGGGCGGGTGGCGAGCTTGCGTCCCTCGAATGGGGTGTTGCGTGCGCGGGAGTGCAGGGCGCGTCCTTCCACGGTCCAGCGGGCCTCGGGGTCCACGACGGCGAGGTTAGCGGCGGCCCCCTCGACGACCCCGCCCGCGTGCTCGCCGACGTTGCGCACGCCCGCGGGGCCGGTCGTGAAGCGGGCGATGAGCGTCAGCAGGTCGACGTGGCCGGGCTCGACGAGCTCGCTGTACAGCACCGCGAACGCGGTCTCGAGCCCCAGCATCCCGCAGGGGGCGTGGTGCCACTCCTGGTCCTTGGTCTCGGGCGGGTGCGGGGCGTGGTCGGTCGCGACCGCGTCGATCGTGCCGTCCGCGAGGGCCGCGCGGAGCGCCTCGACGTCGGCGACCGCGCGCAGCGGTGGGTTGACCTTGTGGTTGGGGTCGTACGCCGAGACGAGGCCGTCGTCGAGGGTGAGATGGTGCGGCGTGACCTCGGCCGTGACGCGGATGCCCCTGGCCTTCGCCGCGCGGATGAGCTCGACCGACCCGGCGGTCGACACGTGCGGGACGTGGAGGCGCGCGTTGGCGCCCGCGGCGAGGATGAGGTCGCGCGCGATCATGACCTCCTCGGCCTCGTGCGGCCACCCGGGGAGGCCGAGGACGCTCGACATCGCGCCCTCGTTCATCTGCGCACCCTCGGTGAGGCTGGGGTCCTCGGAGTGGTTGCAGATCACGACGTCGAAGGCCGTGGCGTACTGCAGGGCCCGACGCATGACGAGCGCGTCGGCGACGGGCTTGCCGTCGTCGCTGAACATGTCGACACCGGCGACCCGCTGCATGTCGGCGAACTCGGTGAGGTTCTCGCCGGCGAGGCCCTTGGTGATGGCCCCGACGGGGAAGACGTCGGCGAGGCCGACCTCCCGCCCCCGTCGCCGGACCATGTCCGCGATCGCGGCGATGTCGGTGACCGGGTCGGTGTTGGCCATCGAGCAGACGGCCGTGTAGCCACCGGCCGCCGCGGCGGCGGTCCCGGTGGCGACGTCCTCGGCATCCTCGAAGCCCGGCTCGCGCAGGTGCGTGTGCAGGTCGACGAAGCCGGGCATGACCCAGAGCCCACCGCAGTCGACGACCTCGGCGGAGCCGCCGTCGAGCCCATCGGCGACCTCGACGATGCGGCCATCGGCGATCCGGACGTCTGCGCGGCCGTCCTTGCCCGACGCGGGATCGAGGACCCGGCCGCCCTTGAGGAGGAGCTCACTCATGCCTCGTCCCCTTCGGTCGAGCCGCCACCGAGCAGCAGGTACAGCACGGCCATGCGCACCGCGATCCCGTTGGTGACCTGGTCGGTGATCGTGGCCTCGTGGTCGTCGGCGACGTCGTGGGCGATCTCGACACCTCGGTTCATGGGGCCGGGGTGCATGACGACCGCGTGGTCGGGCAGGCGCTGCAGTCGTTCCGCGTCGATGCCCCAGACGGTCGAGTACTCGCGCACGGTCGGGAAGAACTGGCGGTGCATGCGCTCGCGCTGCACGCGCAGGAGGTACAGCACGTCGAGGTCCTCGAGGACCGAGTCGACGTCGGTGGTGAACGGCACACCCCAGACCTCGGGGGCCGGCGGCGTCAGGGTGGGGGGTGCGACGACGGTCACCTCGGCGCCGACCTTGCGCAGGGCCTGGATCTCGGAGCGGGCCACGCGGCTGTGGAGCACATCGCCGACGATCGCGACCCGCAGGCCCTCGAGGCGGCCGTGGGCGCGTTGCATGGTGAAGAGGTCGAGCAGCGCCTGGGTCGGGTGCTGGTGCCAGCCGTCGCCGGCGTTGACCACGTGGGCGTCGACCCAGCGTCGCAGCTGGACCGGTGCCCCGGCCGCCGACGAACGCACGACGATCGCGTCCACGCCCATGGCCTTCAGCGTCAGC
>JBFHRB010000136.1:0-9005 GCA_041591915.1 Nitriliruptorales bacterium
CCGGGCGCAGTTCTCGTTCCAGGGATTCACGCCGCGCGCCGACATCCCGCTCATGATCGCGGCGCTCGGCCCGAAGATGTGCCAGCTCGCGGGTGAGCTCGCAGACGGCGTCATGCTCTGGCTCTGCAACCCCGACTACATCCGGGACGTGGTCGTGCCGAACGTCGCCGAGGGCGCGGCACGCGCAGGTCGCGACCCGAGCGAGATCGAGATCATCCCGGCCATCACGTGCGCGTTGACCGACGACCCGGGGCCGGCGCTGGACGCCCTCCGCAAGTCCCTGGTCACCTACATGAGCCTGCCGTTCTACCGGTCGATGCTGGCCAACTCCGGGTTCCAGGACGACCTCGATGCCTTCGACGCCGGCATGCAGGCCGGCGACTTCCCGGCAGCCCTGGCGGCCATGTCCGAGCCGATGCTCCGCAGCCTCGCTGGCATCGGGTCCCCCGAGGACGTACGCGCCAAGATCGAGGAGTACCGCCAGGCCGGCGCGTCGCTGCCCGGGGTCGGACCGCTGACGGCGCCCGGCACCCTCGGGACCGAGAAGGTCCTGCTCGCCGCGGCAGGCCGCGAGGTCGCGGGGGCGTGACCACCGACCCGCTCGACCGTCCTCCCACGGCCGACGAACTCGCCGTGCTGCCGAAGGTGGAGCTGCACGTCCACCTCGAGGGCAGCATCGAGGCGGAGACGGCGAAGGCGCTCGCACGTCGGCATGGCGAGGACCCCGAGGTGGTCCTCCCCCTCGTGGATGGTGCGTACCCGCCGCGCTACGACGACTTCATGGACTTCGTCCGCCTGTACCTCGCCGTGACACGACAGGTGCGCACGCCGGACGACCTCGCCACCGTCGCAGCAGCCTTCGCGCGCCAGCAGGCCGAGCAGCACGTGCTGTACACGGAGGTGACGTTCACGGCCCTGACCCTCGTGCGCAACGGCTGGGAGCCCGCCCCGATGTGGCAGGCCCTGCGCGACGGCTTCGCCGAGCACCCCGAGGCGGAGATCCGGCTGATCGTCGACGCCGTGCGCGACAGCGGTGCCGAGCACGGCTGGGCGACGGTTCGGCTGGTCGAGGACGCCGACGCCCCCGTCGCCGCGTTCGGCCTCGCCGGCGACGAGCGCACGACCGCGGCCCGCGACTTCGTGATGCTGCGGGAGGCCGCCGACCGCCTCGGCCTCGGGCTCGCCGTGCACGCCGGCGAGACGGGACCCGCGCAGAACGTGCGCGACGCCCTCGACGACCTCGGGGCCGACCGCATCGGCCACGGTGTCGCCGCCATCCGCGACGACGCGCTGCTCGACAGGCTCGTGCGCGACGCCGTGCCGCTCGAGGTCTGCCCCAGCTCCAACGTCGTGCTGCAGGTTGCGGCCTCGCTCGACGAGCACCCCTTCCCCGAGCTCTACCGACGGGGCGTGAACGTGACGGTCAACTCCGACGACCCGCCGTTGTTCGCCACCAGGCTCACGGACGAGCTCGCCCACGCCACGCGCCTGGCCGACCTCAGCGTGCAGGACGTGCTCGACCTGCAACGCCGGGCGGCACGGGCGGCGTTCGTGACCGAGCCCGGCCGCCAGCGCCTCCTGTCGGCGATCGACGCGTGGGCCTACTCGGCCGCGTCGCCCCCCGGCTGACCCTCGACCGTCGAGGGGATGCTCAGCTCGAACGTGCTGCCGTGCCCCTCCTCGGAGTGCACGCTCAACTCGCCTCCCATCGACTTCAGGAAGCGCAGGACGATCGACAGGCCGAGCCCGAAGCCCGGCGAGTCCGCATCCTTGGAGCCCGCCTCGCCGAGGCGCTCGAGCAGGTCGTCGGGGATGCCACGGCCGGTGTCCGCGACGACGATGGTCGCGACCCCGTCATCGACCGACCCGACGACGGAGACCATGCCCTCCGAGGTGTAGCGAGCGCTGTTCGCGGCGAGGTTGAGCAGTAGGCGGTGCAGCCGCGTCTCGGGCAGGCGCACGCGCCCCGTCAGGTCCACGTGGACCTCGACACCCTGGTTGACGAGCTGGCTGAGCTCGTACGCCAGCACCGTGCCGAGCTCGCCCAGCTCGATGTCCGTGGGGGTCTCGTCAGCCACGCCGCCGGCCCTCGCGGACTCGGCGTCCAACAGGCCCTCGAGCATCGTCCGCATGCGCACGCTCTGCTTGGCGATCAGACCCGCGTACTGCTGCCCGCGGTCATCCACGAGGTCCCGCGTGGTGAGCAGCTCGGCGAAGCCCTGGACGGCCGAGAGGGGCGCCCGGAGGTCGTGGGCGATCTCGCGCACGACCTCGTCGCGGACGGCGCTGGCCTCGCGGAGCTCCGCGTGTTCCTTGCGCAGGCCGCGCACGAGCTGCTCCTCCTCGTAGGCCCGTGCGATCAGGTCCGCAAGCGACTGCAGCACGCGCAACTGGGAGTCGCCGATCTCGATGTCCGGTCGGGAGTCCAGGGCGCACAGCGTCCCGTACAGCGTCCCGTCCGAGAGGACGATGGGCGCGATGCAGTAGGTCTCGATCCCGAAGGCCGTACGCGCCGGCGCGAAGCGGTAGACCGGGTCCTCGGACGCCTTCCCGGTGTACCGCGCCCCTTCCTCCGTGATGTGACGGACGCAGAAGGTGTCGGGCGTGGCGAGGACCAGGCCTGCGTGGAAGCCCATGTCCTCGTGGTCGTAGGCGTCGACGATCTCGAAGGACTCGGAATCCATGTTCGAGACGAACGCGACCCGCGCGGGCAGCATGGCGTCGACGGCCGCGATGACGTCTGCAACGACCTTGCTGAAGGATGCGCGCTCGCGGGGCAGGCCGGACGCGTCGAAGCGGCGCGGCTCGTCCGTGACGGCTCCGGAGTCCAACGTCGCCTGCTCTCGACCGGCTCGGCCTGGCGGGCCGAAGGGTGCGTGACGCCGACGAAGGTACCCGTGCCACACCAGCGCTTGCGGCTTCTAGGACGAAGAGGCGCCCCCCGCTCGCCGTGCCGCCTCACGGTCGGTGGGTGCGACCGCCATCGCAGGCTGCTGGCCGAGCCCACGCCGCTCCATGTCCCCCCAGGACACGTTGGACCGGAACAGGTCGACCATGCCGAGGAAGCGCCACCACGTGTGGAGCTGGCGGTAGCCGAAGTTCTCGAGGATCGCGTACGCCACCAGCGTCAGGACGTCGCGCCACGACCGATAGCGACGGAACGAGAACTCCTCGAGCAGGATCGACGAGGTCGACAGGATCACGCCGTAGAGGAAGGCGACGAGGAAGAACAGGATGGCGAATGGCCAGTTCATCAGGCCGAGGGCGACGGACAGCACGAAGGCCACGTAGCCGACGAGCTCGACCACCGGGCCGAGGGCCTCGAAGACGAACTGGTACGGCCAGGCGATGGTCCCGGCCGGGCCGTACCGCGGGTTGAAGGCCATCCGCCGGTGCTTGGACAGGGTCTGCAGCAGCCCGCGCTGCCACCGTCGGCGCTGCCTCGCGAGCACGCGCCGTGTCTCGGGGGCCTCGGTCCAGCAGACCGGGTCGGGTACGAACTCGATCGCGTACGGGCGGCCCGACTCCCGGAAGTGCCGGTGCATGCGCACGACGAGCTCCGCGTCCTCCCCCACCGTCTTGTGGTCGTAGCCACCCACGGCCAGCACGGCGTCACGCCGGAAGACGCCGAACGCCCCCGAGATGATCAGCAGGGCGTTGACGACGTTCCAGCCGGTGCGGCCGATGAGGAACGCCCGGAGGTACTCGACCACCTGGAAGCGAGCGATGTGGTTCTTCGAGAGCGCGACCGCCGTGACCTGGCCGTCCTCGATCGTGCAGCCGTTCGCGATCCGGATGATCCCGCCGACCGCGATCATGTTGGCGGGGTCGTCGAGGAACGGCTTGACGACACGCAGGAGGGCGTCCGGCTCGAGCATGGCATCGGCGTCGACGGCGCACACCAGGGGCTCGTCCGCGAAGTTGAGCGCACAGTTGAGTGCGTCGGCCTTGCCGCCGTTCGCCTTGTCGATGAGGAGCAGGTTGCGTGCGACCCTGCTCCGGAAGACCCCGCGCACCTCCTGCGTGTCGACGTGGCGCGGGTCCACGCGCGCGGCCGGCACCATCTGGAAGTGCTCGACCATCCGGTCGAGGGTGTCGTCCTTCGAGCCGTCGTTGACCACGACGACCTGCAGCTGCGGGTACCGCAGCGCCAGCATGCTGGTGACGGACGTGACGATGTTCGGGCCCTCGTTGTACGCCGGCACGAGGATCGTGACGCCCGGGGTGAACGGGCTGCGGAACACCTCCTCGAGCGCGGCCAGCGGCTCGCTGCGCAGGTACTCGCCGAGGACCCGGGCGGCGAAGACGAGCAGCACCGCGTACGTCGTGTTGATGGCGAGGAAGTACCCGAAGATCGCGAAGTTGGCGATCCAGAGGATGGCCTCGATCACCCGACCGTCGCCGGTTCGGGGGCCTCGTCCACGGCTGCCCGGTTCAGCGTCCGCACCCACTCGCGCTGGGCGTCCGTCGCGAGGCCGAGCGTGTCCAGCGCCTCGATGGCGTAGGCCGCGCCGCCGCCGAGGCTCGCCGCCCTCGCGCGCAGGATCGCCCGGCCGGAGTCGCCCATCTCGATGAGCGCTCGGGCAGCAGCGCGGGCGGTCGCGTGGTCGTCGTCGTCGAGGGCGCGACGGAGCACCGGGAGGGACCCGCGTGCCCCGATACGAGCGACCGCTCGGATGATCGAGCCACGGATGTCGGCGTTCTCCGCCTGCAGCGACGCGTAGAGCTGCGACAGGACCTCCGACGTGCCGATGCGGCCGACCGCGTGCGCCGCCCGGACCCTCACGAGCGTGTCACGGTCGGTGCGCAGGATGCGGATGAGCTCCTGGTCGATCTGCGAGACGCCGAGCTCGCCCAGCACGTCGATCGCCATGCGGCGGACCCGGAAGCTCGGGTGGCCGAGCGCGTCGATGAGGTTGGGGACGCCGGGTGGGCCGATCTTCAGCAGGGAGTGCGACACCGGCCCGTACGGGACCGTCCGCTTGCCGTCGCGCGCGGCGAGGAGGTGGGCGGTCGCCGCGGCGTCCCGCAGGTTGCCGAGCGCACGTGCGGCCGCGATGCGGACGGCCTCGTCGCGGTCATCCAGACGGCGGACCAGCGCGTACAGGTAGTCGTCGTCAGCGAGGAAGCCGAGTTCCTGTACGGCCAGGGCACGCTTCCAGGGCGACCGTGAGCGCAGGTCCTCGGCGGCCTCGCGCGAGAAGCCCTGGCTGATCAGGAACTCACGGATCTCCTGCACGACGTCGCCGCGGAGGTTGTCCGCGAACCGCAGGAGTTGCAGGTTCGTCGCCCGTCGACGCATGGCCCGCTCCGACCGCGGTCCCTCCCGTTCCAGCTCCTCGAGCAGCGGTCGCTGGTCCTTGCCGTCCGTGGACACCAGCTTGAACACGGCGGGACGGACGGAGTCGAGGATGTCCGCGAACCGGGCGTCACGACGATCGGCGAAGGTCTTCCGGGTGATCGTGGCCACCACGATGAGCAGGACCAGCGCCGTCATGAGCGCCGTGTCGATGGCCAGGAAGGTGTTCACCGTCTGAGCAGCGCATCCACTCGTCGAACGAGTTCGCGGGGCGAGAACGGCTTGACGAGGTAGTCGTCGGCGCCGGCCTCGAACCCGGCGTCGATGTCGGCTTCCCGACCGCGCGCCGTCAGCATCAGTATCCGAGGGCCGCCGGCCGCGGCCGACAGGCTGCGAGCCACGGCCAGCCCGTCGATCTTGGGCATCATGACGTCGAGGACCGCGACCTCGGCTCCGTGCTCGCGGTACATCTCCAGCGCCTCACGCCCGTCCGTCGCCATGACGACCTCGTGGCCCTCCTGCTCGAGCTTGAACTGCACGAGCATCGCGACGTCCTCTTCGTCCTCCGCCACGAGGATGCGTGCCACGTCATCTACCTCAGGTCACCGGGAGCGGTTCGTCGCTGAGCCCCCGTCCCCCAACGCCGGGCATCTCCGCGTCCGCCGAACGATGCTACCGCTGTGGTCATCGACGGGACCGGCTTCAGCCCGACGCGTCGGCCTCGGCGAGCACCTTCTCGATGCGTTCCAACAGGTCCGCCGGCGAGAAGGGCTTGACGATGTAGTCCGCGGCACCGGCGTCAAGACCCTCCTGGCGGTCGCTGTCGCGGTCGCGCGCCGTCAGCAGGATCACCGGCATGGGGGTCTCGCGGGCCCCGACGCTGCGCGTGAGCGCGAAGCCGTCGTGCCCCGGCATCATCACGTCGAACAGGCACAGGTCGAAGTCGTTCGCGTCGAGGAGTGCGAGCGCGTCGTCACCGTTCTCGGCGAGGAGGACCTCGTGCCCGGCGTCCTCGAGGCTGAACTGGACCATGAACGTCAGGTCGCGGTCATCGTCCGCGAAGAGGATCCGCGCCACCTGTCACTCCATCCCTGGTGCGGCAACGCTAGTGGAACCGATCGCGGGCTCGACACGACGGGGACCGGCTACCACCACTCGGTGCCGGGCGCCCCCTTGAACGGGCCCACGACGTCGTCGGTGACCCACCCACCGTAGAAGCCCCCGGGCACCGAACGGACGCGCTCGCCGTCGACGTAGCACTCCACGCGCGATGGGTAGAACGAGACGTGGCCGGCGAGATCCGCGTAGCGGACGTTGGGGACCGGGTAGTACCAGCCGGCCCGCTGGGCGCGTTCGCCCGCGACCTCGACGTCGACGTAGGAGGCTCGGCCCTTCCACTCGCAGAACGTCGTTCCCGGCACGTCGTTGACGAACGTGCGGTCGATGTCGTCCGGCGGCAGGTAGTAGCTCGGCGGATGCGAGGTCTCGAGGACGCGGAACGCGCGGCGCGTCTCAGCGATCGTCGTGCCGGCGAGCCTCACGACGACGAGCGCGTCGGTCCGCTCGAGCGCCGGTGGGCGCGGGTAGTCCCAGACGGATTCCTGTCCCGGGCCGGCGAGGTCCGGGGTCGGTCTGGGCGACATGGCTGTTCCATGGGCGAGGGCTCGTGAAGCATTCGTCGCCGATGGGTCCAGCGGTTGGCGCCCTGGGCCGATGGCCCGGCCGTCAGACCTCCGTGCGGCGGCGGCGCAGCAGGAGCGCCGCCCCGGCGAGCAGCAGGCCGGCCACGGAGATCGGGGCGCCACCACCGGTGGCGGGGAGCTGGTCGCCGGCCGCTCCGGCCACCGGAGGCGCGGGCGGGCTGTACGGCGCGCCCGCACCGGGGTAGCCGACCATGTGGATCCACGTACCGCGCTCGATGAAGGGCATGTCGACGCACGGGCCGATGATGCCCGTCGGCGAGCAGACCGGGTCCATGCGCAGGTACTCGCTCCGCCACGCCGCCATGTCCGACGACGACTGCTCGGACTCGAGCTCGTCGAGCGCCGCGTTGAGGACCTCACGGACGACCACAGAAGCGGTCCGCCCGTCGAAGTAGTCCCGGCTCGCGACCAGGCTGGACGACGAGGGGTCGAGGATCCGCAGGATGAGGTTGGTCACCGGCGACATGTCGTAGACGTGTCGGCCGATGTCGGACTTCATGGCGACGAAGTCGGCGAGGACCGCCTCGTCCTCGAACGCCTCCGCGACGAGCGCGTCCATGAAGCGGTTGAAGATCGTCGGGGCCGCGCCGACGGTCGCCGGGTCGCCGGACAGGTCCGTGAACTCCATGTCCGCACCCGGGCCGTTCGCGCTCCAGTCCCACCCCGCCAGGATGTCGAGGGCCTGCTGCTCGCGGGCCGTGAGGTCGCCGGCGGTGTCGAGTGCGAGGACGAGCGGCAGGAACTCCTTCGCGCGCACGTCCTCCTCGGCCGCCCGGCGGTCGAGCTCCAGCAGCGCCTCGAACGTCCAGTCGGTGCGGGCATCGAGCTGCGCGATGAGGTTGGTCACGCGGTGGCCGTGGCCGCCGGGGTTCGCGCCGACGGAGCCGCCCATCTCCCAGCCGTGCGCGGGCTTGTTGTTCCAGTTGGCGACGTAGCCCTTGGCCGGGTTCACGCTGTGCGGGAGGGCCTCGAAGGGCAGGTGGGGGCCGTGGTCGAACTGTCCGGTGCCGGGGATGGGCAGCCGCACGTCGGTCTCCGGGTGGCGCTCGTGGTGCAGGCCGGGGTGCCAGAACGCGATGTTGCCGTTGCGGTCGGCGTAGCCCGTGTTCTCGTTCCAGGTGACCATCCGCATCGCGGCCGTGAACTCCTCGAGGTCGTGCGCGTGGTTCCAGCGCAGGACGCCCTCGATCGTGTCGACCTCGCGCATCCACATCGCGTACTGGACGGACCGCGCCATGGTCTGGTCCTCGGTGCTGGCGACGACCGGGCCGTGGACCGTGCGGCAGGCCGGCACGTCGACGGTGAAGAAGTCACCGGGAGCCGGGACGCCACCCGGAGCGGCGCGGTACCGGACGGTCTCGGTCCGGCAGTCCATGTCCTTCCACTGCCCCTCGTGGAGGTACTCGGGCGCACCGTCGTCGTTGCTGTCCGGGCGCGTCGTCTCGATGAAGCTGTCGATGGTCTTGGAGTTGCCGGTAGTCAGCGCCCACGCCACCTCGTCGGTGTAGCCGATGCCGACCAGCGGGATGCCCGGGACGTTGACCCCGCGGGCGTCGTAGCCGGTCTCACCGCCGTGGACCTCGAGCTCGACCAGCAGCGTCGGGTTGTAGCCCAGCTGTGGCTCGCTCACCAGCAGTGCCGATCCGTCGGCCGTCTTGGACGGGGCGATCGCCACGAGGTGCGAGCCACCCGTCAGCGCGGCCCGCCACTCCTCGAGGGCTGCCTGCGCCCGCGCGGCCGGGAGCATCGCCGCCTCGTCGCTGGCCCGGCTCGGGAACGTGTTCGGACCGGGGATCGGCGGGAACGGCACGCCGCTCTCGCCCGGTGCAGGGAATGCCCCGGTACCCGGGCCGTCAGCCAGCTCGAGCGGGAGCGTCGCGGCGTAGTCGGCCATCTTCTGGAACGCGGCCTCGGCCACGGCGTCGGTGCGATCCACGCGCGGGAAGACGCCCTCCTCGCGGGTGACGGAGACGACGGCCTCGTCGTCCTCACGCCACATGAGG
>JBFHRB010000137.1:0-8986 GCA_041591915.1 Nitriliruptorales bacterium
CAGCACCGCCAGCAGCTCCTCACCGCCGTAGCGGTAGAGCCGATCGGTGGACCGCAGCCCGGCGAGGCAGCGCGCGGCGAGCTTCTGGAGCGCCTCGTCGCCGGTCTGGTGGCCGTAGAGGTCGTTGAACGGCTTGAAGTTGTCGACGTCGATGAGGAGGACGGCGTAGGGGTTGCCGTAGCGCCGGAGCCGCTCGTGGACCTGGTCGAGCATCTCGTCCATCGCGCGGCGATTGCCGATGGCGAGCAGGGCGTCCTCGCGGGAGATGAGCTGTAGTCGCTGGTTGGCTGCCTGCAACTCGCGGGTTCGGTCCTCCACGACCTGTTCCAGCGCCGCCGACTGTGCGCGCAGCAGTCGGATGTGGAATCCGACGAGGTCCGTGAACGCGACGATGCCCACGAGCTTGCCGTCCTCGTCCACGACGGGCACGCGCCGGAAGCCGCGCGCCTCGATGACCTCCGCCACCTCGGAGACGGCGTCGGTGTCACGGACGGTGTGGATCGGTGCCGTCATGACGGTCGACACGGCCGCGGACTCGAGTCGCTCGTAGGCGCCCTCGCGACTCAGCAGCGCCACGAGATCGCGCTCCGAGACGATGCCGACCGGCACCTCGTCACGGACGACGATGATCGACGGGACGTCGCGAACCCGGAAGAACGGGAGCACGTCGGACAGTGAGGCGTCGGGCGTCACGGTGACGACCGACGCGCTCATGATCTCGCTGATCGGCGTTGCGTCCACCAGCCCTCCCCCGGAGACGCAACCACCCTGTCGGCCCACGGGCACTCACGTCAAGCACCTACCGGATGTGCCATCGCGCGGCCGTTCGGCTTCACTCCGCGGCGTTCAGGACACTCGCGCGCCCCGTCGGCGCCTGGAGGCTACGCATGGCCGATCCCCGCCACCGCTCTCGCGACGTCACCGAGGGCTTCGAGCGCGCTCCCGCCCGCGCGATGCTCCGCGCGGTCGGCATGACGGACGAGGACTTCACGAAGCCGCAGGTCGGCGTCGTGTCCTCGTGGAACGAGGTCACGCCCTGCAACCTCCCGCTGGACCGGCTCGCGAAGCAGGCGAAGCTCGGTGTCCGCGAGGCCGGCGGGTTCCCGATCGAGTTCGTCACCGTCGCCGTCTCCGACGGGATCGCGATGGGCCACGAGGGGATGCGCGCCTCGCTGGTCAGCCGCGAGGTCATCGCGGACTCCGTCGAGACCGTCATGCACGCCGAGCGCCTCGACGGCATGGTCACGTTCGCCGGCTGCGACAAGTCGCTGCCGGGGATGATCATGGCCGCGGTCCGGATGGACCTGCCCAGCGTGTTCCTGTACGGCGGCTCGATCCTGCCGGGCAGGCTGCACGGCAAGGACATCCAGATCCAGGACGTGTTCGAGGCCGTCGGTGCCCGCGGCCGCGACGTCATCGACGACGAGGAACTGGCCGCCATCGAGCGCAACGCCTGCCCAGGAGAGGGGTCGTGTGGCGGCATGTTCACCGCCAACACGATGGCCTCCGCCATCGAGGCACTCGGGATGTGCCTGCCGGGCTCGGCCGCCCCGCCCGCACCGGACCCCCGACGCGACGACTTCGCCCGGCGGTCCGGCGAGGCCGTCGTCCAGCTGCTCAACGACGGCATCAGTGCCCGCCGCATCGTCACGCGCGAGGCCATCGAGAACGCCATCGCCGTCGTGATGGCCGTCGGCGGGTCGACCAACGCCGTCCTCCACCTCCTCGCCATCGCCCGCGAGGCCGAGGTCGAGCTCTCGATCGACGACTTCGACGCCATCGGCCGCCGCGTGCCGCACATCGCCGACACCAAGCCCGGCGGCCGCTACCTGATGAGCGACCTCGACCGCATCGGCGGCGTCCCCGTCGTCATGAAGGAACTGCTCGACGCCGGCCTGCTGCACGGCGATGCGATGACCGTCACCGGACGGACGGTCGAGGAGAACCTCCGCGAGCTCGACCCGCCAGGCCCCGACGGCGAGGTCGTGCACGCGCTGAGCGATCCGATCCACGCCGACGGTGGCCTCGCGATCCTGCGCGGCTCGCTCGCACCCGAGGGCGCGGTGGTCAAGATCGCGGGCATCCCGCCCGAGCAGCACCACTTCGAGGGTCCCGCGCGGGTCTTCGACGGCGAGCAGGCCGCGATGGAGGCCGTGCTGACGGGCCGTATCGAGCCCGGCGACGTCATCGTCATCCGCTGGGAGGGACCGAAGGGTGGGCCCGGGATGCGCGAGATGCTCGCAACCACGGCGGCGGTCAAGGGTGCCGGCCTCGGCGACTCCGTGGCCCTCATCACCGATGGTCGATTCTCGGGGGCCACACACGGGTTCTCGATCGGCCACGTTGCCCCGGAGGCCGCGGACGGTGGTCCGATCGCGTTCCTCGAGGAGGGCGACCGCATCACGATCGACGTCCCGAACCGGACGATCGACGTCGCCCTGGACGCCGACGTGCTGGCCGAGCGGCGCGCCGCGTGGCAGCCCCTCGAGCCGCGGTACACGCGCGGGGTCCTCGCGAAGTACGCGCGCACCGTTCGATCCGCGTCCGAGGGCGCGACGACCTCCGTCTGATGCGCTTCGAGGAACTGCGCTTCGTCTGCGAGGAAGCCGCCAAGAAGCTCCTCGCGGACCATGAACGGCCGCTGCCGCCGACCGTGGTGCTGCCCGGGCCAGAGCGGACGCAGCTGGTCACGCTGCCGGGCTTCCCCGACGACGACGAGGCGCGTCACGACCTGCTGGCCAACCTCGCAACCGACGAGATCGTGGCGAAGGCCATCCCCGCGTGGGGCTTCCTCGCCGAGGCCGACGTCGGCGGCGTCCCGGCCGTGATCGCGGTCTACGGCGCCCGCAAGCATGCGCCGCGCATCACCGCCGCCGCGGTGGAGGGCACGTCGCTTCGGGAGTTCCAGCCGGAGGAGGAGCTCGACCCGACGGCCATGCCGTTCCTGCACCCCCTCCAGCACGCCGTCGACTCGCTCCCCGCGGTCGAGACCGTGGACCGCACGGTCGACCTCCTCGGCGGCGAGGGCCCGGCCTGACCTACCAGCGCGGTGCGTCGAGGGTGACGCCCGCCTCCTCCGCCGCCGCGCGGTACTGGCGCGCCAGGGTCTCGACCGTCTCGTGGGCGTTGAGGCCACTCGGGTTCCCGCACAGCCAGAGCGTCGCCCCCGCGAGCCTGACCTCTTGCCGCCCCTTCGCCGCGGACGGTCGGCCGAAGGCCTGGCGGTAGGCCGTGATGCCCGCGATGGCGACGACCTGTGGCTGCCAGGACTCGAGCCGGTCCACGAGCTGCTGCGCTCCCTCGCGGAGCTCCCGTCGTGACAGCTCGTCAGCACGTGCGGTCGCACGCGGACAGATGTTGGTGATGGCGACACCGCGGCCGACGAGGTGCTCGCGATCCTCGGGCGTGAACCCGGCCGCCTGGTCGATCTGGTGCGTGGTGATCCCCGCGAGGTGCAGCGCCGGGTAGAAGCGGTTCCCCGGGTGTGCGAAGTGGGTGTTCGTGGCTGCCGTCCAGAGCCCGGGGTTGATGCCCACGATGACGAGTCGGACGTCGTCGCCGACGAGGTCGTCGACGGTCGCATCACGGAACGACTCGAGCTGTTCGCGGGTGAAGCCCATCAGACGGCGCGGAACCGTTCGGGACCAACGGTGATGAACGTGCCGGTCGACGAGGCGATGAGCCGACCCTCGGCGGTGGCCTCAGCCGTGACCTCGAGCTTGCGGCCGTCCCGATGGACGACACGCGCACGCAGCTGCAGCGGCTGCTGGATCGGCATGCCCTCGTGGTACTGGACGGTCATCGTGCCGGTGAAGCCGGGCTGCCGCTCGAGGGTGAGGATGTAGCCCATGATGTCGTCGCACAGCGCCGCGACGATCCCGCCATGGGCACGCCCGGGCGCGCCTTCGAAGGCGAGTCCGAGCGTCACGTCGGCGACGGCCTCATCGCCTTCGCGACGCACGTCCATGGCGATGCCGAGCGGGTTCCAGGCGCCCGACACGAAGCAGTCGGCGAAGTGCGAGATCCGCTCGCCGTCGGCGATGTCGACGTCGAACATCTGGCGCTTGAGCTCGAGGAGGTCGCGCCGTCGCTCCGGTCCGACCATGACACGCTCGCGCAGCTGCGTGGCGGTCGCCGCGATCTCGCGGAGGAGCTCGGCGTCCGTGTCGTGGCCGACGACCGCGTGGCCCAACTCGCGGAGCGCCTCAGCCGCGAGGGCGCGGGCATCGTTGGTCACGTGCGTCTCCGAGGGTCGGCGGAGGCCGCAGGGTAACGAGCGTGCTCAGCACGCCGGCAGCCGCACCACGAAGGTCGAGCCCTCGCCCAGCACGCTCTCCACGCTGACGTCGCCACCGTGTCCACGCGCGATGCCACGCGAGATGAACAGGCCCAGCCCGGTCGATCCACGTCGCTCGCCGCTCGAGCCCCGGGCGAAGCGCTCGAACACCCGGTCGAGGTTCTCGGGGGCGATGCCCTCGCCCCGGTCCGCGACCCGGAGTTCGAGGGACGGGCCAGCCCGGGTGAGGCTGAGGGCGACGTTCGTGCCCTCGTCGGAGTACTTGAGGGCGTTGTCGATGAGGTTCTGGACGATCCGTGAGAGCTGGGCTCGGTCGCCGACGGCGCAGAGGCCGGGCGGCGCGTCGACGACCTCGACGCGAGGGAGGGTGGCCTCGTCGTACAACGCCAGCACCTCGGCGATGACCTCGGCGAGGTCGACGGGTGCCCGTTCGGCCGGCTCGACGTCGCCGGACTCCATCCGCGCCGCGAGCAGGAGGTCCTCGACCCTCGCGACGAGGCGGTTGGCCTGGCGCTCCATGACCTCGAGGTACTGCGCACGCTGCTCGGGTGCGACCGAGTCGCCGAACCGACGCAGCGTGCGCGTGAATCCGACCAACCCGGTCAGGGGTGTCCGAAGGTCGTGCGTGATGCCGGCGATGTAGTCCTCGCGCAGCTGCTGCAGCTCCCGCAGGGACGAGACCGTGCTCTGCTCGCGGCGGTACAGCCGTGCGTTGTCGATGGCGAGCGCAGCCTGCTGCGCGGCGGCAGCGCCCACCTGCTGGCAGAGGTTGGTGAAGCCGCGCGGATTCGCCTGGGTGTGGGCGACCGCCAGGACGCCGATCTCGCGGTCGGCCACGCGTAGGGGGATCCCGAACACGGAGACCGCACCGGCCTCGTGGTGCCAGGGTCCGCTGGCGAAGTCGCAGCTCGACACGTCCTGCACGATGATCTCGGTGCCCTCGCTCATCACCTCGATGGCGAGGTCACGGCCATCGGGATCGGCGTCGAGGTCGACGTCGGTCGCGTGGAGGTGCACGAGGCGCAGCTCGTCATCCTCATCTCGCAGGTAGATGGCGGCGCGCTCGCAGGACAGGGCCGCCGCAGCGTGCTCGCAGATCCGCGTGAGCGATTCCTCGAGCTCGAGACCTGCGGAGCTCGCGACGCGAGCGGTCGCCTCGAGGATCTCGATCTTGCCCTCGAGCTCGCCGATCAGCGCGGCGCGCTGCAGCGCGATCCATGCCTCGTCGGCGATGGCCCTCGCGGTCGACACGATGCTCGGGTCCGTGGGCGTCCCGTCGGGATACAGGAGCGCGAGGACATCGCGCTCGGTGGGCGGGCCCATGGCGACGAACATGGCGGGCACGTCGCCTGCGGCTGGCAGCGAGAGCGACCCGAACTGCGGCTCGCCGAGCGCCGCGAACGACCAGGGCTCGTCTCCGCCGAAGTCGAGCTCCAACGACTCGGCGTCCTCCTGGACGCCTCCGAGCATCCGCGACCCGTGAAGGTGACGACCTGGTTCGCACGGTCGCAGCACGACCCCGCCGGACGCGCCGACCAGCCGGGGCAGGGCCGTCGCCAGCGCCTTGATGACGTCCTCTTCCGTGACGGCGTCCACGAGCGCGCGGCTCAGCTCGTTGCGGCGCCCGGCACGGACCTCGTCGCTGGCCGGCTCGGAGAAGAACGCTCCGACGACCGGCCGGCCGTCGTCGTCCTCGAAGGTGAGCACACCATGGACCTCGAACGTGACCTCGTGGCCGTCACGGTGCCGGCGGGTCACGAACTCCCGACTGACGCCACCTGACGTCACCCGCGCCAGGCCTGCGTCATAGTGCTCGGCCGACTCGATGACGCTCGGATCCCGCTTCCCCAGGACCTCCTCGGCCGTCCAGCCGAGCATGCGTGCGGCCTCCACGTTCCAGGCGATGACCGACCCGGCCGCGTCGACGGCCGCGAAGCCCATGGGCAGGGCGTCGACGGCAGCTCGGTGGAGCGATCCTGACACCGTGGTCCGTTCCTCTCGCATGTGCCCCAACCGGCACACGTGCGCCTCGACTGTACTGTCTGCAACTATCCCATCGCGCGCCATCGCCGAAACGCGCCATTTCGCGCTGCCCGGCTGGACGCGCACAGCGGGCCACCGCTCCTAGGGTTGTCGCCGACGACCCCCTCGATGCCGCGGAGGCGGAGGAGCTCCGATGACCGACCCCCTTCCCGAACCCACCGAGGTCGACGAGAAGAAGGCCGTCGCGCTGCAGCACCTCATCGAGGACAGCGTCCTCCGAGCCGTGCCGCAGGGCGACGAGCGCTGTGACAACTGCCTCTACTACCTCAACCCCGACGACAAGCTCGCGTACTGCTGGCACCCCAAGCTGCGCATCCTCGTCGGCGCAGAGTGGTGGTGTCAGTGGTGGGAGGAGATCCCCGAGGCCTGACCGTCCGCCACCGGCTCGGGTGCGGACACGACCACCTCGCCCGCGCGGCGGCCCTCGAGCGTCCGGACCTGCAGCGTCCAACCCTCGTGCTCGGCGACGTCGCCGACCTCAGGGAGGTGGCCGACCCGGTCAGTCAGGTAGCCGCTCACGGTCTCGTAGGGCCCATCGGGGAGGCGTACGCCCACGGCGCGCTGCAGCTCGTCGAGCCGCAGGGTCCCGGGCACGGACCAGCGTCGCTCCCCCAGGCGCCGTACGAGCGGCGCGCCCGGGTCGAACTCGTCGGCGATCTCACCGACCAGCTCCTCGAGGACGTCCTCGAGGGTGATCAGGCCGGCGGTCCCGCCGAACTCGTCGACGACCACGGCCGCGTGCGAGCGGTCACGCCGCATGTCACGCAGCAGGTTCTCGAGGTCGCGGGACTCCGGGACGGCCGCGACGGGCCGCATCACGTCGGCGACCCGCAGGGAGCCCAGCTCGTCCCTCTCCCGGATGAGCACGTCCTTGACGTGCACGAGGCCCACGATGTTGTCGAGGGCCTCGTGGTAGACGGGCAGGCGCGTGAAGCCCGTGGAGCGCGACCGCTCGAGCACCTCGGCGACCGGCGCCTCGTCCTCGATGGACGCGATGTCCACCCGGGGCGTCATCGCGGCCTCGGCGTCGATGTCGGAGAGCGCCAGCGCAGCCGTCAGCACGCGCGCCTCGGCCGGCGTGAGCATCCCGTGGCGGCGTGACTCACGTACGACCAGCAGGAGCTCGTCGGGCGTGTGCACCAGCCCGATCTCGTCACGTGGCTCGACCCCGACGAGCCGCACCACGGCGTTCGCCGTGCCGTTGAGGGCCACGATGAGCGGGCGCAGCAGGGCGACGAACCAGCCGAAGGGGCGTGCGAGTCGCAGCGACACCTCCTCGGGCTTCGCCAGCGCGAGGTTCTTCGGCGCCATCTCGCCGACGACCATGTGCAGGAAGACGACGATGCCGAGCCCTATGGCGAACGCGAGCGCACCCCGGATCCCGTCGGGCAGGTTCAGGGGGCCGAGCCAGCCCTCGAGGAGGCCGACGAGCGCCGGCTCGGTGACGGCACCGAGCCCCAGCGACGCCATCGTGATCCCGAGCTGGGCGCCCGAGAAGGTGATGGAGAGCTCCTTCAGCATCTTGAGCGCCCGTTGCGCCCGGCGGTCACCCGACTCGGCCAGCTCCTCGACGCGGACCTGCCGTGCGGCCAGCAGGGCGATCTCGGCGGCCACGAAGAAGCCGTTGAGGATCAACAGCACGAGTCCGATCCACAGCGCGGGTCCGGTCGCGAGGCTGGACTCGCCAGCGGCGAGCGGGACGAGGGTCGTCACGCCGACACCTCCCGCTGCACCCGGGTGAGCTGGAGCTCGTTGATCCGGTGACCGCTCATGTTGGTGACGGTGAAGCGCCAGCCGTCGTGGACGAGGTCGTCGCCGATCTCGGGGATCCGGCCGAGCTCGTGCAGGACGAAGCCCGCCACCGTCTCGTAGTCGCCCTCGGCGAGCTGCAGGCCGAGCAGGTCCTCGAGCCGGTCGGCACGCAACGTCCCGTGGACGAGGTAGCGCCCGGCGCCCAGGCGGCGGAGCGTGCGGACGTCGCGGTCGAACTCGTCCTCGATCTCGCCCACGAGCTCCTCGAGGACGTCCTCGAGGGTCACGATCCCGGCGGTACCGCCGTACTCGTCGATGACGATCGCGAACGTGCGGTTGCGCTGACGGAGCTCGCCGAGCAGCCGGCGGATCGGGAACGTCTCGGGGACCGTGATGGGCGCGGTGACGACGTCGTCGACCGTCGAGGCGTCCCAGCGGTCCTGCGCGACCTGCAGCAGGTCCTTGACGTGGACGGTCCCGAGGACGTCGTCCTCGTTGTCGCCGCGGACCGGGAAGCGCGAGTGCCCGGTGTGGCGGGCCGCGTCGCGCAGCTGCTCGAGCGTCGCCCCGCGATCGAGCCAGTTGATGTCGGGCCGCGCCACCATGATCTCGCTGACCCGGAGGTCGCCGAGCCCGATGGCGCGCGTGAGCAGCTCGCTCTGCGCCTCGGTCAGCTCCGCCTCGGAAGCCGCGACGATCCGGGCGATCTCGTCGGCGCTGGCACCCCCGAGCAGCTCTTCCTGGTGCTCGACGCGGAACGCCCTGGTCGAGACCCACTTGGCCGCTTCGTCGAAGAGCCGGATGTGGGGACCGAAGACGATGCCGAACGCCCGCATGAAGCCGCCGAGCGCGAGGGTCGTGGCCTCGGGCTTGGCGATGGCCAGGTTCTTCGGG
>JBFHRB010000138.1:0-8962 GCA_041591915.1 Nitriliruptorales bacterium
CCGGTGCGCTCGAGCAGGCGTTCGGCCTGCGCTGGGACCCGCCACACGACCGCCTGGTCGACCTCGCGGACGGCCAGCGCCTGGACCTGGCGGGGCTGTCGTTCGACGTGCAGCACAACCCTGGTCACACGCCCGGCCACGTGACCTTCCTCGGCCGCGGCCTGTCGGAGGCCGAGTACGTGTTCGACATGGGCACGTCGATCCCGGGCGACGACGTCCTGTTCTCGGGCGACCTGGTCTTCGCCGGTTCGATCGGACGGACGGACTTCCCGCGCGGCAGCTATGCGGAGATCCTGCGATCGCTGGCCACCACCGTCCTGCCCATGCAGGACGACACGCTGATCCTCTCGGGCCACGGCCCGGAGACCACGGTGGGGCGCGAACGGGCCACCAACCCGTTCCTGGCCGAGGCGCGCGACGTCCAGGCGGCAGGCTGACGTGGGCATCGACACCAATCCGGCCTCAGGTACGCAGGACTTCCTGCCCGACGCCATGGCGCGCCGGCACCACGCGTTCGCCCTCATCCGTGAGGTGTACGAGCGCTACGGCTTCCAACCCATGGACACGCCGGCCTTCGAGCGCATCGAGGTCCTGCAGGGGAAGATGGGCGACGAGGCCGAGAACCTCATCTTCAAGATCCTCAAGCGCGGCGACCAGGAGGCGACGGGCGAGGCCGACCTGGCCCTGCGCTACGACCTGACCGTGCCGCTCGCGCGCTTCGTCGCCGCGAACTCGGGGCAACTCGCCCTGCCCTTCAAGCGCTACGCGATCGCGCCGGTCTGGCGGGCCGAGCGGGCGCAGAAGGGTCGCTTCCGCGAGTTCCACCAGTGCGACGTGGACACGATCGGCAGCGATTCGCTCGTCGCCGACGCCGAACCGGTCCTCGCGGCGAGCGAGGTGTACGCGGGGCTGGGGCTCGAGGGCTTCGTCGTCCACGCCAACTCGCGCAAGGCGCTGCGCGCCCTCGTGGAGTCCTACGGCGTCCCGTCCACGCTCGAGGAGACGACGCTCGTCGCCATCGACAAGCTCGACAAGGTCGGGCCCGACGGCGTGGCCCGGGAACTGCTCGACCGGGGTGTCGAGAAGGTCCCGGTGTCGGCGTTGGCCGAGGACCTCGCCGCCGACGACCTCGAGGACCGGGTCCGGGCACGCCTGGAGGCGACGGAGCGCGGGCGAGCGGGGCTGCACGAGGTCGACACGGTCCTCTCGCTGATCGACGGCAACCTCGTGGGTGGATCCGTCGTGTTCGACCCCGTGCTTGCGCGGGGACTCGGCTACTACACGGGGCCCATCTTCGAGGTCCGACACCCCGGCCTCGGGTCGAGCATCGGCGGTGGCGGCCGCTACGACGGCCTCATCGGCATGTTCATGGGCAACGACGTCCCGGCCACCGGCTTCTCCGTGGGCATCGAACGGTTGCTCCTGCTCCTGCAGGAACGGGGCGACGACTACCGGGCCACCCCGCAGGTGCTCGTCACGGTGATGGACGACGAGGCCACCCTCGACGCGGTGGGCCTCGCCAGTCGCCTCCGCCACGCCGGCATCGACACCGACCTGTACGTCGGCAGCGGCCGGCTCGGCAAGCAGTTCAAGTACGCCGACAGGCGCGGGATCCGGCTCGCGATCATCCGGGGCGCGCAGGAGCGCGAGGCCGGTACCGTCGAGCTCAAGGACCTCGAGACGGGTGACCAGGTCACCGTCGCCGAGGTCGATCTCATCGACCACCTCCGCCGGCACACCGGCGCGGACAGCTGAGGCAACGACCGTGAGCATCTCCCCGTACGGCGCCATGCGGACCCATGGCGCCGGCAACCTCCGGGCCGAGCACGCCGGCGACAAGGTGACCCTGGCCGGCTGGGCCGCGAACCGACGCGACCACGGCGGCGTGGCGTTCATCGACCTGCGCGACCGCAGCGGCGTCGTGCAGATCGTCGCCAACCTCGAGGGCGAGGCCGCCCTGGAGAAGGCCCACCGCGTCCGCTCGGAGTACGTGCTGCGCGTGACCGGGACCGTTCGCGAACGCCCCGAGGGCATGCGCAACCCCAAGCTCGACACAGGCGACATCGAGGTCGTCGTCGAGGACCTCGAGATCCTCGCCGAGTCCGAGACACCGCCCTTCCCGATCGAGGACGGGATCGAGGTGGACGAGGTCCTGCGCCTGCGGCACCGCTACGTCGACCTTCGTCGCGACGAGATGGCGGAGGTCCTGCGGACCCGGGCGAAGCTCAACGCGATCATGCGGCGGGTCATGGAGCGCCACGGCTTCCTGGAGATCGAGACACCGGTACTGACGAAGGCGACGCCGGAGGGCGCGCGGGACTTCCTGGTCCCGAGCCGCCTGCAGGTCGGCAACACCTACGCGCTTCCGCAGAGCCCGCAGCTCTTCAAGCAGCTCCTGCAGGTCGCCGGGTTCGAGCGCTACTACCAGATCGTGCGGTGCTTCCGGGACGAGGACCTGCGAGCGGACCGCCAGCCCGAGTTCAGCCAGCTCGACGTCGAGCTGTCCTTCGGGGACGAGGAGGACATCTTCGGCTTGATGGAGGAGCTCGTCGCCGAGGTGTGGCGCGACATCAAGGGCGTCGAGATCCCCACGCCGCTCCCGCGCATGACGTGGGCGGAGGCGATGGAGCGGTACGGCAGCGACAAGCCGGACCTCCGACTCGGCATCGAGCTCGCGCGCCTCGACCAGGTGTTCGCGCAGACCGAGGTCGGCGTGTTCAAGGGCGTGCTGGGCGCCGGCGGCTCCGTCATCGCGCTGAGCGTGCCCGGCGGCGGCGCCATGACGCGCAAGGACTTCGACGGCTGGGTCGACTGGGCGAAGGGCCGGGGGGCCAAGGGCCTCGCCTGGGCCGTCGTCGAGGACGACGGGTCCCTGAGAAGCCCACTCGCGAAGTTCATGAGCGACGACGAGATCGCGGGCGTCAAGGAGGCGACCGATGCCTCGCCCGGCGATGCGATCTTCTTCGGTGCTGGCCCGACCCGGTGGGCCCAGGAGCTCATGGGCGCATTCCGCGTGGCCGTCGGTCGGGCCCGCGACCTCGTCGACACCTCGCGCGTGGAGATGCTGTGGGTCGTCAACTTCCCGATGTGGGAGGAGACCGACGACGGGGGCTGGGCCGCGCGTCACCACCCCTTCACCGCTCCTGCGCCCGAGTCCGAGTCAACCTTCGACAGCGAGCCGGAGAGCGCCCTCAGTCGCGGGTACGACCTGGTCATCAACGGCTACGAGGCGGCCGGTGGCTCGATCCGTATCCACCGTCGCGAGGTCCAGTCGCGGGTCTTCCGCTTCCTGGGCATCGACGAGGAGGAGGCGAAGGAGAAGTTCGACTTCCTCCTCCGGGGCCTGTCGTACGGGGCGCCGCCTCACGGCGGGATCGCGGCAGGCATCGACCGCTGGGTCATGCTGCTCACGGGCCGCGAGAACATCCGCGATGCGATCGCCTTCCCCAAGACCCAGAGCGGGTCCTGCCCACTGACGGACGCACCGGCCCCCTACGAGGAGCAGGCGCTGCTCGAGCTCGGCCTGCGCGAGCGCCCGAAGGCGAAGGCCACCTGACAGGCGTTGGCCCCGAAGGGATGATGTGGCCGAGGTGACTGCCCGGTGGACGAGGAGCGGACGGCTACCGTGACGGACGTGGAACGGTTGTTCGACCAGCATCGCCCCCAAGTCGCCCGCCCCGGCGGCGACGACGCCGCGCCCGCAGCCGACCCGGACACTGACGCGAGTGCGGACGAGCACCGGGACGACGAAGGCGAGGGCGCGGCACCAGGGCCAACGCCGCGCCCGGCGCCCGCAGCGCTCGATCGTCTCGATCACGGAGAGACGGCCCAGCCCGCCCCGCGTCCCGCGCCGCCCTCGCTGTACGAGCCACCCGCGCGGTACCGACGGCCCGAGCAGCCCTCGTCGCGCCCGGAGTCCCCTCCGCCCCTGAGGGTCCACGTGGCTCCGGAGGTCATCGACCCGCCCAAGCAGGCGCCCCTCACGCCGCCGCCGCTCCCGGACCCCGAGGAGCCGCCGGTCGTCGAGGCCGAGGAGCCGTCGGTCGTCGAGGCGGAGGAGCCGGCGTTCGCCGAGGAACGGACACCGGAGGGCCCAGGCGATGCCCCGTCATCGGACCCCGGCGACGCCGACGCGGAGCAGGTTCCGTCGGCTCCGTCGGAGGACGCCACCCCCGTGGGCACCGAGGCCGCGCGGCCCGCGGTCGTCGACGTCGAGGAACCAGACGTCGAGCACGATGCCGTCGTGGCCTCCGGACTCTCCGCCGAGGACTTCGGGACCGTGCTGGCCGCGGTGGGCAACCGGCGTCGGGGCGGTGTCACGGACGACGACTGGCTCGCCCGCGCCGGCCTCGAGCCGGCGGCGGAGGATTCCGGGCAGACGAGCTTCGGCTTCGAGCCGCGATCGCCAGCGAGCGACACGCCGTACGTCCCATCCACCCGCGAGCTGCCACTCGCCGCCCGGATGCGGCCCCGATCGCTCGACGAGTACGTCGGGCACGGCCACGTCGTGGGGGAGGGGACTCCCCTGCGTGCCCTGCTGGATCAGGGCGAGCTGACCTCCGTGATCCTCTGGGGCCCACCCGGCAGCGGCAAGACGTCACTCGCGAGCGTCATGTCCCGGCACAGCACGGCGTCGTGGGCGGAGTTGTCCGCCGTGGCCGCGGGAGTCCGAGACGTCCGCAAGATCATCGACGAGGCCCGGACACGCCTCGAGGCGTCGGGCCGCAAGACCGTGCTCTTCCTCGACGAGATCCACCGCTTCAACAAGGCGCAGCAGGACGCGCTCCTGCCCGCCGTCGAGAACGGATGGGTCATCCTCATCGGCGCGACGACGGAGAACCCGTTCTTCGAGCTCAACGCACCGCTGATGAGTCGCTGCAAGCTCGTCCAGCTGGACCCGCTCGACGACGGCGACATCCAGGCGATCCTCCGTCGGGCGCTGGTCGATCCGGCACGCGGATTCGGCGGCCGCGTCGGCCTGGCGCCCGAAGCGGAGAAGGCGCTCATCGGCATCGCGGACGGCGATGCCCGCACGGCGCTCAACGCGCTGGAGAACGCCGTCCTGTCCGCGCAGGGAGCCGACAGCACCGGCACGGTCGCGGTCCAGATCGAGCACATCGCCGACGCCAGTGCCAACGCCCGCTACGACAAGGCCGGTGACCTCCACTACGACCTGGTCAGCGCCTTCATCAAGAGCCTGCGCGGCTCCGACCCCGATGCGGCGGCCTACTGGCTGCTCCGGATGCTCGACGCCGGCGAGGACCCGCGCTTCCTGGCGCGGCGCATGATCATCTTCGCCAGCGAGGACGTCGGGCTCGCAGACCCGTCGGCCCTGCCGCTCGCGGTCGCGGGCTTCCAGGCCCTCGACCGGGTCGGCCTGCCCGAGGCTCGCCACACGATGGTCCACGTGGCGATCGCGCTGGCCGTGGCACCGAAGTCGAACGCGGTTGCCCGGGCGTTGGGCGACGCCAGCCGGGCTGCCCAGCAGCACCCCAACGCGCTCGTGCCCCACCACCTCCGGGACGCACACTTCGCGGGAGCAGCGCAGCTCGGGCACGGCGAGGGCTACCAGTACCCGCACGACCACCCCGACGGGTTCGTGGCCCAGCAGTACCTGCCGGACGTGCTCGACGGCTCGCGCTTCTACCATCCGACCGGCCACGGCCACGAGGCAGAGATCGCGTCGCGGCTCGCGACGCTGCGAGACCGCATCGACTCCGCTAGACAGCGGTGGCGCAGCGCCTCGGCCGTCGGCCAGGCGGGGCACATCCAAGGGATACGACGGAACAAGGGGAGCGGTTCGTGAGTGGAAGCGACTGGGCGTGGCTCATCGCATCGATCGGCTTCGGCATCGTGATGCTGACGCTGTCGGTCGTCCTCATCAACGTCTTCAGGCTCCTCACGGATGTCGGCGACCTCGTCAAGGGCATCACCAAGGAGACGGTCCCGCTGCTGGGGGGCATCAACGAGACCGTGTCCGGCGTCAACGTCGAGCTCGCCCGCGTGGATGCCATCGTGGCCGGGGTGCAGAACATCACCGCGACCGCGGACTCCCTCGTGGGCGTCGTGCATGCCACGGTCTCCAACCCGCTGATCAAGGTCGCCGCCTTCACCGTGGGGGCCGCGCGCGGGGCGAAGAAGCTCGGCGGCTAGCCGGGCAGGTCGTACCGAGAGGCGGGCACGACGCGTCCGGTACCGTCCCGCACCGACCCACCTCGAACCGGAGTACCCCGTGTTCAAGCGCCTGTTCCTGCTCGTCTTCGGGCTCGGCCTCGGCCTCGTCGTCGGGGCGATCATCATGAAGCGGGTCGACGACGCCGCGAAGAGCGTCTCGCCGAGCAACCTCGCGAGCTCGGCGGGCAAGGCTGCCGGGACGTTGGCCGACCGGCTCCGTGCCGCCGCTGACGAGACGCGGCGGGTCGCGGCCGAGAAGGAGGCAGAGCTGCGGACGCAGTTCAACGTGCCGACGGCTTCGGACCTGCTCCAGGGGCGCTGATGAAGAGCCTCGACATCCGTGAGACGTTCCTGAGCTTCTACGAGGGCCGCGACCACCGGCGCTACGACTCGGTCCCGCTCATCCCGAACGACCCCACGCTGCTGCTGACCATCGCCGGGATGGTCCCCTTCAAGCCCTACTTCATGGGCGACGCGACCCCGCCCCACCCCCGGGCCACCAGCTACCAGAAGTGCGTGCGGACGAACGACATCGAGAACGTGGGTCGGACGACGCGCCACCTCACGATGTTCGAGATGCTGGGCAACTTCAGCTTCGGGGACTACTTCAAGAAGCAGGCCATCGCCTGGGCCTGGGAGCTCAGCGTCTCCGAGGAGGAGGGCTTCGGCCTCGACCCCGACCGGATCTGGGCCACCGTCTGGGAGCACGACGACGAGTCCGAGGACATCTGGCTGCAGGAGACCGACGTCCCGGCGGAGCGCATCCAACGACTCGGGCGCGAGGACAACTACTGGTGGACTCACGTCGCCGGTCCGGGCGGCCCCAACACCGAGCTCTACTACGACCGGGGGCCCGACTTCGGCCAGGAGGGCGGCCCCGAGGTCGACGACGAGCGCTACCTCGAGTACTTCAACGTCGTGTTCATGCAGTCGGAGCTCGACGACGACGGCAACATCCTGCGCGACCTCCCGCAGCAGAACGTCGACACGGGCCTCGGGCTCGAGCGGATGGCCGTCATCAAGCAGGACGTGGCCAACGTCTACGAGACCGATCTCTTCCGGCCCCTCCTCGACCGCGCGATCGAGCTGACGGGCGCGACCTACGGTGAGGACGTCGAGCGCGACGTCTCGCTGCGCGTCATCGCCGAACACGCCCGCGTGTCGGCCCACCTGATCGCGGACGGGGTCCTGCCGGCGAAGGAGGGCCGTGGGTACGTCCTGCGGCGCCTGCTCCGCCGAGCGGTTCGGCACTCGCACCTGCTGGGCCTCTCCGCCGACCTCATGGAGCCGATGATCGAGTCCGTCATCGAGATCGGGCGGGAGGGCTGGCCCGAGCTCGAGCGCCAGCGCGAGCTCGTGACCCGGGTCGCGTCCGCGGAGGAGGCGGACTTCCGTCGCCGCCTCGAGCAGGGCCTCAGCATGGTCGAGGAGGAGGTCGTCGGCGCCAAGGCTGCTGGAACGACCTCGTTCGGGGCCGATGCCGCGTTCAAGCTCCACGACACCTACGGCTTCCCGATCGAGCTCACGACCGAGATCGTGGAGGATGCGGGCCTCGAGCTCGACCGGGCAGCGTTCGACGCCCTCATGCAGGAACAGCGCGAACGTGCGCGCGCTGCCGCGAAGAAGGGCGGGGACGGGATCGCCGTCGAGACGTACCGCGAGGCCGCCGCGGCCGTCGGCGACGTCGAGTTCGTCGGCTACGGCGCGTTCGAGATCGAGGCGACCGTCGGGGCGATGGTCACGAGCGGGGGTCTGCTCGAGGCGGCCTCCGAGGGCGACGAGTTCGAGCTCGTGCTCCGGCGTACCCCCTTCTACGCAGAGGGCGGTGGGCAGGTGGGCGACCGTGGGGTCGTCGAGACCGACACCGCGCGTCTGGACGTGCTGGACACGCAGGAGGCGATGGAGGGCCTGATCGTCCACCGCGTCCGGGTCGCGGCTGGCGAGGTGACCGCCGGGCAGGCTGCCAGGGCCGTCGTCGACGTCGACCGGCGGGTCGCCACGGCGCGGTCGCACTCCGCGACCCACGTCCTCCACGCGACGATCAAGGAGGTCCTCGGCGACCACGCGCAGCAGGCCGGATCGCTCGTGCAGCCGGGGCGGCTCCGCTTCGACTTCCCGCACTTCGACCGCGTCGGCGCCGACCAGCTCGCGAAGATCGAGGAGACCATCAACGCCCGCGTCCTGCGCGACCCGCACGTCCACACCGACGTCATGTCGATCGAGGACGCCAAGGCGGCCGGGGCGGTCGCGAACTTCGGGGACAAGTACGGCGAGGTGGTGCGGGTCGTCACGATCGGCGACTTCTCCAAGGAGCTGTGTGGTGGCACGCACGTCCCCACCGGGGCGACCATCGGCTCGATCCACGTGGTGCGCGAGGAGTCGATCGGCTCCAACACGCGGCGGATCGAGGCCCTGACCGGGCTGGACGCCTACCGCTACGCCGCCAGGGAGCGGCTCGTCGCGGAGGAGGTGGCGCGCCTCCTCGACACCAAGACCGACGAGGCCGTCGAGCGCGTCGCGGCCCTGCTCGATCGCGTCAAGGGCGTCGAGAAGGAGCTGGCGAAGGTCCGCGCAGCGACGCTCTCCCAGCAGGCGAAGGGCATCGCCGACGCCGCAGAGCGCGCCGATGGCCTCGCCGTGGTCGCGCAGCGGTTCGACGGGCTGGCGATGGACGACCTGCGCCAGCTCACACTCGAGATCCGCGGGCACCTGCGCGAGCGCGGGGTCGTGATCCTCGGCGCGAAGCAGGACGACGGCAAGGCGCAGCTCATCACGGCGGTCACGGACG
>JBFHRB010000139.1:0-8955 GCA_041591915.1 Nitriliruptorales bacterium
CATCTTGGGGTAGAGCCCTCGCTCCTCGGGCATGTACCCGAAGCGCAGACGGTCCTGGAGCGTGATGGGCCGCCCGCCCCACCGGACCTCGCCGGCGTCAGGCTCCGTGATGCCCATGACGACGCGCATCGTCGTGGTCTTGCCCGAGCCGTTCGCCCCCAGGAAGCCACACAGCTCACCCGGCGCCACGGCGAAGGACACGCCGTCGAGCGCGACCACATCCCCGAATCGGCGATGCAGCGCGTCGACCTCGAGCATCAGGCGGCCTCGAGTGCCTTGCCCAGGAGTTGTCGCGCGATGACCCGCAGGGCCAGGACCTCGTCCGCACCCTCGAAGATCGACAGCACCCGTGCGTCGACGAAGAAGCGCGACACCGCGTACTCCTCGGCGTAGCCGTAGCCACCGTGGATCTGTTGGGCCTCGCGCGTCACCCACTCGGCGACGAGGCACGACAGCTGCTTCACCTCGGAGGCCTCGAGCTGGCCGTCACCCTGGCCGATCAGGAGCGCGACCTCGTACGCGAACGCGCGGATGGCGGCGATCTTGGCGGCCATCCGTGCGACCTTGGTCTTCGTGAGCTCGTACTCGTCGAGCGTGCAACCGAAGACCTTGCGCTGCGAGGCGTACTCGACCGCGGCCTCGACGGCCGCCTGCATGACGCCGAGGGCGCGCGCTGCCGTCTGCAGCCGGGCGTTCGCGAAGGCCTGCATCTGCAGGTAGAAGCCCTTGCCCAGGCCGTCGTCCTCGCCGATGAGGTTGCTGTGCGGGACCCGCCAGTTGTCGAAGCTGACCTCGAAGGAGTGCATCCCGCGGTAGCCGATGGTCGGGATGGCACGCGCCTCCATCGAGCCGCCACCGTCCTGGGAGACGGACCACTCGTGGCCCGGGAAGGACGGCTTGTCGACGACGAACAGGCTGAGGCCTCGGTGGCCGAGGGTGCGGTCGGGGTCGGTGCGCGCCAGCACCAGCAGGTACTCCGCCCGACCAGCGAAGGTGCACCACGTCTTGACGCCGTTGATGACCCAGTCGTCCCCGTCGCGCGTCGCTGCGACCTTGACCCCGGCGACGTCGGAGCCGTAGTCCGGCTCGGTCACCGCGACCCCACACATCTTCTCGCCGGAGGCGATCGTCGGCAGCCAGCGCTGCTTCTGCTCCTCGGTGCCGCCCTTCTGGATGGCCGTGCCGATGATCTCGGGACGGGTGATGAGCGAGCCCGCGACCCCGAGCGAGCCGCGCGAGAGCTCCTCGGTGACGAGCACCATGTTGAGGAGCTCGTCGTCGCCGCCCTCCATGAAGCCGCCGTACTCCGCGGGGATCGACAGGGCGAAACAGCCGAGCTCGGCCAGCCCCGAGATGATGTCGTCGGGGATGTCCTGGTCGTTGCGGTGGACGTGCTCGGCGACGGGCTGGACCTTGTCCTCGGCGAAGCGGCGGAAGGTCTCGCGGACCATCTCGCGCTCCTCGCCGATGTGGCGCGGGCCGGCCTCGCCCTTCGCCGCGATGACCGCGTCGCCGACGGCCGCCAGGAAGGCCGTGTCACGGCCGGCGACCATGGCCTCGAGCGCATCGTCGGCGAGCACCTCGCGGGAGATGCCGAACTCGGACCACCGGCCCTGCACCCGGCCCAGGAGGTCGGCCGCGACCTCAGCGGCGAAGGCCAGTGCCAGCTTCGCCTCGTGGTCGCCCCGCTCGCCGTAGCCGAGGGCCGACTCGGCCGCCCGAACAGCGCTCGCCAGGGCGGCCACGTCGTACGCGATGGTCTGGTGCTCGTCCAACTTGGCGACCGAGATCCGGCCGTCCTTCTCGCTCTCGCGCGCGAGGTGGCCGACGGAGGTGTCGATCGCGGTCCGGAGTGCGGTGACGAGCGTGCGGGCCTGGTCGAGGTGGCTCACGGGAAGCTCCTGGGTCGGGCCGGTGGGTCCAGCGGCGGTGGCTCCCGGCGGACGCGTCGCGAAGGGTACGCGCGGGTGGCGAGTGCCCCGAACCGGTGCCAGCCGCTCAGACGACGTCGCGAGCGAGCAGCCCGGCACCGACCGCGCCGGCCTCGTCGCCGAGTGCCGCCGACGCGAACTGCACGCGCGAGGGCTGCAGGAACAGCAGTGGACGCGTGGCCGAGTCGATCCGCTGGACGAACTGTGGCCCCAGCCGGTCGGCGAGCCCTCCGCCGACGACGACGACCTCCACGTCGAGCAGGTTCACCGCGCTGGCGATGCCGGCCCCCAGCGCCGACACCGCGCCGTCGAGGAGATCCGCGACGAGCTCGTCACCGCGACGGATGGCCTCGTGGAACACCCCCGAGGTGGGGCGCCTCTTGCCCAGTTCCTCCTGGACGTCGAACAGGACGGACTCGCGCCCCGCCTTGACCGCCCGCTCGGCCGCCAGGGCCATGGCCCGACGTCCCGCGTAGGCCTCGACGCAGCCCCGCCGCCCACAGGGACACACCGCGCCACCCTGCTGGACGATGGTGTGCCCGAACTCGCCCGCGGCACCGAAGGCGCCCTCGAACGGCTTGCCGTCCAGGATGAGCCCGCCCCCGACACCCGTGCCGACGAACACGGCGAGCGCGTTGTCCGCGTTGCGCGCCGCCCCGAGACGGTGCTCGCCGAGCGCGGCGCACGTGACGTCGTTGGACACGCGCACGGGACGGTCGAACTCGGCCTTGAGCAGGTCGGCGAGGCCGAACCGCTCGTAGAAGCCCGGGATGTTGGATGCACCCCCGACGGTCCCGTTGACCACCACACCGGGGCTGCCGACCCCGACCGCCTCCACGTCCTCCACCGACGCGTCCGCGTCCGTCAGGGCCTCGTGCACCGCGGCAACCATGACCTCCACCACGTGCGACCGATCCCCGGAGGTCGGGGTCTTGAGCTTGCCCCACCCGATCCGCTCGTCGTCGTCACGGAGCACGACGACCGCGATGTTCGTGCCTCCGAGGTCGATTCCGACGGTGGTCAAGGGGCGCCCTTCCCAGACGAGGCCGATCTCCCGCGAGCCTACTGCGCACATCCCGACGTCAGGCGAGGTCGGCCTGCCTACGCTCTGGGCCGACCGCCATCGCGAAGGGGAGCACGATGACGACCGCCCGCGCCGTACCGCCGCCACCGACCAACGAGCCCGTCCTCGGCTACGCACCCGGGTCCGCGGAGCGTGCTGCCCTCGAGTCGCGACTCAACGAGCTGGCCAAGGGACCGATCGAGACCGCCAGCTTCATCGCTGGCGAGGTCGTCGAGACGGGGACGACGTTCGACGTCCGTGCCCCGCACGCCCACGACCTGCAGCTCGCAACGGTGCACGCGGCCGACCGGGACGTCGTGGCACGGGCGATCGACGCTGCGCTCGCGGCCAAGCATGACTGGGAGGCGATGCCCTGGGAGGAGCGCGCCGCGGTCTTCCTGCGTGCGGCGGACCTGCTCGCCGGGCCCTGGCGCCAGACGCTGAACGCCTCCACCATGCTCGGCCAGTCCAAGACGCCCTTCCAGGCCGAGATCGACGCAGCGTGCGAGCTCATCGACTTCTTCCGGTTCAACGTCCAGTTCTACAGCGAGATCCTCGCCGAGCAGCCGATCAGCGCCCCGGGCATCTGGGACCGCACCGACCATCGGCCGCTCGAGGGCTTCGTCCTGGCCGTGACGCCGTTCAACTTCACGGCGATCGCCGCCAACCTCCCCTTCGCGCCGGCGCTGTGCGGCAACACGGTGGTCTGGAAGCCGTCCGAGAAGCAGGCCTTCTCGGCGCACTTCGTGATGGAGCTCTTCCGGGCCGCCGGCCTGCCCGACGGTGTCATCAACCTCGTCCACGGCGACGGCGCCATGGTCAGCGACGTCTGCTTCGACCACCCTGACTTCGCCGGCCTGCACTTCACCGGATCGACGACCGTCTTCCGGTCGATGTGGAAGCGCATCGGCGACTCGCTGCCGACCTACCGCACGTACCCGCGCATCGTCGGCGAGACCGGCGGCAAGGACTTCATCGTCGCCCACCGGTCCGCCGACCCCGAGGCGCTCGTCACGGCCATGGTCCGCGGCGCGTTCGAGTTCCAGGGCCAGAAGTGCTCAGCAGCGTCCCGTGCCTACGTCCCACGGTCACTGTTCGACCGGATCCGCGAGCCGCTCGCCGACACGACCCGCAGCATCGAGATGGGCGACCCGACGGACTTCCGCAACTTCATGGGGGCGGTCATCGACGAGGGCGCCTTCGCGCGGCACCGCGATGCCATCGCCCAGGCCGAGGCCGACGGTCCGACGTCGGTCCTCGCGGGCGGGCAGACCGACGACAGCGTCGGATGGTTCGTGTCGCCCACGGTCGTCGTGTCCGAGGACCCGCGCCACGACCTCATGGAGCGCGAGCTCTTCGGGCCCATCCTCACCGTCCACCCCTACGACGACGACGCCTGGTCGGAGACCCTCGACCTCGTGGACTCGACGTCGCCGTACGGCCTGACCGGGGCGGTGTTCGCTGACGACCGTGCCGCCATCGAGGAGGCCATGGCGCGGCTGCGCCACGCGGCCGGCAACTTCTACGTCAACGACAAGCCGACCGGGGCGGTCGTCGGCCAGCAGCCGTTCGGCGGCGGACGGGCGTCGGGGACCAATGACAAGGCCGGGTCCGCCCTGAACCTCTACCGCTGGATCAGCCCGCGCTCCATCAAGGAGAACTTCGTCCCGCCGAAGGACCACCGCTACCCCCACATGGGGTGACCGTCACCCGTTCGTGATCACCTTGTCGGGCGTGATGGTCAGGATGACGCGGTCCTGCGACGGGTCCTTCCACGGGTACTCGTCCTTGCCCAGGTAGCGCTTCGCGAGCTGGTCGATCAGGGCCTTCTCGGGATCCGGATCGATCGCCGTGACCTCCCCACGTAGCTCGACGTAGCGGTAGGGCTTCTGCTCGTCGAACACCATCACCGACACCGCTCGCGAGTGCTCGAGGTTGCGGGGCTTCTGGCGTTGCGCCGTGGTGCTCATGCGCAGGACGCCGTCACCGTCGTGGACGAACCACATCACCGAGGTGTGCGGCGTGTCGCCGGGGCTGATCGTGGCGAGCGTCGCGAAGTGGACGTCCTCGAGCAGGTCGAGGTGGGACGCGGGGATGTCGACGGCCATGGTGGAGCCTCCTGTGGGGGTCAGGTGGGGTTCGTCACGACTTGAGGTCGCGGACGAAGTCCTCCCACTGGCCGTCGACGAACTCGTAGCCGGTGTAGAGGCTGATCCGCTGGGCGACGTCGCCGTAGCGGTCCTTGATGCCGCGGGCGACCTCACCGGGCTCGCCGATGACCGCGAAGGTCTGCAGGATCTCGTCATCGATGAGCGCACTCATCTCAGCCCACTTTCCCTGCTTGCTGAGCGTGTTCAGCTCGGTCTGGAGATCGCCCCAGCCGTGGTGCTCGAGCACGGGGCGGTAGGCCGGCGTCGAGCCGTAGAACGCGATCTGGCCTCGCACGAGGGCGTCGACGTTGTTCCACTCCTCCTCGGAGTTGCCCGTGACGACGAACGACGGGATGGCGAGCTCGATGTCAGCGAGGGTCCTGCCGGCCTCCTTCGCGCCCTCCTCGAGCTTCGGGATGGTCACCTCGCGGAAGTAGCCCGGCGTCGTGAAGCCGTGGGCGAGGAAGACGTCCGCCACCTCGCCGGCCACCTTCGTCATCAGCGGGCCCACGCCAGCCAGGGCCACCTTGGGCCTGCCGAAGGGGTTCGGTTGCGGCGTGAAGAAGGGGGTCATCAGGGTGTGCTGGTAGAAGTCGCCGCGGAAGTCGAGGTTGGTGCCGTCGTTCCAGCAGTCCCAGATCGCGTGCATCGCGAGGATGAACTCGCGCATCCGCGCCGCGGGCTTCGACCACTCGGACGAGAACCGCTTCTCGATGTGGGCCTTGATCTGTGAGCCCAGCCCCAGGATGAAGCGGCCCTCCGAGTAGGCCTGCAGGTCGTTGGCCGTCTGCGCCACGTGCATCGGAGAACGCGGGAAGACGACCGCGATGCCCGTGCCGATCTCGATGTCGGTGGTGTGCTCGGCGGCGAGGCCGAGCGCGAGGAACGGGTCGTGGGCGGTCTCCGCGACCAGCCATCCGTCGTAGCCGCGGGACTCCGCGTCCCGTGCCTGACCGGGGATCTTGGCGAGGTCGTCGCCGAGGGTCATGCCGTCGATCTTCACGCGCGCTCCTGGGCAGTCGTCGGCGCGGGACCCTACCGAGCCCCGCGCCGGACCCTTGCAGCCGCGCCGGCGGTCAGGTGGACATGTAGCCCAGCTCCTGGAGGTTGTTGACCCAGACGGTCATGCCCTCCTGGACGGAGGCGTCGTCCCCACCCTCGAAGATCTCGACCTCGAAGTCCTCGACGATGGCGGACGCGCGGACGAGGATGGCCCGCATCTCGTCGCCACGCAGCACCTTGAAGAGCTCGTCGAGTTCCCCCTCGATGAGCTGGAAGCCACCGCTCTTGCCGGTGACGCTGAAGTACTCCTTGTGCCCGTGTATCCGGCCCTCCTTGGTGAGGGTCTCCAGGTACTCGAGCGACTGACCGAAGACGCTCAGCGACGCGGCCTCACGGCCACGCACCGGGGCGCCCCAGTTGACGGTGATTGCACCGGTTGACATCGGCGACTCCTTCCCCCGTGGATGTGGTCGCCATCGACCACCGAACCACCGTTGGGTCGGGCCGTCCAGCGCCTCAGCGGCCGAAGTCGCGGGCCACGTTGTGCAGCCGGACCTGGCCACGCGCGACCAGCTTCCCGTCAGCGTCTCGGGTGATCTCGACGCCCCACAGCTGCTGCGACCGGCCCACGTGGATGGGCTCGCCCACACACGTGACCGCACCTTCGCTGAGCGCGCGGATGAAGTCCGTGGAGTTGTTGACGCCGACGACGTGCATGTCGAGCTCGTGCGCCCGCAGGGCGCCGCCGACCGAGGCCATCGTCTCCACGAGCGCGCACCAGATGCCGCCGTGGACGAGCCCCATGGGCTGGTGGTGCGCCGCACCGACGACGGCCCTCCCGACGACGCGCTCGGGCGTCAGCTCCAGCCATTCGACGTTCATCCAGTCGTTGACGGGGTCGGGACCCATCGTCTGGACCCACTCCTCGGGAACGTTCATCGGTCCTCCTGATCAGCGACGAGCTCGCCGACCGTCGCGGCGCCCCTGAGACCGGTCAGCCGGACCCTGAGGCGCTGCTCGAGCAGTTCGGGGCCTCCGCGGAAGCCCACCTTGACGTAGTTGTCCGCCGTGCCCTGCAGCGACCCGTCGCCACGATCGACCTCGGCGATGACGACCAGCTCTCGGCCGAGCAGGCGGGTGTGGAACGCGTCGCGGAGTCGCTCGCCGAGCGCGATCAGCTCCCGGGAACGGTGCTTCTTCACCTGCGACGGGACGGAGTCACGCATCGTCTCCGCGCTGCGCGTCCCCGGGCGAGGCGAGTACCGGAACACGTGGAGCTTCGAGAACCCCACCTGCTCCACCACGCGCAGCGTGCCGGCGAAGTCCTCGTCGGCCTCGCCCGGGAAGCCGACGATGACGTCGGTCGAGAGGCCCAGGTCGGCGAGGCGCCCTTGCGCCTCACCGACACGGTCGAGGAAGAGCGCCACGTCGTAGCTTCGTCCCATGGCGGCGAGGATCGTGTCGGAGCCGGACTGCAGCGGGACGTGCAGGTGGTTGCAGACCCGGTCCGTCGCGGCCATGACATCGATCAGCCGCGACGTGACCTGCGCGGGCAGCACGCTCGAGAGCCGGAGCCGCTCGAGGCCGGGCACCTCGTCGAGGATCCGCTCGACGAGGCGCGCGAGGCCCTCCTCGACGTCGGTGTCCGCGCCGTACTTGCCCAGGTGCACGCCGGTCAGGACCGCCTCGCGCACCCCGTCGGCCACCCGGGCGCGGATGTCCTCGATGACCTCGTCACCCGGGCGGCTGCGCAGGGGACCACGCGTCGACGGGATGATGCAGAACGCGCAGTGCTCGTCGCAGCCGGTCTGCGTTCGGATCGACACGCGGGTGTGGAGCCGCCGGGTGGCGTCGTCCGCGTCCGCCCCCACCAGCCGCTCGGCCGGTGTCGGGGCCAGGGCTGGCTCAGCCTCGAACACGAGCTCGGCGAGTCGTTCCTTGTCGGTGTTGTCGACGACGAGGTCGACGCCCTCGATCGCCGCGGCCTCGTCCGGGTCGCTCGTGGCGTAGCAGCCGGTGACGACGACGAAGGCGTCGGGGTTGTTGTCGACCGCGCGCCGGACGAGCTTGCGCGAGGTGGCGGTCGACTCGCGCGTGACGGTGCACGTGTTGACGACGACGAGGTCCGCATCCCCGCCGCGGCGCAGTCGCAGCCCGGCCCGGACCAGGTCGTCCAGCGCCTCCTCGGTCTCGGCCTGGTTGAGGCGACAGCCGACGGTCGAGAACGCGACGCCGTTGCGACGGCCCTCGAGCCCGGGCGACCATTCGCCCTGGTCGCCGGGATCCGGTGCCATGACGTCGTCGGGCGCCGCGACGAGTGCGGCGTCCTCGGTCAACAGCGGAAGCGGTCGGGTCATCGTCGGCGGAGGGTAGGCCGACCGCCTCCCCAGGCGGTCAGACGGGGCTCGCCGTGCGCGCGTGCAGGTCCGGTCGCTGCTCGATCGGCTGGTAGACGGCGCGGTTGCGACCCTCGTTCTTCGCCGTGTACAGCGCCGTGTCCGCGGTGGAGACGACGACCTCCCACCGGTCCGGCGGTGCCCCCACGGCGCCGACCGCGCACACGCCGACGCTCACCGTCACCACACCGAAGGGCGAGCCCTCGTGCGGGATGCCGAGCTCCTCGACGGCCGCACGGAGCCGCTCGGCGGCGGTCATGGCGCCCTCCACCGGCGTCTCGGTCAGCACCGCCAGCAGCTCCTCACCGCCGTAGCGGTAGAGCCGATCCGTGGATCGCAGCCCGGCGAGGCAACGCGCGGCCAGCTGCTGCAGCGCCTCGTCGCCGATCTGGTGCCCGTAGAGGTCGTTGAAC
>JBFHRB010000140.1:0-8911 GCA_041591915.1 Nitriliruptorales bacterium
CGTCGCGCCGAGGTAATTGGCGGCGTGCGCGTCGTCGAGCGCGTCGCCCACGATGAGGATCTCCGACGGCGTGTCGTGGAGCTGCTCGGCCACCTTCACCGCATGCACCTCGAGGTGGGTCGCCTTGCGGCCACCGCCCTCGCCGCGCAGGCCGTCGATCCGGCAGAAGTAGTCGGCCACCCCGAGCCGCTCGACGAGCGGCATGAGGTGCTCGTGGCGGTACATCGAGAGCAACGACTGGGTCTTGCCCGCCGCGGCCACGCGGTCGAGGGCCGCGAGCGCGTCCGCGGCCAGCCCGGCGTGCTCGAGGAGGTCGTGGTAGGCCGAGTGGTAGAGGTCGTCGATGCGCTCCCACTCCTCGCCCGAGATGGGCCGGCCGAACAGCCGCGAGTAGAAGACCTGGACCGGCCGCGTGTACAGCTGCTGGTAGAGGCGCATCTCGACGGCCGGCAGGTCGAACTCCGCCAGCACGACGTTCAGCGCGTCGACGACCAGGTGCTGGTCGTCGAAGAGCGTCCCGTTCCAGTCCCACACGACGTGATGCATGGCCGCGGAGCCTACGCCGCGCGAGGGTCCACCCCCCGCCGCGCTGCCAGCCGTGCCGGCGGGCCGGACGGCAAGGAGCACGTCCGACCCACCAGCGAATGGTCACGACCCGTTCGTGCAGAGCCCGGCTGCTTCACCGAGAACGCCGAAGAACCACACCTCGGCCTCAGGGCTGAGGTGGTCGACGCCACGTCCGTTCAGCGACAGGTGCGGGTGGCGTGCGAGCCGGCCAGCGGCCATCGTCGCGCGCATCTGGATGGCGTAGTCGGCGTACGGACTCGCGGCGAGCTCAGCGAGCACGTACTCCCGCCCGTCCTCGCACAGACCGATCTCGTCGAGGAACATGCCGACGAACTCGCTCATGGTCACGTAGACGGGCGAGTTGGTGGTCGACTTGCTCACTCCCTGCGGACTCGCAGATGCGCGATAGCAGAAGTGGGCGAGTGCGGCCGAGGAACTCAACATGAGCAGAGCCAGGGCCATGGCGATGACCGTCATGCTGCGGCGCAACATCGGGATACCTCCTGACGACTCCCGAAGGAGTGATCGAACCCCCTCGCTCGGCGTGCTTCACCTGGCACCTGAATCGTCCCCCGGCTCCAACCTTCCGTGAAGTGTCCCAGTCGGCTGTCGTCCCAGGCGTCACAAGTTGGCAGCCCGTCAACGCGCCGCCCGGACCGGCATGCCGTCCGCGTTACCCTCCGCGGCCGCGCCCACCTGGCCACCGCGCCGAGCGCACGCCCGCACCTCCCGCCGCTTCCCGAGGCCGAGACCCCTCATGCCCGTCCGCGAATGGGTGTCGATCACCGACCCCGCCGACGACCACCGTCGCTACACGTTCGACGTGAGCTACCTGCTCTCGAACTACACGTGCATCTACGGCCAGGGCTGCAAGGGCATCCGCGAGGACGGCGAGGACCACGTCGTCGGGTGTTGCGAGCACGGCGCCTACCTCGACTCGGAGGAGGAGCTGACCCAGCTCACCCAGTGGTTCGCGCGCCTGACCCCCGACACCATGCAGTTCCACCACGAGGCCGTGACCGAGGGCTACGTCGAGGAGGACGACGAGGGCGAGCACCTCACGGCACGCCACGAGGGCGCGTGCATCTTCCTCAACCGCGAGGGGTTCCCGACGGGCCCCGGTTGCGCACTCCACCAGGAGTCGCTGCGCCGCGGCGAGCGCCCGATGGACGGCAAGCCGACCGTGTGCTGGCAGCTCCCCCTCCACCGGACCATCGAGGAGGAGGTCGCCAACGACGGCGGCGAGCTCGAGATCCACACGATCACCGCGTACGAGCGCGGCAAGTGGGGCGAGGGCGGCGCGGACTTCGGTTGGTGGTGCACCGAGTCCCCCGAGGCCTTCGTCGGCAAGCAGCCCGTCTACCACTCCATGGAGGGTGAGCTCCGCGAGATGGTGGGCGACGACGTGTACGACGAGCTCGCCGAGTTCCTCGACTCGCGCCGCCGGCAGCGCAACACCGTCAGCTTCCTGCCGCTCGTCGACTGAGGGCTAGAACCTCGCACCGGGGCTGGGCACCGACGTCTCTGCAGGCAGCCGGACCGTGATCTCCGCGCCACCACCCTGGCGGTCACCGATCTCGAGACGACCCCCGCTCGCCTCGGCGTACCGGGCGACGAGCGCGAGCCCGATGCCGCCACCGGGCGCGTGGCGGGCGACGTCGGGGCCGTGCACGAACGGCTGCAGCACGGCCTCCTTGAAGTGGTCGGGGATACCCGCCCCCGCATCCGCGACGCGCAGGACCACGTCCTCCTCGCCGACCCAGCACTCCACCCAGACCTCGACCGTCCTCGCCGTGTGTCGGGCGACGTTGGACAGCAGGCTCCCGAGGATGCGCCGGAAGCGGCGCTCGTCCATCAACACGGTGTCGCTCGCCACCTCGAGGTTGACCGGCCGCTCGCCAAGATGGGCGCCGGCGACGACCTCGGCGACCACTTCAGCCACGTCGACGTACCGCGGCTCCGCCGAGTCGATGCCGCGTGTCAGGCGCTGCAGGTCGAGGATGTCCTCGAGCAGGACGTCGAGTCGCAGCGCGTGCCGCACCATCCGATCGAGCAGCCCGGCGACCTCGTCCCGCGAGAGCCTGTCGACGTGGGAGAACAGCGTCTCGGCCAAGCCACGCACGACCGCCAGCGGTGTCCGCAGCTCGTGCGAGACGGTCTCGACGAACAGGTCCTTGAGCTCGTCGGCCGCTCGCAGTTGCTCCGCCGCGACCCGCTCGCGTTCGTACGCGTCCGCGTAGCGCCGGTAGCTCTCGGCAAGCGCGCGGTACGCCCCGCGCCGCTCCATGGCCGCTGCCAGCACGTCCGCCGCGGTCCGCAACGCGTCAACCTCGGCGCTGGCCCACAGCCGCTCCTCACCGCAGACGTCGAAACCCATGAAGCCCCACCACATCCCGGGCAGGTGGATCGGGACGACCACGATGGACGCGATGTCCTGCGCCAGCAGGAGCTCCTGCTCCGACTCGGGGAACTCCTCGACGTGCCCCGAGATGTTGCGGCCGGCGGCCAGCTCCTTCGCCCAACGGTCGAATCCGGCCTCGGCGAACGGCAGGTCCTGCAGCTCAGGATTGTCGATCTGGGGCTCGACCCCCGGCGCGCACCACTCGAACCTCTGCGACGTCAGTAGCGCGTCCGCGTCGTCGTCCGAGGTGACCTCGAACACGTAGACACGGTGGACGTTGGTGGCCTGCCCGAGCCGCTCCAGGACCGCCTGGACACCGGAGCGCCAGTCGTCGGTGCGCACGAGCTCGTTGGAGGCGAAGGCGACGGCCTCGAGGATGGCCGCGTGCCGCGTCAGCGCGTGGTGCATGCGCGCCTGCACGCCCGCATCCCGCATGCCCACGACGAAGATCGTCTCACCGTCCACGTCGACGGGGCTCATCGTGGCGAGGACGGGGACCTCCTCGCCGTCGGTCCGGACCGCGCGCGTGCGCGGTGCGAGGTCGTCGTACTCGCGCCGCGTGTCGGCCTTGTTCGCGACGATGTCGTCGTAGTCGGCGCGGTTCTCGGGTGGCATGTGCTCGAAGACCGAGGCGCCCACGAGGTCCTCGGCGGTCCGGCCGAGCAGGCCCGCCGCATGCTCGTTGGCGACCAGCACCTCGCCACTGGCCCGGAACGCGATGAAGCCGTCTGGCGACAGGCGGGCAGCCGTCCGCAACTCCTCGAGGGAGGCTCGTGGGGAGGCCGTCGGCGCGCTGCGGCCGACCAGCTCGCCCGATCCGTGGGCTTCGGTCACACGTGGTCCGTTACGTGCAGGGGGGCACTGCAGGGGCAGGGGGCTGCCCGCTGCCCGGCCTGTCGGCACGCGGAGCGTTGACTGAATGGTTCGAACGGGCCACATCCGGGCAGGCGGCAGCTCGCCCACACGCGCGAAGACCCTGTTCGGTTGCGTCCTTTCGGACAGTTGGGCGGTCAACGTCACAGATCCGGCCTCGATGCGGCGAACCGGTCATCCCGCCGTACCGTCCCGACCCCCCAAGCAAGCACTCCCCGACAACGAGATCCCCCCAATGCAGACCACCAGCATGACCCGGACCCCCCTCCGACTCGCCGCCGCGGTCGGCGCCGCCGCCGCCCTCTTCGGTGCGGGCGTGTACGCGTTCTCCGCGCTCGGCGAGGACCGCACCCCGTCCGCCTCGATCGAGCCCACGACCGACGCCGTCGGCGAGGACGACGAGGCTGACGCGGCCGAGGCGCCGGCCAACGGCCGCACGTCGTTCGCGGCGGCCGCGGGCATCGCCGTGAGGGACGAGTTCTTCCTCGACGTCGTCGACGCCGACGGCAACGTCATCGCCACGTACGACTCGATCGCGCCGATCGCCACGGCAGCCCACGTCTTCGAGGGCGACGACCTCGTCGCCGTCGTCGTCACCAGCCAACCCGCCGACGCCCACGTCGACGCCGGCTACGCCGCGATCTGGGGGATCCACTCGCGCAACGGCAAGCTCGAGCTCGGGGACTCCGGGTCCCTGGGACACTTCCCGGACGCGTCGTTCGAGGTCTCGTTCAACGAGTTCGGCGACATGGTCGAGGTCTGGATCACGGACGCCGACGGCGTCGACCACCGCCACCGCTTCTTCTCCAACATCGGCCCGGACACGTTCGAGCTGGTCGCCGAGGACGAGGTCGTGATGGAGAACCCCGACACCTGAGCGCAGGCGGCTCCCACTACCGCGACCCCCGCCCCCACTCGGACGCGTGCAGGCCCTCAGGCTTCGTGACGATCCGCTCGTGGGGTGCGGGGGTCCCGCGTTCCTCGAGCGCGTCGACCAGCCACCCCTCCTGCCAGGCGCGCCACAGCCGTGACAGGTCCCACGCCCGGTCCCCCTGCAGCGTGACCCCGCGCCGCCCCCGCTTGCGCAGCCGGCCCTCGCAGACGAACAGCCACGCGTTGAGCACCGTCCAGGCGCTGTCCTCGAGCGACTGCGGGAAGTAGGTGATCTGGGTCGTGCCGGTGAGGTCGTTGATCGACAGGAACAGCACCCGGTCGCCGGTCTTCATCGGCGGGGACTGCACGGCCACCTTCACCCCCGCGACGCGGACCCGTTCCCATTCGCGCATGCCCTCGATCTCGGTGTTGGGCCGCACCCCGAGCTGGTCGAGCAGCGGCTGGTAGAAGCTCAGGACGTGGCGGCTCACGTCCATGCCCATCACCCGGAGCTCGTCGCGGACGAGGTCGGCCGTTGTCTCGTCGGGCAGGGCGGGCTCGTGGTCGGCGTCGAGATCGAGCCGGGTCTGGGTGACGCGGCCCGGGTCTCGGGCGAGGCGCTTGCCGAGGCTGCCCCACAGCTCCTCGGCGGCGAGCCGGACCTTGCGCCGGTCGGGGCCGTCGCGGCGGCCGACCCCGCAGAGCTGGTCGAACGCCCCGGCGCGGGCGAGGTGCTCGGCGGTCGGCCGCGACAGGCGTGCCCGCATCCGCACGTCCACGAGCGACGTGAAGGGTCGGCCCTCGAGCAGCGACTCGATCTCGTCGTCGTCGCTGCCCTTGATGTCCTGCAGGCCGATGCGGATCGCGAAGCGGTAGCCGTGGCCGGCGTCGCCGGCGTCGAAGCCGCCAGGCGGGATGCGCGCCCCGCCCGCCACCGCCCAGCCCGGCGGCACCGCTCCCCCACGCAGCCCGAGCAGGTGGTGCGCGAGTCCCTGGTCGATCACCTCGACCGTGTAGGGGCGCTCGCTGCGGTTGACGTCGGGCGGGAGCACGGCGACCCCGAACGTGCGGGCCTCGTCGAGGATGAGCCGGCGCGGGTACATGCCGGGGTCGTGGGTGAGCAGGCCAGCCAGGAACTCGGGCATCACGTGGGTCTTGAGCCACGCCGATCGGTAGGTCGGCACGGCGAACGCGGCAGCGTGGGCCTTGCAGAACCCGAAGGACGCGAACTGCGCGATCTGGTGCCAGATCTCCTCGGCGGCCTCGCGCGTGAACCCGCGCTCGACCGCCCGCCCGAGCGCCCACGCCTTGAGCGCCGGCAGTTTGCGGTCGTCCTTGAGCTGGCGGCGGATCAGGTCGGCGTAGCTCATGTCGCAGCCGGTCAGGGCGACCAGCGACCCCATGACCTGCTCGTGGTAGACGATGACCCCGTGGGTCTCGCGCAGGACCGGCTCGAGCGAGGGGTGGGGGTAGCGCGGCTCCTCCTTGCCGTGGCGGCGGTCGACGAAGGGGCCGACCATGTTCGCCTTCACCGGGCCCGGCCGGAACAGCGAGATCTCGGTGATGAGGTCCCCGAAGTCGTCGGGCAGGAGGCGCCCGAGGAGCTCCTGCTGGCCGGGCGACTCGAGCTGGAACACCCCGATGGAACGGGTGGAGCACAACAGCTCGTAGGTGGCGCGGTCGCCCCAGACGATGTCGTCGAGCTCGAGCGGTTCGCCGCGGGTCTGCGGGACCAACTCGAGGCAGTGGCGCATCGCGCTCAGCATCCGGACCGCGAGGATGTCGAGCTTGAGCAGGCCGAGCGCCGCGACGTCGTCCTTGTCGAACTGGCTCATCGCGAAGCCGTTGGCGCTGCGCTCGAGCGGCGTGCGGTCGAGCAGGTGCGTGTCGGCGAGCAGGATCCCGCAGGGGTGCAGCGCCATGTGGCGCGGGAACCCGTCGATGCGCTCGACGATGTCGAAGAGCCGCTCGAGCTGGCCGGCGTTGAGGCGGGCGTTCTTCAACTCCGGGATCTTCTGCATCATCGCGCGGACGTTGCGGGCCCGGGCGTGCGTGAAGCTCTTGGCGATGACCCCGATCTCGTCGGGCGGCAGGCCGATCACCTTGCCGACCTCGCGGATCGCCATGCGCGCCTGGAACGTCTCGACCATGGCGACGCAGGCGGTCCGCTCCTCGCCGTAGCGGGCCATGATCATGCGGTAGACGTCCTCGCGGCGCGCCGACTCCACGTCGATGTCGATGTCGGGCAGCTCGTCGCGGTAGGGGTTCATGAACCGCTCGAACGCGAGGCCGTGCCGGACGGGGTCGACGTCACTGATGCGCAGCGCGTAGCAGACGAGACTCCCGGCGGCGCTGCCCCGGCAGGCCGCGATGATCCCCATCTCGCGGATGTTGGCGACGACCTCGGCGGCGGTCAGGAAGTAGTCGTGCAGGCCGAGGCGATCGACCATCGCGAGCTCGGCCTCGAGCCGCTCGCGGACGTTGGGCGTGATCCGCGGGAAGCGGTCGGCCACGCCGTCCCAGCAGCGGCGGTGCAGCTCCCCGGCGGCGACCTGTTCGCTGAGGCCGGTCAGGCGCGGGACGTGGAGCTCGCCGAGGCCGAGGTCGACGTCGCAGGTCTCGGCGACGCGCTGGGTCGCCTCGAGCAGGTCGGGGCGCTCGCGGAACAGGGGCGCGAGGTGGGCCGCGGTCTTGAACCAGCCCTCGGCGGTGCGGCGCTTGACGGCGGAGCTGCCGAGCGGGACCTGCTCGCGCACGCATGCCAGCACGTCGGCGAGGAAGGCGTCGTCCTCGCGGAGGTAGCGCACGTCGTTGGTGGCGACCGCCCGGACCCCCAGCCGGCCCGCGACCTCGAGCGTGCGGGCGACCGCGCGGTCGTCGCCGGGTTCGAGGTGGTGGCGGACGGCGACGAGCGTGCCCTCGGTGCCGAAGACCTCGAGCCAGTCGGCCAACTCGGCCTCGGCGGCCTCGAGGTGCCCCGCACGGACCAGCCGCCCGAACGGCGAGTCCGCCCCGAGCAGCGCGTACGCGCCCCCGCGGGCCGCCGCGACCCCGAGGTCGTCGCGCGCGAGGTGCGGGGAGCTGCGCTCGGCGCCGAGGTGGGCACGGCTGACGGCCCGGCAGAGGTCGCCGTACCCGGCGGTCGTGCGCGCGAGGAACGTCACGCGCGGGGCGTCATCCTCCAGCCACTGCGCGCCAGCGCGGGGGCGGGATGCCCTCGGATCGTGACGCGGGTCGCAGGCCTCGGGCGGGGGTTGGGTGGTCGCGGTGCGGAGGCGGCCCGCGCGGGTGACCTCCCAGCCCGCCCGGTCGGCCTCGGGCTCGAGGGCGAGGTCGGTGCCGAAGATGGGCGTGACCTCCTCCTGCGCGCAGGCCTTGGCGACCCGGACCGCGCCGTAGAGGCCGTCGCGGTCGGTCGCGGCGACGTGGGTCATGCCCGCTGCCCTGGCGGCGGCGGCGAGCTCGCGCGGGCGGATGGCGCCGTCGCGCAGCGAGTAGCAGGTGTGCACGGCGAGGTGGGCGAACGGGGGCAGCGACGTGTCCCGCGCGCTGGCGCGGACCGCCTCGTCGCGCACGAACGCCTCGGCGGCCTCGGCCGCGCGCTGCGCCTCGACGAGGCGCTGCTCCTCCTGCTCGCGGGCCTCATGGGGCCCGAACATCCGGGTGCCGGTGATGGGCTCGCTCCTCGGGCCGGTCCGATCACGCTCCCCGGCCGCACCCGCGGAACCGAACATGTGTTCGACTCAGCCAGTGAACCGCATCCGTGCGACACCCGCCACTGGCAGACTCATCCTCCCGGCGAACGACGAGGACCCCATGACCCCTGAGGAGATCGCCTTCACGAGCGACGTCCACGAGCTGTGGGACGCCCTGGTGGCGGCCAAGGAGGCCGACGACCACGACCAGGTCCAGCTCATCGAGGAGCGCATGCGCGAGCTGGGCGGCTACAACACCAGGGAGCCCGTGTACCGGCCACCGGTCCAGGGGCCGGTGCCGCGGTCGTTCACCTCATTCGGTGGAGGTGGCGGCCACAGCATGTAGGCCGACACGAAGGACGCCCCGAGGGAGGCGGGGGCGGCGCTCAGTCCCACACCCGATCGAGGCGCCACTCCTCGCCCCGACGGACGAGCTCGTAGATGCCCTGCGTCGGGGTGCCGTTGCGGGCCTCGACCCGCCAGAGGTCGGACTGCTCGATGC
>JBFHRB010000141.1:0-8831 GCA_041591915.1 Nitriliruptorales bacterium
GTCGGGTGGGCCGTAGCCGGGGCGGCCCGAAGGTCCTGACACCGGGGGGCCGCAACTACGCTCGCCCTGCCCACCGCCCCGCACCCATCGAGATGCCGCGTGCCCCTGCCGGACGAGTTCGTCGCGCTCGCTGCCGAGGTGAACAACTGGGGCCGCTGGGGCGAGGACGACGAGCGCGGGACGCTGAACCTCATCGACGACGCGGCCGTGCTGCGCGGGGTGGCCAGCGTCGTGACGGGCGAGCGGTTCCTGCTCGCGATCCCGCTCGGCGAGGACGGCGTGCAGGCCGGGCTCATCCCGGGGCGCGACAACCCGGTCCACACGATGACCGCGATCCACCAGCCGATGTTCGAGGGCGCCGCGTTCGACATGAACGACGACCACCTCGCGATGGGCGCCCAGGTGGCCACGCACTGGGACGCGCTGGCGCACGTCAGCTACGGCGGCCGCGTCTACAACGGCATGCCGCCCGAGACGATCGACGACAGGGGCGCGCACTGGGCCGGCATCGACAAGGCCGGGACGATCGTGTCGCGGGGAGTGCTGCTCGACCTGCCACGGACGCTGGGCGTCGAGGAGCTCGAGCCCGGCCACCACGTGACCCCTGAGGATCTGGACGCCGCCTGCGAACACGCGGGGGTCGACGTCCAGCCCGGCGACATCGTGCTGCTGCGGACCGGCCAGATCCGGAAGTTCCACCAGGGCGACCGCGTCGGGTACGCGTTCCCCTCCCCCGGACCGGTCATGCGCACGGCCCGCTGGTTCCGTGCCAAGGACGTCGCCGCGGTCGCGATCGACACGCTCGCGTTCGAGGCCTTCCCCGGCGACCCCGCCGACCTCGTCCTGCCGGTCCATCCACTGCACCTCGTCGAGATGGGGCTGACGCAGGGTCAGAACTGGGATCTCGAGGCGCTCGCCGAGGCCTGCGCCGCCGACGGCCGCCACACGTTCCTCCTCGAGGCGACGCCCGAGCCGATCGTCCGCGGCCTCGGCGCCCCGGTCGCCCCTGTGGCGATCCGCTGATGCTGCTCGAGGGCCGCGTCGTGCTCGTGTCCGGCGTCGGGCCTGGGATGGGCCGCTCGATCGCGCTGGCGTGTGCCCGCGAGGGCGCGGACGTCGTGCTCGGGGCGCGGACCGAGGAGAACCTCGAAGCGGTCGGCGTGGAGGTCGAGGGGCTCGGACGACGGGCCGCCTGGCGCGCGACCGACATCACCGACGCCGGCGACCGCGAAGCCCTCGTCGCGCTGGCGCTGGACGAGTTCGGCCACCTCGACGGCGTCGTGCACAACGCGTTCATCCAGCCACCACTCGAACGCCTCGAGCAGGCGAGCCTCGACACCTGGCGGCAGGCCTTCGAGGTCAACCTGTTCGCGGGCGTCGCACTCACGACCGCGTGCCTGGACTCGCTGCGCGAGAGCGCCCACGCCTCGGTCGTGTTCATCGGCTCGATGTCGGCCCGCCGGATCCGGTCGCGGTTCGGCGTGTACGCGGCGACGAAGTCGGCCCTCGTCACGACGGCACAGACGCTCGCGAAGGAGCTGGGGAGGGACGGGATCCGCGTGAACACCGTGCTGCCCGGCTACATCTGGGAGCAGAAGCTGCAGTGGTTCCTCGGCCAGCTCGCCGAGCAGCAGGGCCGCACGCGCGACGACGTGTACGAGGAGGTCGCCGCCGAGGCAGCACTCGGCCGCATCCCGACCCCCGACGAGGTCGCCGACCCTGTGGTGTTCCTGCTCAGCGACCTCGCGCGGATCGTGACCGGGCAGACGCTCGACGCCAACGCGGGCCACTGGTTCGCCTGAAGGAGACCCCGTGCAGTTCTGGTGCTCGCTCGCGTTCGCGAAGCCCGACGAGCTCGTGCCCCTCGCCCAGGCCGCCGAGGCCGCCGGGTTCGAGGGCGTGACCGTCTCCGACCACTTCTTCTACGCGGAGGAGTACCGGTCGGCCTACCCCTACCAGCCCGACGGCAAGCCGCCCTACCAGCGCGACACCCCGTGGCCCGACGCGTGGGTCACGATCGGCCACCTCGCCGCCGTGACCGAGCGTCTGCGGTTCGTCACCAACGTGTACGTCGCCCCGGCCCGAGACCTGTTCACGGTCGCGAAGGCCGTCTCGACGGCCGCGGTGCTGTCGGACGAGCGGGTGGTGCTGGGCACGGCGCCGGGATGGTGCGAGGACGAGTTCCTGCAGACGGGCCAGCACTTCGGCTCGCGCGGGAAGCGGCTCACGGAGATGGTCGGCGCGCTGCGCGAGCTGTGGACCGGCGGGATCGTCAACCACACCAGTGCGTACTTCGACTTCCCGGACCTGTCGATCAACCCGGTGCCGAAGGAGCCGATCCCCGTGTGGATCGGGGGCGACTCGCCCTACGCGCTCAAGCGTGCGGCGGCGGTCGGCGACGGCTGGATCGGGACGATGTACGCGCCCGAGGACGCGCACACGAAGCTCGACGAGGTCGACGCCGCGCTCGCATCGGCAGGGCGTGCCGACGACCCCGACTTCGCCCGCCTGATCGCGCTGCTCACGCTCGACACCTCCGTCTACGCCGAGTTCGAGGACCGCATCACCGGCCTCATCCACTCCCCCTGGATGCTGGCCCCGGAGGACTCGCTCGAGGCGCGCCTGGACGCGATGGCCGAGTTCGGCCGCGACGTCATCGGTTCGCGGTAGGCCGACCGCGCAGCGCAGTCATTGCGCGCGGCCACCGGACCGGCGATGCAGCGACCGTGCACCGCAAGCGCCCGAGTCGACAGCAGCACGACGCAGGCGGAACGTCGGCAGACGTGGCCCGGTTTCGGGGGGCGGGCCACTTGCACCGCCTTCTGATGTCTGGGCCTCTGACGCGGTCGAACGCGAGGAGGCAACCATGACCGCACGCGCACGTTCCGATGTCGAGGCGGAGATCAAGGAAACCCTCGGTCTCGTGCCGTCCTTCTTCTCCCGGATACCTGACGAGCTGCTCGACGCCGAGTGGAAGATCTTCTCCACCATCCAGCTCGGCGAGACGCTCATCCCCAACAAGTACAAGGAACTGATCGGCGTCGCGCTGCACGCAGAGACGAAGTGCCGCTACTGCACGCTCTTCCACACCGAGGCCGCCAAGCTCTTCGGCGCCACCGACGAGGAGATCCAGGAGGCCGTCCACTACGCCAAGGTCTCGGTCGGCTGGAGCGCGTACCTCAACGGCATGCAGCAGGACTTCGACCAGTTCGCCGACGAGCTCGCGCAGATCGGCGCGCACCTGTCCGCCGCCTGATGCACGTCGAACGCGTGCGGCCGACGGTCTACCGCCTGACCCTGCACGCCTACGAGCTCTCCACGCTCGTCGCAGCCGCTCGGCTCGTGAGCCACGGAGAGGCCGGCGCGGACCTCACCACCGAGGCCCGCGCCGAGCTCCGGCAGGTCCTCGCCGACTACGACCGTGAGCTCGCACGCGTGAACGCCGAGGCGGTCTAGCCGAGCAGCGGCGCGACCTCCGTGGCGACACGCTCGAGCTGGTCGATGTACTCGTCGGCCGAGCGCGAGCGCACCCGCACCTGCACATGGCCGCAGCCCATCTCGGCGAAGGCGCGGAGCCGCTCGGCGTGCTCGTCCGGGCCGCCGGTGAGCGTCCATCGGCCGACGTCCCAGCCCGGGTCGCCGACGTAGAGCGGCTCGGCCATCGCCCCGAGGTCGATCTGGCGATCGGCGAGCTCGGACCGCTCGCGCAGCTCGCGGATCGTCGCGATCTGGGCCGGCATCTGGTCGCGGGGCGTTCCCTGGGGGATCCAGCCGTCGCCGTGCTCGGCGGCGCGACGCAGCGCACGGCGCGACGAGCCGCCCACCCAGATGGGGATGGGCTGCTGGACCGGGCGGGGCGCGATGGCGAGCTCGTGCACATGGAACACGTCGCCGTCGTGGTCGACCCACTCGTCGATGAACGCCTTGCGGACCACCTCGATGGCCTCGTCGGCGACGATGCCCCGCATGTCGAAGTCGACGCGGCGCAGCGCGAACTCCTCCACGACGTGCCCGACCCCGACCCCCATGATCGCCCGCCCACCGGACAGCCGGTCGAGCGTGGCGAACTGCTTGGCCGCGATCAGCGGGTGGCGGGCCGGCAGGACGTAGACGTGGCTGAGGAGCCGGACGCGCTCCGTGATGCCCGCGAGCCACGACAGCGTGGCAACCGTGTCGTACCAGGTGGTGCCCATGCGATCGGCCCGCGAGCGCGGGATGACCGCGTGGTCGCACACACCGAGGTAGTCGAACCCGAGCTCGTCGGCCCGGCGGGCGATGGCCGCCATCTCGTCGGGGCCCGCGTCACGCTCCCAGTCCTCGACGAAGATCGTGGACTGGGCCTGGATCGGCAGCTGCAGGCCCAGGCGCAGGCGCGGCGCCGCAGCGCCGCTCATGGCGTCACAGCGCGCTCGGGATGCCCACGAAGGGGTCGCCGTCGAGCTCGGCGGCGGCGATCGCCTCGAGGCCGAGCGCCGGGCCGTTCCACGTCAGCTCGAGCTGCTTCGCGCGGCGGGTGTAGAGCTGCACGTCGATGGCACGCGTGAAGCCGATGCCGCCGTAGACCTGCTGGCCGACCTTGGTCGCGCGCTTGTAGACATCGCCCGCGCAGAACTTCGCCATCGCGATCAGCGGGGCGCAGTCCTCACCCTGGTCCCGACGCCAGGCGGCCTGGTGGACCATGGTCTCCATGGCCTCGATCTCGGTCGTGATGTCCGCGATCGGGTGGGCGAGGCCCTGGAACGAGCCGATCTTCCGCCCGAACTGCTCGCGCTCCTGTGCGTACTCGATGGTCATCTCGAGGGTCTTGCGGGCGCCACCGGCGGCGTAGGCGGCCGCGGCGATCTGGGTGTCGAGCAGGACCTCCTGCACGGTCGCCCAGCCGGTGCCGGCCCCGCCGATGCGGGCGTCGGAGCCGACCTCGACGTTCTCGAAGCGGACCTCGTACTCGCACTCGCTGCTGAGGACGGTCGTGTGGGTGAGGTCGACGCCGTCGGCGTCGGTCGGCACGAGGAAGAGGTCGATGTCGGCCTCGCCCTCACCGGTGCGTGCGAGGACGACCAGCGCGTCGGTCGACGACGCGTAGGGCACGCGGATCTTCGTGCCGCTGAGGCGGAACCCGTCACCGTCCGGCTTGGCGGTGAGCTGGACGCCCTCCGGCTTCTCGGAGCGTTGCGGCTCGTACCAGGCCACGGACAGGACCGACTCGCCCTTCGCGACCTTCGGCAGCCACTCGGCCTGCTGTGCCTCGGACCCCGCGCGTGCCAGCACGCCCCCGGCAAAGACGACGCTGACCAGGTGCGGCGTGTTGGCGAGCGCGCGACCGAGCTCCTCGTAGAGCACGACCTGGTCGAGGCTCGACATCCCGAGGCCGCCGTGCTCCGGCGCCACGGTCAGGCCGAGGAGGTCGAGCTGCTGCAGCTGCGACCACAGCGCCTCCGAGTAGCCCTTCGGGTCGTCCTCGAGCTCACGGACGAGCTCGGGGTTCGAGTACTCGTCCAGCATCGCCCGCAGCATCTCGCGGAGGGCCTGCTGCTCGTCGGTCCAGTTGAGGTCCACGTCGGCTCCTGTGGTGCTCGGTGTGGTCGGTGCGGTTGCGGTGGGTCGGGGCTTGCGGGTGCTCGGTTCAGCTCGTGGGGGGCGTCACGTCGCCGAGCGCGCTCGGCTGCCAGGCGTCGCCCTCGCGCGCCCACGGGTTGTCGCCGTCGTCGGCGGGGATGGCGATGCGTGCGAGGGCGGTGGTGGCGACCTCGCCGTCGGCCTTCAGGACCACCGAGAGGTCGGCCCAGCAGCAGCCGGTGTCGTCGGTGGCGAGCGCGGTGACGGTGGCGTCGAAGGTCAGGGTGTGGCCGACGCAGATGCTGCGGCCCATGCGGAAGCGGAGCTTGCCGAGGCGCCCCCGCGGACCGGTCCAGTCGGTGAGGTAGCGCTGGATGAACCCGGCCTGGTTGGGGGTGTTGAGGAAGATGTCGTTGCCCTGTGCGGCCATCGCGTGCGCGTGGTCGTGGTGCTGGGGCTGCCAGTCGCGGCTTGCGCTCGCACCCATGACCACGGTGCGGGCGGTGACCTCGATCGTCAGGGTCGGCAGTGCGAGCCCGACCTGGACGTCGCCCTTCGTGATGCTCGCGGCCATCACGCGGCCTTCCGCTGGTAGCCGAACATGTTGTAGGTCTCGACGCCGACGACCTCGCCCCGCTGGTTCGTGTAGGTGACGTCGATCTGCCAGAAGCGCCCCGTGCCCAGGCGCGTGGTCTTGAGCGTCGAGATGTTGCGCACGCTCTGGGTGGTCGAGATCGTGTCGCCGGGGCGCACGGGCGTGTGGAACTCGAGCTCGTTCCATGACACGACCCCGTCCGGGAGGTCGAGCGCGTCCTTGAGCCGGAAGTGGATCTCGAGCGGGCGGATCGCCTCGTCGGGCGCGGGCGCGTCGGGCGTCGGTGTCCAGCCGTCGGGCTTGAACATCAGCGGCCGCATCCAGACCGACAGCATGGTGGGCGGGGCGGTCCGCCCGCCGGTGAGCTCGTCGGCGACGGCGTCGTCCCAGTACAGCGGGTTGGCGTCCTCGACGGCCTCGAGCCAGTGGAGGACGTAGCCGCGCTCGCAGCCGACGTCGCCGACGCCCGCGTCGAGGCTGCGGCCGACCCAGGCGGCGACCTCGGGCGGGAGCTCGGTCTCGGTCACGGTGGCCCCGTCGGTCATGCCACGACCCCCTCGTCCATCAGCTCGGTGATGCGCCCCGACTCGAGGCCCGCAGCGGCGAGCAGCTCCTCGGTGTGGGTCTCGCTCGACACCTCGTACACACCGTTGAGGGGGCGTTCCCCCCCGGCGAGCACCGGTCCGAGCTGGCGGACCTCGCCGTGCTCGGGATGGCGCGCGACGGTGAAGGCACCACGGGCGACCAGGTGCGGGTCGCCGGCGACCTCGGCGATCGTGAGGATCGGGGCGACGCAGGTGTCGGCGTCGGCGAGCTCGGCGACCCACTCGTCGCGAGGCTTCGCCTTGAAGGCGGCAGCGAGTGCGGCCTTCAGGTCGTCCTGCACGGCGTCGTCGTATTGGTCTGCGGCGCGCCCGGGGATCCCGAGCGCGCCGCAGAGGTTGCGGAAGAACTTGCCCTCGATGGCGCCGACCGCGACCCAGCGGCCGTCCGCGCACTCGTACGCCTGGTAGCAGGCGTACCTGCCCGTGAGCAGCGTCGAGTCGGGGCCGGGCTCGGTGCCGGTCGCGAGGTACTCGTCGATGTGGAGCTGCATCAGGCTCAGCACGCCGTCGGTGGCGGCGACGTCGAGGCGCGCCCCCTCCCCCGTGCGCTCGCGCCGGAACAGCGCCGCGGTGATGGCGATGACGGCGTGCATGCCGCCGCCGGCCGAGTCGGCGATCGTCGCGCCGGCGATGGCGGGCCCGCCGTCGGGGCGGCGGCCCTGGGTGTGCAGGAACCCGCCGACGGCGAGGTAGTCGATGTCGTGGCCGGCCCACCGCGCGTACGGGCCGTCCTGCCCGAACCCGGTGAGGTGGGCGTAGACGATGCCCGGGTTGCGGGCCGCGACGGCCTCGTAGCCGATGCCGAGCTTGTCGACGACGCCGGGGCGGAAGCTGTCGAGGATGACGTCGGCGGTCGCGGCGAGGGCCAGGAAGGCCTCGACGCCGCGCGGGTCGGTCATGTCGATGCGGATGCGGCGCGTGTTGCGACCGGCCCCGTAGGCCCACCAGTGCGGCTCGATGCCGCCCTTGCCCGGGGGGCGCCCGACCTTGACGACGTCGGCGCCGAGGTCGGCCAGCATCGCCGAGCAGCGCGACCCGGGCCCGACCGTGGAGAGGTCGAGCACGGTCACGCCCTCGAGCATGCCGGCGGTGGTGGTCATGGTCGTCGCCGCCTCAGTTGGTGACGGGCAGGCCGAGGCCACGGCGGGCGATGATGTTGCGCTGCACCTCGGAGGTGCCCGCGCCCACCGTGTCGACCAGCGAGTAGCGGTAGGTCATCTCGAACATGCCGTCGAGCGGGGCGTTGGGCTGGCCGCGCTTGAGCGCCCCGGTCGGGCCCGCGAACTCGAGGAACGCGTCCGAGATCTTCTGGCCGAGCTGGGTCGTCCAGAGCTTGAACATCGCGGCCTCGACGTTGGGCACCTCGCCCACGCTCGCCTTGGCGATGACCTGCAGCGTCAGCATCTTCGCCATCTCGACCTGGGTGGCGAGCTGGGCGACGCGCTTGCGGACGTCGGGGTCGTCCTTGAGCGGCTGCCCGTCGCGCTCGGCCGTGCGGATCCAGTCGCGGAAGCGCTCGTACTTCTTCACGTAGGCGGAGACGGTGAAGAGGGTGAAGCGCTCGAAGTCGAGCGCCTCGGAGACGTAGTACCAGCCCTTGTTCACCTCGCCGACGACGTACTCGTCGGGCACGAACACGTCGTCGAGGAAGACCTCGTTGACGCGCTCGTCGCCGACGGTCGGCATGTTCGTGATCTGGATGTTGTCCTGCTCCATCGGGAGCAGGAACAGCGTGATGCCCTTGTGCTTGGGGGCGTCGGGATCGGTGCGTGCCGCGAGCCAGTACCACTCGGCGAAGTGGGCCGAGGTCGTGAACCGCTTCTGGCCGTTGATGACCCAGCCGCCGCGCTCCTCGTCGCGCACGGCCTTGGTCTTCATGGAGGCGAGGTCGCTGCCGGCGTCGGGCTCGGTGTAGCCGATGGCGAACTCGACACCGCCCGCGCGGATCTGGGGAAGGAACTCGTCCTTGAGCTTCTGCGAGCCGTGGCGGATCAGGGTCTTGCCGACGATGCCGACGTCCTTGCCGATGTAGGGCGCCCCGACCGCGGCGAGCTCCTCGTTCAGCAGGTACTCGA
>JBFHRB010000142.1:0-8752 GCA_041591915.1 Nitriliruptorales bacterium
CCCGCTGCGGCTCCGGCCCCGGTTGCTCCCGCTCCGGTTGACCCCGCTCCCGTTGCTCCGGCCCCGGCCCCCGCGCCCGCCTCGGCTCCGGCCCCGGTTGCTCCCGCTCCGGTTGACCCTGCTCCCGTTGCTCCGGCCCCGTCCCCGGCCGCTGCGCCCGTCGAGCCGGCTCCTGCTCCGGCCCCGGCTCCCGCCGAGGCTCCGGTCGCCGCGCCCGTCGCGGCCCCGGCCCCGGCTCCGGTCGCCCCGGCCCCGGCTCCGGTCGCCCCGGCGGCGCCCGACGCCCTCTCTGGTTCGGCCGCCCGTGTCCTCGAAGCTGCACCGTCGTTCGCCACCGACCTCGACAGGGACTCGGCCGGCAGCGTCACCGTCGCCGCAGCACCGGCTCCGGTCGCCCCGGCGGCACCCGACGTCGCTCGAACTGCCGGCGAGGCCAACGCGCCGGCACCCGCCGACATCCAGGTCACGGCCGGTGAGCTGCCGCGCACCGGTGCGAGCACCTGGGTGCACGCCATCGTCGCCCTCGTGATGATGCTGTCCGGCATGGCGATCCTGCGCCGCTCGCCGAAGCAGGAGGCCGGGCAGGCCTGATCGACAGCATGAACCAGAAGGGCTGACCCCGGCGGGTCAGCCCTTCTTGTTCGCCTTGCGCAGCACCTCGTTGATGTCACTGGCCTTCGGGCTGTTCTTCAGCCGCTCGGACGACCGGAACGTGACGTCGACGTGCGTGGCCTGGGCCCGCAGCGCCCCGACCGTCGCGGCCGCCGGGTCGATGTGGGTGAAGGGGTCGAAGTCGAACACGCGCATGGCGTTGCGGTGCGTGATCTTGTCGATCTCCTCGCGGGTCAGCCCATCGAGGTGCTTCATGACCGACTCGGGGGAGTTCGGCCACGACGAGTCCGAGTGCGGGTAGTCGCACTCCCACGTGATGTTGTCGATGCCGACGTGGTCGCGCAGCTCGATGCCGACGTGGTCGTCGATGAAGCAGAACGTCACGTGCTCCTTGATGATCTGCGAGGGGAGCTGGTCGCCGAAGTCGCGACCGAGCCACGAGTTGTGCCGCTGGTAGACGTAGTCGACGCGCTCGAGGATGTAGGGGATCCAGCCGATCCCGCCCTCGCTCAGCACGATCCGCAGGTCCGGGTACCGCTGGAGCACGCCGGAGTAGAGGACGTCAGCGAGGGCCTGCATCGTGTTCATCGGCTGCAGCGCGATCATGACGTCGATCGGGGCGTCGGGAGCGGTCCGTACCAGCGATGACGACGACCCGATGTGGAGCAGGATCGCCGTGCCCGCGTCCTGGCAGGCGGCGAAGAACGGGTCCCAGTGCTCGACCTGGTGCCACGAGGGCCAGCCCAGCTTGCTGGGGTTCTCGGAGAACGTGACCGCGTGGCAGCCCTTGGCGGCGACGCGCTGGACCTCGTCGGCCATCAACGCCGGGTCCCAGATCGGCGGGATCGACAGCGGGATGAAGCGCCCGGGGTGTGCGCCTGCCCAGCCGTCGATGTGCCAGTCGTTGTAGGCACGCACCATCGCGAGCCCGGCGTCGAGGTCCTTCGAGCGCGAGAAGAGCTGGCCGCAGAACTGCGGGAACGACGGGAAGTTCACCGAGGCGAGCACGCCGTTGACGTTCATGTCGTCGACGCGCTTGTCGACGTCGTAGCAGCCGTCGCGGATCTCGGAGAACGCGGTCGGCTCGAAGCCCCACTCCTCGGGCGGCCGGCCAGCGACGGCGTTGAGCCCGATGTTTGGGATCTCGGTGCCGTCGTAGACCCAGACGTCGGTGCCGTCGTCCTTGGTGACGACCTTCGGTGCGGCGTCGACGTACTTCGCGGGGAGACGCCCCTCGAAGAGATCCGGTGGCTCGACGACGTGGTCGTCGACGCTGATGAGGATGAGGTCGTCCATGCTGACCACGAGCGCGGCCCCCTTCTTCCCTGACGTTCGTGTCAGGGTAGTGTCCCGGCATCCCGGTGAGGAAGTGAGCCGCCCGTGAGTCCGACGCCCGTCATCGTCTCCGCCGTCCGCACCCCGATCGGCAAGGCCGGTCGCAGCCTCGCCCCGCTGGGGGCGGCGCAGCTGGGGAAGGTCGCCGTGGTCGAGGCGCTGCGCCGTTCGGGCGTGCCGACCGAGGACGTCCAGGACCTCGCGCTGGGCGAGGTGCTGCAGGGCGGCGGTGACATGGCCCGCTACATCACGACGGAGGTGGGCCTCGACCACATCCCCGGCGTGGCCGTGCAGCGCCAGTGCGCGAGTGGCCTGCAGGCGGTCAGCCAGGTCGCCGCGGACATCGCCGCCGGCATGATCTCGGCCGGCATCGGCGGCGGCGCCGAGTCGATGACGCAGATGCCCCAGGTCATGCGGCGCTCGCCGTACCCCTTCGGCGGCGTCGAGCCGTGGGTCTCGCCGAGCCACCCCGACTCGCCCGAGGCGCCCAACATGAAGATGGGCATCACCGTGGGCGAGAACTCGGCCGAGGAGGCCGGCATCACCCGCGAGGAGCAGGACGAGTGGTCCTACCACTCGCACCAGCGCGCCATCGCGGCCACGGACGACGGCCGGTTCGCCGAGGAGATCGTGCCGGTCGAGGTGCCCGTGGGTCGCGGCGAGACGCGGACCGTCGACACGGACGAGCACCCGCGCCGAGACACCACACCGGAGAGGCTCGCGAAGCTGCCCGCCCTCTTCAAGCCCGGCGGCACGGTCACGGCCGGCAATTCGAGCGGCATCAACGACGGCGCCGCGGCGCTCGTCCTGACCTCCGACACCTACGCGGCCGAACACGGCCTCGACGTGCTGGCCAGCATCCGCTCGTGGGCCTCCGTGGGCGTCGAGCCACGCCGCACGGGCCTCGCCCCGACCGTCGCGATCCCCACGGCCCTCGAGCGTGCCGGCCTCACCACCGACGACGTCGACCTCGTCGAGATCAACGAGGCGTTCGCGTCGATGGCGGTCGCCTGCGCGCGCATCCTGGGCTTCGACCACGACATCGTGAACGTCAACGGCGGGGCGGTCGGCCTCGGCCACCCGGTGGCCTGCTCCGGCGCGCGCGTCCTCGTGACGCTCGTCCACGAACTCCGTCGCCGCGGCGGCGGCATCGGGGTGGCCAGCCTGTGCGCCGGCGGAGGCATGGGCGCGGCCATGGTCGTCGAGGTCTAGGCCAGGTCGAAGACCTTCAACAGGAACGCGTAGACCTCGGCGTACTCCTCGAGGCGCTGGAAGCGGCCGGACTTCCCGCCGTGGCCGGCCTCCATGTTGATCTTCATGAGCGCGAGGTTGTCGTCGGTCTTGGTCGCCCGAAGCCGGGCGACCCACTTGGCCGGCTCCCAGTACGTGACCCGCGGGTCGCTCAGCCCACCGTCGACCCAGAAGTGGGGGTAGTCCTTGGCCTCGACGTTGTCGTAGGGCGAGTAGGCGCGGATCGCGTCGAAGGCCTCGCGTGACTCGATCGGGTTGCCCCACTCCGGCCACTCCGGCGGCGTCAGCGGCAGCGTGTCGTCGAGCATCGTCGCGAGCACGTCGACGAACGGGACCTCGGCCACGATCGCGTGGAACAGGTCCGGCCGCAGGTTCGCGACGGCGCCCATCAGCATCCCGCCGGCCGAGCCGCCCATCGCGGCGATCCGACCGGCCGACGTGAAGCCCTCCGCGGCGAGGTGCTCGCCGCAGGCGACGAAGTCGAGGAACGTGTTGACCTTCTTCTCGCGCTTGCCGTCCGTGTACCAGCGGTGGCCCTTCTCCTTGCCGCCGCGGATGTGCGCGACGGCGTAGACGAAGCCGCGGTCGACGAGCGAGAGTCGGACGACCGAGAAGTCCGCGGGGATCGAGTGGCCGTAGGAGCCGTACCCGTAGAGTAGGCACGGCGCCGAGCCGTCGAGCGGCGTGTCGCGGTGGTGCAGCACGGTGATCGGGACCGTCTCGCCGTCGTGGGAGGTCGCCTGGAGCCGGCGGGCCACGTAGTCCGCGGGGTCGTGGCCCGACGGGACCTCCTGCTCCTTCACGAGCACGCGCTCGCGGGTCTCGACGTCGTAGTCCCACGTCTGGCTCGGCGTGGTCGGCGACTCGTAGCTGAACCGGATGGTCGTCGTGTCGTACTCGTATCCGGCGGACAGGCCGAGCGCGTACGCCTCCTCGTCGAACGCGATCTCGTGCGTCTCCCCGTCCGAGAGCCGCCGCACGACGATCCGCGGGAGGGCGTCGCGACGCTCCATCCAGACGAGGTGGTCCGCCAGGACCGAGTGCGACAGGATCAGTGTGCCGGGGCGGTGGGGGACGAGGTCCTGCCAGTTGTCGGCCCCTGGCTCGGCCAGCGGCGCCGTGGCGAGCTTGAAGTCCTCGGCCCCGTCGGCGTTGGTGAGGATGATCAGCCGGTCGCCGTGACGGTCGACGTCGTACTCGACCTCGTCACGTCGTGCCGCCACGAGGCGTGGCTCGGCGGTGAAGTCGTCGGACGGGATGATCCGGAGCTCGGACGACTCGTGGTCGTTCAGCGAGATCACCGCGAGCGAGCGGTCCTGCGTCATCCCCACGCCCACGAACTTCCCGGGGTCATCCGACCGGAAGATCTCCACGTCGGCGTCCGCGGACGTGCCCACCCGGTGCATCCGCACGGCGTACGGCCGCATGTTCTCGTCGCGGACGCCGTACAGGAACGCATCGCCCGCGCGGTTCCAGATGCCGTACCCGGTCGTCCCCTCGACGACGTCGTCCAGCTCCACGCCCGTCTCGAGGTCCCGCACCCGCAGCGTGAACAGCTCGGAGCCCTGGGTGTCGAGCCCGTAGGCGAGCAGGCGGTGATCATCGGTGTGCGTGGCGCCGCCGAGCCGGAAGTAGTTGTGTCCCTCGGCCTCGCGGTCGCCGTGGAAGTAGACGTGCTCGTCGCCGCCGTCGCGCGGGATGCGGCAGAGGATCGCGTACTGCCCGCCCGTCTCGAAGCGGCGGTAGTACGCCCAGTCGCCGTCAGGACTCGGCGGGGAGGAGTCGTCCTCCTTGATCCGGCCCTTCATCTCCTCGAACAGCGCCTTCTGCAGCACCTCCGTGTCGGCCATGACGGCCGCCGTGTAGGCGTTCTCCGCCTCCAGGTACGCCCGTACGTCCTCGCGCAGGACGGACGGGTCGCGCATGACCGCCTGCCAGTTGTCGTCGCGCAGCCAGGCGTAGTCGTCGACGAGCTCGACGCCGTGGACGGTCCGCGAGGACGGGCGTCGCTCGGCGATCGGGGGCGCGGGGAGGTCAGCGGGTGCGGTCACGGGCGACGGCTCCGGTCGGGGTGACGTGCGTCGGGGCAGTCGGCGACGGTACCTCCGTCGCGGACGTCGACGCGGGTGCCCCGGCTAGAGCGTCGCCTCGGTCCCGAGCAGCACGGTGGAGGCGGAGCTGAACCAGCCCCCGGTCCCGTTGATGCACGCGACCTCGGCGCCCTCGACCTGCCGGCCTGCGGCCTGGCCGCGGAGCTGGCGCACCGCCTCGACCATGAGGAACATGCCGCGCATCCCGGGGTGGCAGTGGCTGAGGCCGCCGCCGTCGGTGTTGGTCGGCATCGCCCCGTCGAGCCGCATCGTGCCGCCCTCGAGGTACTTGCCGCCCTCGCCCTTCGCGCAGAAGCCCATGGCCTCGAAGGTCATGAGCACCATGACGGTGAAGGCGTCGTAGAACTGGCAGAGGTCGACGTCGGCAGGGGTCAGGCCGGCCCGCTGGAACGCGAGCCCGCCGCTGATCCGCGCGGGCGAGTCGGTGAAGTCGTGCCACTCGCTCATGGTGACCATGTTCGACGCGGTCCCGGTGCCGAGCACGTACACCGGCGGCTGGCGCAGGTCCTTCGCGCGCTCCGCCGAGGTGAGCAGCACGGCTCCGCCGCCGTCGCTGCGGATGCAGCACTGCAGCTTGGTCAGGGGAGAGGCGATCGGGTCGCCGGCGAGGACGTCCTCGACCGTGAGAAGGTCCTGGTAGTAGGCCTCGGGGTTGTGGCTCGCGTTCCAGCGCGTGTCGACGGCGATGTTGGCGAGCTGCTCGAGCGTCGTGCCGAACTCGTGCATGTGCCGCTGGGCGCTCATCGCGTACTTCGAGATCAGCGAGTGCCCGTAGACGGCGTCGTACTGCGAGGGGCCGCGGGTCGAGAGCTGCAGGTTGGCGCGGCGCCGCTTCTGCTTGAGGTCCGCACGCACGGTCGAGCCGTAGACGACCAGGACGTTGTCGACCAGCCCCGCCTCGATGGCGGGGACCGCGTGCTCGAGCATGACCTCCCACGTCGATCCGCCGACGATCGTCGAGTCCACCCACGTCGGCCGCAGCCCGAGGTACTCGGCGAGCTCCACGGGCGGGAGCGAGCCCATGCCGACCGACATCAGGCCGTCGATGTCGCCCTTGGCGAGCCCGGCGTCGGCGACGGCCCGCTGGCAGGCCTGGTAGTGGAGGTGGAAGGGGTTGGTGACGTCGACGCGGCCGATGTCGCTGAGTGCCGCGCCGACGACCGCGACCCTCCCGCGGGTCGGGTTGGTCATCGCAGCTTCCACTCGACGCGCTTGCCGCTGCTGAACACCTTCTGGCCCTCCATGAGCTGCTCGGGGGTGTTGCCGGCCTCGACGATGTCCACGGCGGCACGGAGCGCGGCCTGGCGTCCGACCTCTGCGGCCGTCCAGGCCGACCGCACCGTGGCCTGCACGGCGAGGTTGGGCTGGCCGGCGATGGTCCGGGCGACGTGGCCGGCGGCGTCGAGCAGCTGCTCGCGCGGCACGACCTCGCTGACGAACCCGATCTGGTGGGCGCGCTGGGCCGACAGGCGCTCGTAGCCGCCCATGAGCTGCATCCGCAGCACCTCGCCCAGCGGCATCTTCTGGGCGATGTGGACGGTCTCGAACACGGCGGCCATGCCGTACGTGACGTGGGGGTCGAAGAAGGTCGCGTCCTCGGCGGCGACGATGATGTCGACCTCGCCGAGCAGGTAGAAGGCCCCGCCGCAGGCCATGCCGTTGACCGCGGCGATGACCGGCTTCCAGAGGTCGTTGGTCTTCGGCCCGAGCTTGTAGCCCGGGTCGTCGAAGTGGAAGGGCGAGTCCTGCGCACCGATGGCCTCGGCCTTGCCGTCACCGAGCGCGGCGTCGCGGTCGATCCCGGTGCAGAACGCCCGGTCGCCCGCGGCCGTGAGCACGATCGCGTGCACATCGGGGTTGCGGCGGAACGAACGCCAGATCGACTGCAGCTCGTCGAGCATCGTGAAGTCGAAGGCGTTGAGCTTGTCCGGCCGGTTCAGCGTGACCCACGCGACCCGGTCGTCGTCGATGCGCAGGTCGACGGTCTCGAACTCGGCCACGCGCCGCTCCTCCCCGAGCACCGGTCCGACGGGCATCGCCTGCCACCTCGCCGGGCTCGCGGCGACACTAGTCGGCTACGGTTGGCCCCTGACAACCCGTCAGACTTCCCTGACGCGATTGTCAGGGAAGGGGTCGGAGCGCCTAGGCTCCGCCAACGTCGGGCGGGCGCCCGGAGCACACCAGGGGAGGGGACGATGGCCGACCAGCTGCACTTCGAGGACGTCGAGATCGGTGACGCCGCACCGGTCATCGAGCACACGCTGAACCGCACCGACCTCGTGCGGTACGCCGGCGCGTCGGGTGACTACAACCCGATGCACCACGACGAGACGAAGGCCCAGGCCGCCGGCCTGCCGTCGGTCTTCGGCCACGGCATGTTCTCCATGGGCCTGCTCGGCCGCGCCGTCACCGACCACGTGGGCCTCGCGGCGTTGCAGCGCTTCGCCGTCCGCTTCACGAAGCAGACGTGGCCCGGCAACGTCCTCACGACGAGCGTCGTCGTGAAGGACAAGCGCAAGGACGGCGACGACCACCTCGTCGACTTCGACGTCGCGCTGGTGAACCAGGACGGCGACCCCGTCGTCACGGGCGAGGTCACGGCGGTCCTGCCGACCCGCGGCTGACCCGCGTGAGGTTCGACCTCCCGACCATCGACGAGGAGTCCCAGCCCTGGTGGGACGCCGCGGCCGATGGCCGGTACCTGATCCGACACTGCACGGCCTGCGACCACCGGTACTGGTACCCGCGCGACTTCTGCCCGTCCTGCTGGTCGACCGACGTCGCGTGGGAGGAGGCGTCCGGGCGGGGGACGCTCTACACGTACTCGACCGTGTATCGCAACGACCTCCCTCCCTGGCCGCAGCGCGTTCCCTACATCGCGGCGATCATCGACCTCGAGGAGGGCCCACGGGTGCTCGGTCACCTCGTGGACTGCAGCGACGACGACGCCGCCATCGGGATGGCCGTCGAGGTGACGTTCCGCCACGACGAGGAGGGTGGCTTCACGCTCCCCGTCTTCCGGCCGGCGACGTAGACCTACCCTCAGCACCTCCGGACGGGAGGCGCTGGTGCGCATCGAGGACCTGCAGTACCAGCAGCAGGCGCCCATCGCCGTTGCGAGCTCGCTCGCTTCTGCCGAGCTCGTCGCGGCAACGCTGCGGGTCAACGGCATCGAGGCGAGCGTCGCGAACTACTTCTCGGTCTACCCGAGCATCGAGTGGGTCGAGGGCTGGCGCGTCACGGTCGCGATCGAGCGCGAAGCGGCGGCGCGTGACCTGCTGCGCGAGGTCGCTGCCCAGCGAGACGACCTCGCCGAGGTCGAGGGTGAGGGCGAGCCGCCGTCCCTCTAGCGCTCAGCCCCCGATGCGCAGGCCCGTCGCGCGCGATCCGAAGATGGTCGCGTTGACCTCCGGTCCGATCCTCGCCGGGTCCCACTTGCCCTC
>JBFHRB010000143.1:0-8730 GCA_041591915.1 Nitriliruptorales bacterium
CGGGCGGCCAGCTCTACGGCGAGTTCGACGCGCTGGGGTTCGCCACCATCGCCGAGGCCCTCACCCCTGACCCTGACGGCCTCGAACCCTCGCTCGACGACGACGCTCGCGGCCGCAACCACGAGCGGCTCGGCCGCCAGCGCGCCGACCGACTCCTCGCACTGTGCGATGCCTGGCTCGCCGGAACGACTAGCGGCGAACGTCAGCCGCGCAAGGCGAAGCCGAAGGTGCTGGTCACCTGTGACCTCGAGACCATGCTCGACCTCGCCCACCGCCCTGCGCACCTGCTCACCACTCTCACCGGCGGACGGCTCCGGATCACCGGGGCCGCCGCGCGCCGGTTGGTCGACGACGACGGGGCGGCCCTGCGGCTGATCGTGCTGGATGACCACGGCGAGGTCCTGGGCGTGGGACGCCAGACCCGCATCCCACCCGGCTGGCTCCGCGACGCCGCACGCGTCCTGCATTCGACCTGCGTTCACCCGGGCTGTCGACGCCCCGCGCGCACTGCCGATCTCGATCACGCCCACGAGTGGCGACACGGCGGACCCACCGACCTGCCCAACCTCGCCCCGACGTGCCGGCGACACCACACGGCCAAGACCGACGGTCGCTGGACCCACACCCACAACGGTGACGGCACCCGCACATGGCGACACACCACCAGCGACACCGCCCTCGCCCTCGTGGCCGACACTGCCCGGCTTGAGCGAAGACCCCGCTGACCCGACCAGCCGCCACCCACCCGGTGCGCGGCCGATCGCCATGCGCGGCAGAATGCTCGTGCCCGCCGTGTACAGCACAGGAACAGCGGATGAAGTTCCGGCGCCTCACCGCCGCGGCCAGCGTGGTCCTCGCGATGCTCGTAGCCGCGTGTGCACGAACTCCGGACCCACGCGGGCTGGCGATCATCGGCTACGACGAAGCACACGTCGCGCTGGAGGCGTACGAGCGTGACGACGGAGTCCGGTGGGGCGACTGGCTCGACGGCCGCTACGCGCAGGTGTGCGGCGGTGTGGTGCCTGAGGTCCAGTATCTCTCGACGGCGTTCGGCGACGGCACGCGAACCATCGTCGTGCTCGTGGTGCCCGAGTACTTCAGCGACTGCGGCACGGCCCTGAAGGACAAGCTCGCGTTCGCGAAGGTTCGCAACTCGGTCAACGGCGTTGTCGTGGAACCCCTCGCTGATGACGACGCGTTCTGGCCAGACAATCTTGGTGCGCAGTGGTTCCGAGAGTTCTGGGCAGGACGTGCCCCCTGACGAACCTCGTCCCAACCAGCCGGCGTAGCCGATGCGCTTCCGGCCCACGAGAGCTCCGCGACTCGACGGGGGCTCGCCTTCACCCGGTGCGCGGCCGATCGCCATGCGCGGCACGGAACAGCGACGGGCCGCCCCCGGGGGTGGGGCGGCCCGTCGGTGTCAGGGTGGCGATCCTGAGCTACCGGGTGGTCCCGTCAGCGATCATCGCTTCAGGTTGATGAGCTCGTTCAGCAGTTCGTCGGACGTGGTGATCGCCCGCGAGTTCGCCTGGAACCCGCGCTGGGCGATGATCATGTTCGTGAACTCCTGGGCGAGGTCGACGTTGGACGCCTCGACCGCGCCGGCGACGAGCGGGCCGTGCAACGGCCCTGACGGCCGGCCGATCAACGGGACGCCGGAGTTCGCCGACTCGGCGAAGAAGCTCTCTCCCTCGCGCCCGAGGCCACCGGGGTTCGTGAACGTCGCCAGTGCGATGTAGGCGAGGATCTTGTTCTTGCCGTTGCTGAACCGGCCGGTGATCGCGCCATCCGCGCCGATCTCGATGCCCGACAGCGTGCCCTTGGCATTGCCGTCGGCACCAAGGGCGTTCAGCGTCGCCACGCCGCCGAACTGCACGACCGGCACCTGGCCGGCGAGGTCCAGCGTGATGTCCTGGGCGCCGGCACCACCGGGGAAGACCACGTCGTCGAGCAGGATCGTCGGGGCGCTGGTCAGGTTGCCGTCGGTGTCGAAGGTCATCGCCGTGGGGCCCAGGCCGCTCACCGCCGTCGCGCCTGCCGGGAGCGTCACCGTCACCTCCCAGGCGTTCACGCCGGTCTTCACGAAGTCGGCGATGACCTCGTGCGGGTTCCCAAGGGTGTCGAAGACCGAGATCGTGGCACGGATGCTGTCACCGACGAGCGCCTCGGCCGGCAGGCTCCCGCCGTACTCGATGATCGAGGTCGGCACCGGGTCGATCGTCTGCCCTGCCGGAACGCTGAGATCCTCGAGCGGCGCGTTGAAGTCGACCGCGCCCGTCAGCGGGTCGACCATCCAGCCCTGCAGGATCCCGCCGGTCGGCCCGCTCAGGTTGCCGACCTGATCGAGGTTGAGCGTCCCGGAGCGGGTGTACCGCTCCTGGCCAGCGACGTTCATGATCAGGAACCCCGCACCGTCGATGGCGACGTCGGTGGCGCGCCCGGTGAGCTGGGTCGCGCCCTGCGTGAAGATGGTGTCGATCGAGGCCGCCTGGACGCCCAGCCCGATCTGCATCGGGTTGACGCCCGCACGAGGTGGCTCGATCCCTGAGGCACCTCGCAGGACCTGCGAGATCGCCTCCTGGAACGTCGCACGGCTGGCCTTGAAGCCGGACGTGTTGACGTTGGCGATGTTGTTGCTGACGACGTCCATCATGATCTGGTGCGAACGCAGACCAGAGACGCCACTGAACATGGAGCGGAGCATGTGGGTGATCTCCCGTGCTCACCCGTCCGTGGAGTCTCGACGGCCGACCGGTCCGTGGTCGCCCGTGGTTCTTGAAGGTCGTGTCAGGCCGTGATCGGCGGATCGGCTGGTGGTGGGGTCGCCGGTGGTGCGGGCGTCTGTGCGGCCGCACCACCGACGCGGCTGGTGTCGTCCAGTGAGATCTGTCGGCCTCCGACCACCAACTGGGGGCCATCGGCGGTGAAGAGGACCTCGTCGACGGTGCCCTCGACGAACGCGCCATCCGGCGTGATCGCGCTGACCTCCTTGCCGACGAGGCTCGAGGCCAGCACGACCTCCTGGAAGCCCATCAGCTGCTGCTGGGTGGTGGCGATCTGCTTCAGCGTCTCGACCTGGGTGAACATCGCGGTCTGCTGCAGCATCGCGGTCTGGTCGGTGGGCTCGAGCGGGTTCTGGTAGCGCAGCTGCGCGACGAGCAGCTGCAGGAACGCGTCGCTGCCCATCTGGTCGAAGGCGCTCTGTGCGGCCGCGGCGGTCGAGTTCGCGCCCGCAGCGTTCGCGCCGCTGATGTCGCCGATCATGGTCAGCCTCCCGTCTACAGGCGCAGCGCGCCGTCGTCGGTGCGTGTCAGACCGCCTCGCGAGCGCTCCCCCGCCGGAGTCGCCGCGGCCACGTCACGGCCATGCTGCCCGCGAGTTGCGCTGCCTCCTGGCTCCTCGTCGTCGCTGCCCAGCTCAGGACGCGCGCCGCGGTCCTCGGCGAAGCTGCCGAGATCCATGCCTCGCTGCCGGAGCGACTCGCCGAGCTGCTGGCCGAGGTCGCCGAGATCGGCCGCGAGGTCACCGCGAGCGACGACGTGGACGCCGTCGCCGCGCATCGCGATGGTCAGTCGCAGGCCGTTCGCGTCGGGCAGTTCGATGGTCACCTGTCGGGGCGGCGGCGCGTTGCGCAGCTGCTCGACGGCCTCGACGATCCGTTGGACGATGGCCGAGCCGACGTGGAGGCCGCGACCACCGGAGCTCGAGACCGCGGCAGGTGCGGCGGCTGGCGCGGCGAAGGGGGTTGCGGCGTCGACGAACGGGGCCGCCACGTCGGGCGGGGTCGCCGACGGGGTCGCCTCGGTCGTGGGGGTCACGGAGGCCACGTCAGCGACGGATGTCGCCCCTTGGTCGGCCGGGACGGCGGTCGAAGCAGGCGCCCCCGTCAGCGCCTCGGCCGGTCCCGAGCCCTCGGTCGGCGTGACGCCGATGGGCTGCGACGCGGACGAGGCCTCGGCCGGTACGGGTGTCCCCGCACCAGCTCCAGCGCGGTCGTTTGCCGTCACCACTGGCGCCGTTGCCGAGGCCGACGGGGCGATCGCGTCCGGCGAGGACTCGCCCCCGCCGACAAGGCTGTCCGGTGCGGCTGTGCCCGCGAGGTCCGCCGAACCCGGATCGAGCGCCTCGCCGGAGTCCGGGGACGGCTGGCCGCCCGGCGCTGCGCCGGCGTCGAGGATCGGGCCATCCTCGCCCGGCGTCCGGATCATGGGAGCGAGCTCGGGGGCATCGCTGCCGTCGGTCGGAGGAGTCGTGCTCGCATCGGCCTCGGGCGTCGGGGCCACGGTGCCGGCCGCAGCGACGAACGCGGCGATCGCCTCGCGAACCTCTCGGCCCGCCTGGGCGAGGACGGCGACCTCTCTCCCGCGTGCCTGGTCCCCTTCGGCGAGCAGCTGGAGCTCGGCGAGCGTGGCGCCGACGGCGAGCGGTGTGTCCTCGTCGACCTGCGCGAGCAGCGCCTCGAGTCCGGCTTCCTCGATCGCGCCCAGCACGGCCGGAGCCGTCGTCGCGCTGGCCGCGAGGTCGGCGACGTCGGCGAGCAGCTGGCCCGCAGCCTCGGCATCGGCGAGTTCCGCGTCGGCTCCGCCGGCGGGCGCGAACAGCGCGGTCGCGAGGTCCATCGGCGCCGCTGGGGCATCGGTCGGGGGCGCGCCACCGACCTGGGCGGCTCGCGCAGCAGCGCCGCCCACGCGTGCGGCGCGGGCGACCTCGGCGTGAAGGAGCTCCGCAAGCGTCTGGCCGAATCCCGGTCCGGCGTCGCCGGCGGCTGGCTTCGCGGCGGCGGCCGGGGTGTCACCCACGGCGGCGGCGAGCGGGAGCATCATGGGATCGATCATCGAGCGGCCTCCAGCTGATCGAGGTATCCGAGGACACGCGGCACGTAGGCCCGCGTCTCGGCGATGTCGGGGATGGCACCGGCCGTGGCGACGCGGCCCGGCCCTGCGTTGTAGGCGGCGAGGGCGAGGTCGACCCGGCCGAAGCGGTCGAGTTGCTCCCGCAGGTACCGAGCGGCCCCACGAAGGTTGTCCGCCGGGTCCCGAGGGTCCACCCCGAGGGCTGCGGCCGTGCCCGGCATGAGTTGCCCGAGGCCGATCGCGCCGGCGTGGGACACCGCGCTCGGGGTGAAGTCGGACTCGGCCCAGACCACCGAGGCCAGGAGCCTCGGGTCGACGCCTGCCTCGGCGGCCGCCTGCTCGATGAGCGGGACGAACGGCCGGGCGCGGTCAGGGAGTCGGCCTGCCCAGGCGACACCGCGGGGGTCCTGGCGCGCCGGGGTCATCCACGCCGCTGACCGGGTGGAGCTGTTGCCTCGCGCGCCCGTTGCCTCGGCGAGGGCCGCCTCGAACGACGAGGCCTCGACGGGTGAGGGGAATCGCGCCTGAATCTCGGCGATCCGGCTCTGCACGGCGGCGAGGGCGGCGGTCACAGCCCGGGCTCCATCTCGGGGTTGCGGGCACGCATGAGGAGCACGAGCTCGTCCATCGCGAGGTCGGCGGCGATGCGCGCCTGCGCCAACGCCTCGGCGGTACGCCGCTCGGAGAGGCGTTCGACGCTGCGGCGGCGACCGCGGCGGTCGGTGAGCTCGCGGCGGGCGCTGATGCGGTACTCGAGGTTTCGTTCGTACTCGGCCTCGGCCTCGGCGAGGAGCTCGCTCGACCGCATGCCCTGCAGGAAGAAGGCGAACAACAGCTTGGGCGGGAGCGAGTCGGCTGGCGACTGCAGGTCGTCGAGCTCCTGCCGCCGCTGTGCCATCTCCTCCTCCGAGGCGGCGACGGCGTGCTCGGCCTCGACGAGGTGCGCCCGGGCCCGGTCCTCCTCCAGCTTGCGGAGGCGGATGACGGTGCCGAGGCGGTCGCGCTTGCTCATGCGGCGACCGCCTGCGCCTCGATCTGCTGCTTGGCCGCGGCGAGCTGGCCGAGCATCGTCCAGGCCTGCTCGTAGTCGGCGATCTCCAGGCGGTCCTGGCGAAGGAACTGCTCGATGGCCGGCTGGAGCTGGAGCCCCGCGTCGGCCAGCAGGTTCGTGCCACGCACGTAGGCGCCGACCTCGACGAGGTCGCGGACCTCCTCGAGTGCCGCGAGCATCCCTCGGAGGTCGCTGGCCGCAGGGATCTGCTCGGGGGCCCGGACCTTGTCGGCCAGCCGGCTGATGGACTGGAGCGGGTCGATCGCCGGGACGCGTCCGAGGTGGAGCAGGTCACGGTCCAGGATGACGTGGCCGTCGAGGATGGAGCGCGCCGCGTCCGCGATCGGGTCGTTGTCGAGGTCGCTGCCCTCGACCAGCACGGTGTAGAAGCCGGTGATGCTGCCGTGGGGCCGGGAGCCGGCGCGCTCGAGCAGGCGGGGCATGAGCGAGAAGACCGACGGCGTGTAGCCGCGGGCCGTTGGCGGTTCCCCGGCGGCGAGGCCGACCTCACGCTGCGCCATCGCGAGTCGCGTGAGCGAGTCCATCATCAGCAGGACGTCGTTGCCGTCGTCGGCGAACCACTCCGCGATGCGCGTGGCCAGCGACGCGGCCCGGAGGCGCATGAGCGGCGGTTCGTCGGAGGTGGCGACGACCACGATGCTGCGGGCCATGCCCTCGGGGCCGAGGTCGTCCTCGATGAACTCGCGGACCTCGCGGCCGCGCTCGCCGATCAGTGCGACCACGTTGACCTGTGCCGACGTGCCGCGCGCCATCATGCCGAGCAGCGTGGACTTGCCGACACCGGAGCCGGCGAAGATGCCCATGCGCTGGCCGCGACCGACCGTGCACAGCGTGTCGATCGCGCGGACGCCGACGGGCAGCGGCTCCTCGATCCGGCGCCGGCGCATCGGGTCGGGAGCGTCCACGTCGACGTCGACCCGCTCCCCCGACAGGGTCGGGCCACCGTCGATCGGGCGACCGATGGCGTCGATGACGCGGCCCACGAGGCTGGGCCCCACGACCGCGTCGAAGCCGGCGCTGCGCCGTACGACGAGGTCGCCACGGCCGACGCCGGTGGTCTCGCCATAGATGAGCGCGCGCGCCCCGTTGGTGACGAGCGCGACGACCTCGGCGGCGCGGGGGCCGCTGCTCGTGGTGACGGTGAGCGCGTCGCCGACGCGCAGGCGGAGGCCGCGGATCTCGACCTCGTTGCCCACCACGCGAGCGACCTTCCCTCCGGCGCGGAAGGGGGTCGCGATGCTGAGGCGCTCACGCATCTCCACGGAGCGCCTCCTCGATGGTCTGCCAGATCGTCGGCCAGGTCAGGTCGGCATCGGCCCACGCACCACGGATACGGGCCTCGCCGGGCCGCATCGTGGGGTCGGGCTCCACGGTGATGTCGGCGACGTCGACGAGGCCGGCCTGCAGGACCTGGGCCTCGTCGGGGTGGCACCGGGCAACGAGCGGCGTGTCGTCGAGCGTGGCCAGCGCCTGGTGGACACGGTCGATGAGTGCCCGGCTGCCCTCGTCGGGCGTCTGGCCCGTCACGACCTCGGCGATCCGGAGGGCGAGCTCGATGATGTGGTCGGCGTCCTCGCGGCGTGCGGCGAGGACCTGCTCGATGGCGGTGTGCAGTCCGCCGGCCACCTGCTGCAGCGCGGCGGCGACCTCACGCTGGCCAGCGTCGAAGCCCTCGCGCTTGCCACGCTCGTACGCGGCCGCGGCGGTCTGGTCGAGCAGCGCGCGGACCGCGGGGTCGGCAGCGAGGTCGGAACCCCCGAGCGCACGGGGCGTCGACTCGACGACGGCTGGCTGTCGCAGGATGCGGGTCACACCAGCTCCTCACCGCCGGAGGAGAGGGTGATCGTCCCCTCGTCGGCGAGCTGGCGGATGGCCTTGACGACGGCACGCTGGGCCTCGACGACATCCGACTTGGGCGCTGGGCCGAGGAGTTCGGCCTCCTCCTGCAGGGCGGTAGATGCCCGCTCGGAGAGGTTGCGCCAGATGACCTCGGTGACCTCGTCGGGGGCGCCCTTCATCGCCATGGCGAGCGTCTTGGGGTCGACCGCTCGCAGGACCTCCTGGACGGCGCGGTCGTCGAGCGTCGTGATGTCCTCGAAGACGAACATCTGCTCGCGGATCAGCTCGGCCAGGTCCGGGTCACGCTCGCGGATCGCGTCGAGGATCGCCTCGGCCTGCTCCTTGGGGAGCACGTTCAGCATCGAGGCCAGCTCGCGCGTCCCCCCGGCGGTCGCGTCCGCCGCGGCGGCGTCCTTCGGTGGGCCCAACCGCTGCTGCAGCGACTGCTCGACGCGGTGGATGACGCGGGGCTCGACCTTGCCGAGGCTCGCGACGCGCATCGCGATGTCGTGCTGGACCTGCGCGTCGAACCCGGCGAGGACCTGCGCGCTCTGCTTCGCGGGCAGGCTCGCGAGGACCACGGCAACGGTCTGCGGATGCTCGTTCTCCAGCACCGCGCGGACCTGCGCTGGCGGGTAGCTGCGGAGGAAGACGAAGGGCTCGCCGCCGTTGATGCCGATCCGGTCGAGGACGTCGTCACCCTGCGCTCCGCGCCAGGCACGCATCAGGTCCCGAGCTGGCCCCGAGCCGCCGGTGACGGTGCTGCGCCGCAGGGCCATGGACTCGAAGAACTCCTGCAGGATCGCCACGAGGTCCTCCCGCGGTACGTCACCGAGCGCGGAGACCTCCCGGGCGACGAGCTCGACCTCCGCCTCGCTCATGTGCTCGAACACGCGCGCAGCGGCGGCGGGGCCCATGGCCAGCACGAGGGCCGCCGCCTTCTGGGATGCGCGGAGCTGGTCGACC
>JBFHRB010000144.1:0-8583 GCA_041591915.1 Nitriliruptorales bacterium
GAGCGGCATGTACGGCTACGAGGGGATCGGCTCGATCTACTGGCACATGGTCTCGAAGCTCCTGCTCGCGGTGCAGGAGCGCTACCTCGACGAGGTCCGGGGCGATGCGCGACCGGACGTCCTCGCGGGGCTTGCCGCCGCCTACCAGCGCATCCGCGACGGGCTGGGCTTCCGCAAGGACCCGGTCGAGTTCGGGGCCTTCCCCACGGACTGCTACTCGCACACGCCCGCGCACGCCGGGGCCCAGCAGCCGGGCATGACCGGGCAGGTCAAGGAGGAGGTCATCACCCGCCTCGGCGAGCTCGGCCTCGTCCTGGTGGACGGCCGGCTCGAGCTCGTCCGACCGCCACTGCCGGCGCAGGAGCTCGTCGGGCCGAGCGCCGGTGACGGCTACCGCGCGACCGTCTGCGGTGTGCCCGTGCACGTCGCGCCGGGGGACGAGGACACGGTCCGCGTCTCCCTCGCCGACGGCACGCACGTGGAGCGGGGCGGTGGCGCACTGACCGCGTCGGAGTCCACGGAGGTCTTCGGCCGCACGGGCGCGGTCGCGGGCGTCCACTTCTCCACGACCCTCCTCGGCGGCGCGTGATGCGACGCCTCCGAGCCACTGCCCTCCTCACCGTCGTCGTGCTCGGTGCCGCGGCCTGCGGCTCCGGCACCCCGGCCGACGTCGCACAGCCGGCGGCTGACCCCAGCCCGACGGCCGAGGCCACCGAGGTGGCGGCGGTCGGCACCGGCGAGGGGGAGTGGACCCTGGTGTGGGAGGACACCTTCGACGGTCCGGCCGGGTCGCTCCCCGATGCCGAGTGGTGGACCCACGAGATCGGGGGCGACGGCTGGGGCAACTTCGAGCGGCAGTACTACACCGACGACCCGGCCAACGGCTCGCTCGACGGCGAGGGCAACCTCGTCATCACGGCCATCGCCGGCCCACCGGCCGACGGGACCGACTGCTGGTACGGCGAGTGCGAGTACACGTCGGCGCGCATCACCACGCGTGGCACGGTCGAACCCGAGTACGGGCGCATCGAGGTGCGGGCGCAGCTCCCCGAGGGCGACGGCATGTGGCCGGCGTTCTGGATGCTCGGCGCGAACATCGACCTCAAGGGGTGGCCCAACGCCGGCGAGATCGACATCATGGAGCACATCGGGAAGGAGCCGCGCAACGTCTACGGCACCGTCCACGGCCCGACGTACTCGGGTGGTGACGGCATCGGCGGCCGCTACCGCTTCCCGGCGGACGCGCTCCCGGCGGACGGCTTCCACACGTACGCGATCGAGTGGGAGCCCGAGCGGATCCGCTGGTACATGGACGACGAGCACTGGGGCACGCTCATGCCCAGCCTGCTCCCCAGCGCGCAGCGGTGGGTCTTCGACCACCCGTTCTTCCTCATCCTGAACCTGGCCGTGGGCGGGCGCTGGCCCGGGGACCCGACGGAGGAGACGGTCTTCCCGCAGGAGTTCGTCATCGACCACGTGCGCGTGCTGGCCTGGGAGACCACTGATGGCTGACCGCATCGCCGAGCTCGTCGCCGCGCTCACGCTGGACGAGAAGATCTCGCTCCTCGCCGGGCAGGACGTGTGGACGACCGTGCCGATCGAGCGCCTCGGGATCCCGTCCATCAAGGTCACGGACGGGCCTGTGGGCGTGCGCGGCGCCGACCAGAACCACAGCCCACGCTCGATCAGCGTCCCGGTCGGTGTCGCCATGGGCGCCACGTTCGACCCGGAGTTGATCGAGCAGGTCGGTCGCGCGCTCGGCCACGCCACCAGGCTGAAGGGGGCGTCGGTGCTCCTCGGCCCGACGATGAACATCCCGCGCGTGCCCAACGCCGGCCGCAACTTCGAGTGCTTCTCCGAGGACCCGTTCCTGTCGGGCACGATCGCCGCTGGCTACGTCACGGGCCTGCAGTCCGAGGGCGTCGCGGCCTGCGTCAAGCACGTCGTCTGCAACGACCAGGAGACCGACCGGTTCTCGATCGACGCGGTCGTGGCGGAGCGCCCGCTTCGTGAGGTCTACCTCGAGCCGTTCCGCATCGCGATCGAGAAGGCGCGTCCCTGGAGCGCGATGTCGGCCTACAACACCATCAACGGGACCACGGCGTCGGAGCACCCGCTGCTCGAGGAGATCCTGCGCGCCGACTACGGCTTCGACGGGGTCGTGATCTCCGACTGGTTCGGCACCTACTCCGCGGCGGCCGTGACGGCCGGCCTCGACCTCGAGATGCCGGGTCCCGCGCGCTGGATGGCCGCGGAGCACGTGCGCGCAGCCCTCGACGCGGGGACCGTGACGCAGGCCCACCTCGACCGCAAGGTCGCGAACCTGCTGACCCTCATCGAGCGGACGGGCGGATTCGACCGCCCCGAGCCCGGCCCCGAGCGGGGCGAGGACCGAGCGGAGGACCGGGCGCTCGCACGGGCTGTCGCGTCGGATTCGATGGTGCTGCTGCGCAACGCCGGCACGCTGCCACTGCAGTCGCCGAGCCGGATCGCGGTCATCGGCGACCTCGCGCGCCGTACGCCGATCGTGGGCGGCGGCTCCGCCGGGTCGCACCACCCGCACCGCGCCGTCTCTGTCCTCGAGGGATTGCTGCAGGCCGTCGGTGACGCCGCCGAGGTCACCTGGGCCCTCGGCTGCGAGGCCTGGGCGCGTCCGCCGCTGCTCGACGCCGAGACGCTGTCCCACGACGGCGAGCCAGGGTTGCGCGCCGAGTACTTCGAGGGCCTCCGGCCCGAGGGCACGCCCCTGCGCACCGAGTCGCTCGCCAAGAGCTTCGCGGGCTGGTACGGGCCCGGCGCCGGCGACCTCGATCACGGCAACTTCTCCCTCCGCCTCTCGGGCACCTACACGCCCACGGCCTCGGGACCGCACCGCTTCACGTTCCACACGATCGGTCGCGCGCGCATGCGCTTCGGGTCGGACTGGGTCGTTGATGCGTGGGACGAGACGACGGGCCTGCACACCTGGGAGGGCGAGCTCGAGGCCGGCACGCCGGTGGACCTCCTCGTCGAGTACGCGTCGGTCCCCGACGAGCGCTGGCGAGCCGTGCAGTTCGGCGTCGAGGCACCCACGCCACAGGACCCCATCGCCGAGGCGGCTGCAGCGGCGGCCGACGCCGACGTGGCGATCGTCGTGGTGGGCCTGTCGGACGAGTGGGAGACGGAGGGAGCGGATCGGCCCGACCTGCGACTCCCGCGCGACCAGGACCGGCTCGTCGCTGCCGTGGCGGCCGCGCAGCCCAACACCGTCGTGGTCCTCACGTCCGGGTCGCCGCTCGAGCTGCCGTGGCTCGACGACGTCGCCGCGGTGCTGCAGGCCTGGTACGGCGGCCAGGAGGTCGGGCACGCGGTGGCCGACGTCCTGCTCGGCCACGCAGACCCCGGTGGACGCCTGCCCATCACCTGGCCGACGGACTCGCGCCAGCACCCCGGCCTCCTCAGCTTCCCGGGCGAGAGCGGCGAGGTTCGGTACGGCGAGGGCGTCCACGTCGGCTACCGCGCCTACGACCGGCTCGGGATCGAGCCCCTGTTCCGGTTCGGCCACGGCGGCTCGTACACGACGTTCGAGCTCGTCGACCAGGCCGCCGAGGTCGCTGGGTCCGGCGTTCGCGTCACGTGCACGTTGGCCAACACGGGGCAGCGGGACGGGACCGAGGTGGTGCAGGTCTACGCGCGCGGCGTCGGGGGCGTCGAGCGCCGCCTCGTCGGCTACGCCAAGCACCGGGTGGGGGCCGGGGACCGGACGCCGGTCGACATGGAGATCTCGCGGGACCACCTCGCCTGGTGGGACCCGTCAGCAGGAGGTTGGGCGCACCCGACCGGACGCCTCGAGCTCGAGCTCGTGGGGACGTACGGGACGAGGGTCGCAACCGTGGAGCTCGGGGAGGCTCTCTCGGCAACGCACGCAACGAGCATGAAGGACTGAAAGGGAGAGCAAGATGGCATCGATCACCCTGGACGGGGCCGGCAAGGTCTACCCCGGTGGCACACGAGCGATCAACGACGTCAGCATGGAGATCGAGGACGGCGAGTTCGTCGTGCTCGTGGGGCCTTCCGGGTGCGGGAAGTCGACCCTGCTGCGCATGGTCGCGGGGCTCGAGGAGGTGACCGAGGGCAACCTCTACATCGGAGATCGACTCGTGAACGACGTCGACCCGAAGGACCGCGACATCGCCATGGTCTTCCAGAACTACGCCCTGTACCCGCACATGTCGGTCTTCGACAACGCGGCGTTCGGGCTGAAGCTGCGCAAGACGCCGAAGGAGAGGATCTCCCAGCTCGTCGACGCCGCGGCGCGGACCCTCGAGATCGGCAAGCTCCTCGAGCGGAAGCCCGGCGCGCTGTCGGGCGGACAGCGCCAGCGCGTGGCGATGAGCCGCGCCATCGTGCGTGAGCCCTCGGCGTTCCTGATGGACGAGCCGCTGTCCAACCTGGACGCGAAGCTGCGGGTGCAGATGCGCACCGAGCTCGGCCGGCTGCACGCGCGCCTCAGGACCACGACGATGTACGTCACGCACGATCAGGTCGAGGCGATGACCATGGGGGACCGGGTCGCGGTCCTGCGCGCGATCAGCGACACCAGCGGGTCGAACCTGCAGCAGATCGACTCGCCCCGCACGCTGTACGACCGTCCTGCCAACCTCTTCGTCGCGGGCTTCATCGGCTCGCCGTCCATGAACTTCGTCTACGGCACCGTCCGCAGCGAGGACACGAGCGTCTACGTCGACTTCGGCAGCCAGAAGATCCTCGTGCCGCCGGCGAAGCTGAACGAGCACCCGCACCTCGCCGACTACAAGAACCAAGAGATCGTCCTGGGGTTCCGGCCGGAGAGCTTCGAGGTCCTCGAAGCCGTGTCATCGGACGTCGACACGGATCGGCGGACCCTGGACGTGAAGGTCGAGCTCACCGAGCAACTCGGGTCCGAGGCGTACGTGCACTTCGACATCGATTCGCGGCCGGTGATGACGACCGACCTCGAGGAGTTGATGCGGGACGAAGGGATCGACGTGGAGTCCCTGGGGAGCACGACGACGTTCACCGCGCGTGTCGACCCCGACCACGCGCCAGAGGCACCGGCAGCCGCCACCCTCTTCGTCGACTCGTCACGCATGCACTTCTTCGACCCGGACACCGGACTCGCGATCCGCTGAGTGCCTGCATGCATGCCTGCCGGTGAACGCCGACGCCCCCGCCGACTGGCGGGGGCGTCGCTGGTGGTGCGCCGCCAGGGACTCGAACCCCGAACCTGCCGATTAAGAGTCGGATGCTCTGCCAATTGAGCTAGCGGCGCGTGCGGCGGGCGACTTTACCGGAACCGGATGACGTCGACCGCCGGTGGGGTGAGTGAGGGGACTTGAACCCCCGACCTCCTGGACCACAACCAGGCGCTCTAACCGAGCTGAGCTACACCCACCATGCGTGCCGTGGGGGCACGGCCGCGAGATGGTACGTGCGTGCTGCAGGCCGGGCAAAGCGCACCCTGTTCTGCGGGCGGCCACCGCCCCACGTCGTAGGCTCGCGGCACCCGAGCCCAGGCCGCCCGTGAGCACGACCGAGGTCGACGTCGCCGTCATCGGCGGCGGCATCGTGGGCCTCGCCACCGCGTACCAGCTCCTGCAGCAGCGCCCCGACCTGCGTGTCCTCGTGCTCGAGAAGGAGCCAGACGTCGGCCGCCACCAGTCGTCGCACAACTCGGGGGTGATCCATGCCGGCGTCTACTACGCGCCGGGCTCGCTCAAGGCGCGGTTCTGCGCCGCCGGCAAGCAGGCGCTCGAGCGGTACTGCGACGTCCGGGGCATCCGCTTCGTCCGCAACGGCAAGGTCGTCGTGCAGGTCGACCGGTCCGAGGACGAGCGCTTCGAGGCGTTGCGTGAGCGGGCGCGCAACAACGGGGTCGAAGGGCTGCGCGAGATCGGGCCGCGAGAGCTCGCGGAGATCGAGCCGCATGCCGCCGGGCTCCGAGCGCTCCACTCGCCCTCGACCGGGTCCATCGACTTCCGCGATGTCTGCCGTGCCCTCGTCGAGGACATCGAGGGAGCCGGCGGGCAGGTTCGCACCGGTGCAGCGGTCCGCGACCTCGACGATGCCGAGCACGAGGTCCGCCTCGTGGCTGCCAACGGCGACGTGCGAGCCCGGGTCGCGGTGGCCTGCGCCGGCCTGCAGGCCGACCGGGTGGCGTCGCTGACCGATGAGGAGCCGGACCCGCGGATCGTTCCCTTCCGGGGGAGCTGGCTCGTGCTGAAGCCCGAGGCGCGCCACCTCGTCAACGGCCACATCTACCCCGTCCCGGATCCCCGCTTCCCGTTCCTGGGCGTGCACCTCTCCCGGCGCATCAACGGGAGCGTCCTGGTCGGCCCCAACGCCGTGCTGGCCCTGTCGCGCGAGCGCTACTCGCGTCGGGGCTGGGACCCCACGGACGTCCGGGCGATCCTGCGCTATCCGGGGTTCTGGCGGCTGGCGGCACGTCACGTGGCGACCGGGGCACGTGAGGTCTTCCAGGACACGTTCCGGTCCGCCTACGTACGCGAGGTGCAGCGCTACGTGCCCGAGGTCACCGAGGACGACCTCGAGGACGGGCCGGTGGGCATCCGGGCGCAGTCGGTCGCACCCGACGGCAGCCTGATCGACGACTTCGTCATCACCGGCACGCGGCGCGTGATGCACGTGCGCAACGCGCCGTCTCCGGGGGCGACCGCGAGCCTCGCGATCGGCGAGCACCTCGCGAGGGAGGCACTGGCACGCATCTGAGTCCGAGGTCGGCCGCGTCCATCCGGACGTTGACCGTGACCCGACCGCCCCTGGCTCGTTGGTCCGGGCGACACCCCCACCGTCGCCCCTCGCAGGACCACCGTGCCCTCCCGCATCCTCCGTCTCGTCGCCGCCGCGGCCGTCGCCCTGACGCTCGGTGGGTCCTCGCTCGCGCTGGCGGCGACGCCCGGCTGTGACCTGCGCTACCTGGTGGCGCCGTCGGGCGGGTCGCCGGAACTCCTTGCGGAGATCCACACGACGCTCGGGCTCGTCGGGGAGGCGCTGGGTGCGGCCCCGGAGTACGTCGGCAGCACCGCCACCCCGCGCACCATCCGGAAGCGCTCCGGGGAGCCGCTGGTCATCGGCTTCTGGGACAACGCGGGCGCGGACGTCGGCGGGCTGGCCTTCGAGTCGGCGAACACGATCGTGTTCGACACGGGCGTGAACGACGTCGGTCGCGACTGGCAGCGCACCGTGATCCTGCACGAGCTCGGTCACGTGTGGGGCCTCGACCACGACGAGGTCCGCGTGATGGGTGAGGTGCTCGCGGACGTCGGCGGCGCGACGGATGCGGACGTCGCCGAGCTCGTCGAGGCCGCCTGCGGCTGACGCCGAAGCGCCGCGTCTGCACCTACGGTTGCCGGCCTGGACCAGCCCGACCGGCCAGGAGGCAGCGATCGAGCCCGTGACCGCGACCTACAGCCTCACGGCCGCCGAGTTCCGGTGGGCGTTGCTGACGCTGATGCGGGTCAAGAACGGCAGGTCGCCGTCGCGCGGCTGGCCCTGGTTCGTCGCCGCGGTGCTGATCGGTGTCGGGACGACCGCGCTCAACGGAGCGCACTGGTTCACCACCCTGATGCTGGTCGTCGGACTCCTCGGGCTCGCCACCGTCCTCACGCTCACCCGGATCCTCCCGGCGGTGGGGTACCGCCAGATCCCCGAGGACCGTGCCGAGCAGACGCTGGTCGTCTCCCCGGATGGCATCCGTACGGGGACGTCGAGCACGGCTCAGGAGTTCGCGTGGGACGCGGTCATCGACGTCGTCCGCGGTGACGGCATCACGCTGCTGGTCACGCACGCGTCGGGGGAGGGGGTCATCATCCCGGCCCGGGCGCTCGACCCCCTCGAGCATGGACGCCTCGACGCGCTGATCGCGAACTACGCGGGTGGCGCGGGCGCCGGACCTCTGAGCTGAGCGAAGGCCCGGCGCGGCCGGCGAGGGGTCAGGCCTTGGGCTTGTCGAAGAAGCCGTCGAAGCGCGCGGCGAACATCATGTCGCCCTCGAGCTTGATCTTGCCCTTCATGAAGAGCCCGGGCCCGGTGGCGTTGCCCGTGATGAGCTTCATGAAGCTGACCACGTCCGTGCGGATGGTGGCCTTGGCGCCTTCGCCGACACCCTGACGAGCCGTGCACGTGCCGTCCTTCATGGTCACGTGGTAGGGGTGCTGCGTGCCGTCGTCGTCGACGTGGAAGTTCACGGTGGCGTCGACAGCCTTGCCGACGTCGCTGCGGAAGCGCTCCGCCATGCCCTCGAAGCAGCGGTCGAGCGCGGCCTCGGTGCCGACGGCCTTGACGCCGTCGCGCAGGGTCTGGTCGTCGACGCTCTTGACGAGCGCGGCCAGCTCCTCCGGAGTGATGGTGGACAGGTCGATGTCGAGTGCGTCGCTCACTGGCGTTCCCCTCTCGTGTCGGATCTCAGCGCGCCGCGAGGGCGCGGCCGATGACCTTGCGCTGCATCTCCGAGGTGCCCTCGAAGATCGTGAAGATCTTGCTGTCCCGATACCACTTCTCGACCGGGAAGTCCTTGATGAACCCGTAGCCGCCGAGCACCTGCAC
>JBFHRB010000145.1:0-8566 GCA_041591915.1 Nitriliruptorales bacterium
GCACGTCCCCACCGGGGCGACCATCGGCTCGATCCACGTGGTGCGCGAGGAGTCGATCGGCTCCAACACGCGGCGGATCGAGGCCCTGACCGGGCTGGACGCCTACCGCTACGCCGCCAAGGAGCGGCTCGTCGCGGAGGAGGTGGCGCGCCTCCTCGACACCAAGACCGACGAGGCCGTCGAGCGCGTCGCGGCCCTGCTGGATCGCGTCAAGGGCGTCGAGAAGGAGCTGGCGAAGGTCCGCGCGGCGACACTCTCCCAGCAGGCGAAGGGCATCGCCGACGCCGCAGAGCGCGCCGACGGCCTCGCCGTGGTCGCGCAGCGGTTCGACGGTCTGGCGATGGACGACCTGCGCCAGCTCGCACTCGAGATCCGCGGGCACCTGCGCGAGCGCGGGGTCGTGATCCTCGGGGCGAAGCAGGACGACGGCAAGGCGCAGCTCATCACGGCGGTCACGGACGATCTCGTCACCGCCGGCACCGAGGCGCGTCCGATCCTCCACCCTGCTGCGCAGGCGGTCGGCGGTGGCGCCGGGGGCAAGGGCGAGCTCGCACAGGCCGGCGGACGCGACGGGGACCGGCTGGACGAGGCGCTCGACATCGCGGTCCGCGAGGCTCGCGCCGCCGCGGCCACGTGAGCGACGTCCTCGTGCGCGACATCCCGGAGACAGGTCGGGTCCTTGCCGTGGACCTCGGCGAGGTCCGGGTCGGTCTCGCCCTCAGCGACGCCTCGCAGACCGTCGGGGCCCCGCACGAGACGCTGTCCGTGTCACGGGGGGCCGGCGACGAGGAGATCTGTGCGGCGGTGGCCGAGGTCGCGGTCGACGTCGCTGCGGTGGGTATCGTCGTCGGGCTGCCGCGCGACCTCAGTGGCCGCGACGGACCGGCTGCCCAACGTGCCCGTCGCATCGCCGAGCGGCTCGGGGTCGCGGCCGGGGTGCCGATCGCCCTCTGGGACGAGCGCTTCACGACGACGGAGGCCGAGCGCGTCATGATCGAGCAGGGGACGAGACGCCGCAAGCGGCGACAGTCGATCGACCGGGTGGCGGCCTCGCTCATACTGCAGGGCTTCCTCGAATCACGCAGGCACGCCCGCGGCGCGAAGGACTGACAGCGTGGCGCTGAGCAAGGGCTCCAAGGTCTTCCTCGTCCTCACCCTCCTGGCGGTGAGCCTGGTTGGTGGTGGGTTGGTCTACGTGGACTGGCTCCTCTCCGGGGACGGCGGCGACGGCGAGCCGATCTCGGTCGAGGTCGAGCAAGGGGCCACGGCCGCGTCGATCGGCGAACAGCTCGAGGAGCTCGGGGTCGTCCGCTCCGCGCTGGCGTTCCGGCTCGTCGCCCGCAGCCGCAGCCTCGACAGCCAGCTGCAGGCCGGCACCTACGAGCTCGCGGTCGGCAGCAGCGTGGACGAGGCGATCGACGGCCTCCTCGAGGGCCCGGCCGAGCCCGAGACGTACCGGTTCCGCGTCGAGGAGGGGCTGAGCGTGCAGCAGACCCTCGAACGGCTGGCGCAGCAGACGCCGTACACGGTCGAGGAGTTCCGAGCCATCCTCGACCAGCGTTCGCTCGCGCTGCCGCAGTGGGTGCCCGACCTCGACTCGTTCGGGCCGGAGGTCCGCGAGCCGTACGAGGGCCTGTTGTTCCCGCAGACCTACGAGGTGTTCGCCGACACGACCGCCGAGGCCATCCTGCAGCGGATGGTGGACGAGCTCATCCGGATCGCCGGGCCGCTGGTCCAGGAGCACCTCTCGACGATCGAGGCCGTCGGCCTCACGCCGTACGAGGCGCTCGTCCTGGCGAGCCTCGTCGAGCGCGAGACGCAGGTGGACGGCGAGCGCCCGACCGTGGCGGGCGTCATCTACAACCGGCTCGAGATCGGGATGCTCCTCCAGATCGACGCCACGGTCCTGTACGCCCTCGGCGAGCACAAGGACCGTGTCCTCAACGAGGACCTCGAGGTCGAGTCCCCCTACAACACGTACAGGGTCGCGGGCCTGCCACCGACCCCCATCTCGGGCATGGGCGCCGCAGCCCTCGCGGCCGCCTACCAGCCGGAGGCGCACACCTTCTTCTACTACGTGCTCGCACCCGACTGCACGGCCAACCACGTCTTCTCCGAGACGCTGAACGAGCACAACCGCAATGTCGCCCGGTATCGCGACCGGGACTGCGGATGACCCGGCCCCCGGGGCCCTGGCCGCTCGCGAGCACGCGGGTCATCGCGCTCCTGGGCTGGCCGGCGCGCCACTCGTTGTCACCCGCGATCCACAACGCCGCGCTCGCGGAACAGGGCCTGGACCTCGTCTACGTCGCGCTCCCGACGCCGCCCGAGCGGCTCGCCGAGACGGTTCGGACGCTGGGGTCGATCGAGGCGGCGGGCGCCAACGTGACGGTCCCGCACAAGCGAGCCGTGATGCCGCTGTGTGACGTCCTGACGCCCGAGGCGGAGCAGGTCGGCGCGGTGAACACGCTCGCCTGGACCCCCGATGGCCTGCTCGGTGACAACACCGACGCGGCCGGTTTCGGGCGGGTGCTGGACGACGACATCGGCCTCGGCCCTGAAGCGAGGGTCGTGCTGCTCGGGACCGGGGGAGCGGCGCGTGCCGGCGTCGTGGCCCTCGCGCGCCGGGGCGTCGACCTGGTGGTCGTCGGTCGCCGGCCGGACGCTGCGGAGGAGGTGGCCGACCTGGGCGCCGCGTCCGGGGCGAGGGCTGCGCGAGCGATCGACCTCGCCGACGACGACGGCGTTCGCGAGGCGGTTCGCGGCGCCGACGTGATCGTGAACGCGACGACCCTCGGGATGCGGCACGAGCGGCTGCCCGAGGCCTTCCACGAGGTACAGCCACACCAGGTGGCTGCCGACATGGTGTATGGGCCCGACGAGACGCCCTTCCTCGCGGACGCGAGGGCCACAGGCGCCCAGACGTTCCACGGGGTGGGCATGCTCGTCGCCCAGGCGGCGGCCAGCTACGAGCGATGGACCGCGCGGCCGGCGCCACTGGCGACGATGTCCGCGGCGGCGCTCACGGCCATCGAGCACGGTTCGTCGCCACGGACGGGCCCGAGGGCGTAGGCTACGGCGCAGCGTGTAACAACAGGCAACAGGAGCAACGCGGGGGTCCGCTCGAGAGCGGGCTGCGAGGTGTGGTGCGGGGGACAGCCGGCAAGTTGTCCGACTCGTCCACCGCCAAGGCCTCCGCGGCGGCGACGGAGGATCGAGATGTCGGAGACCAAGGCCCAGCGGCTCGCCGGGGCGCTCGACGACTTCATCCGGTCGAGCCCTGACGTCGAGGCCGCCGCCGTCGTGTCGTTCGACGGCCTGCCGATGGCGTCAGCACTGCCGCCGGAGATGGAGGAGGACCGCGTCGGCGCCATGAGCGCGGCGCTGTTGTCCCTCGGCGAGCAGGCGGCGATCGGGCTCGGACGCGGCCAGCTCAACCAGGTCTTCGTCGAGGGGGAACAGGGCTTCGTGTTCCTGATGTCGGCGAAGGACCAGGCCGTCCTGGCTGCCGTTGCCCGCCGCACGGCCAAGATCGGCTTCATGCTCTTCGAGATGCGGCGCGCGGCCAGCCGGATCGGTGACGTGCTCCTCGAAGGGAAGTCCGACGACGACCCCTACGCGGGGCTGGTCGAAGGGGGCGACGGGGCTGCGCAGGCCGCGTGGCAGTGACAGACTGACCGTGGTGGTGGCCCGACCGGGGCCGCGCACCTGACCGATCCCGAGCCGGATCACCGTGGAAGGGAGTGCCGATGCTCGAGGGAACCCTCGAGAGCTTCACCCTGCCGGACATCTTCCAGCTGCTGGCCTTCACGAAGAAGGACGGCTGCCTCGTCCTGAAGAACAGCCGGGACGAGGGGCGCGTGTACTTCAAGGACGGGCAGGTCTACTACGGCCTGTCCTCGCACGGCGCCCTCGCCCTCGGCCGTCGCCTGGTCGGGGCCGGGATGGTGACCAAGGGCCAGCTCGAGGAGGCACTCGCCGAGCAGACGGAGGCCCGCAAGGACGGTCGTGACCTCCGGCTGGGCCAGATCCTGGTCGAGAAGGGTGCGGTCGACGCCGAAGCGCTCTCGACGATGGTCCGCGAGCAGATCCAGGACGCGGTCTTCGACCTGATGCGGTGGCGCAACGGGTCGTTCGTCTTCGAGAGCGCCGACGAGGGCGGGGTCATCGAGGAGCCGATCGAGCTCTCGGTCTCCGTCGAGAACCTGATCATGGAGGGCTCGCGGCGGCTCGAGGAGTGGGATCAGGTCAACAAGAAGATCCCGTCCATGAGCGCCGTCGTCGCCATGGCGCCCCTTCCCGGCGACAGCGGCGTGGAGGTGAGCCTGCAGCCCGACGAGTGGCGGCTCCTGACGCTCGTCGACGGCCGCCGCACGGTGAAGAAGCTGATCGACCTGTTCGGCCAGGGCGAGTTCGCCACCTGCAAGGTGCTCTACGGCCTCGTTGGCGCCGGCCTGCTCGAGATCCGCGATCCCGAGTCCGACTCGCCGTTGTCCATCGCGTCGCTGCTCGAGCAGCAGGAACTGCTCGCCGCGGTCGAGAGCGACAGCCCTCTGGCCGTGTCGCCCGAGCCGGAGCCCGAGCCGGAGCCCGAGCCGGAGCCCGACCCAGCGCCCGAGCCAGCGCCCGCCCCCGCGCTCAAGGCCAAGCCCTCCACCGGCAACGGCAAGAAGACGAGTGATCAGCGCCTGACCACGGATCCCAGCATCGACGCTGACCTCGTCCAGCGCCTCATCGACGGCGTGAAGGGGCTGTAGTGGCACGTCGCTCACGCGGAAGCGCTCGCACCGTCAAGGTGGTCGTGACGGGCCCCTTCGGTGCCGGCAAGACGACCTTCATCCAGACGATCTCCGAGATCACGGTCCTGTCCACGGAACGGCAGGTCTCGGACCACACGCGCAAGGTGAAGGGCCACACGACCGTCGCGATGGACTTCGGTCGCATCACGGTGGGGCGGGAGCTCGCGATCTACCTGTTCGGCACGCCCGGCCAGGAGCGATTCGACTTCATGTGGGAGATCCTGGCCGAGGGCATGCTGGGCTTCGTGCTGATGGTCGACGCCGAGCGGGACGAGTCGGTCGAGGAGGCCAAGCGGATCCTGAACTTCTTCACCGACATCGCCGAGGTGCCGTTCATCGTCGCCGTCAACAAGCTCGAGGGCGACGGTTCAGGCACACTGGACGACGTGAGGAAGCGGCTGTCCATCCCTGACGGGGTGACGGTCGTCAACTGCGACGCGCGCGACCGGGATAGCGTGAAAGAGACCTTGTTGGCACTCTTGTACGCGGTCCTCAGCAAACTGAGCTCTGAACCCAAGGTGACCGCGGAGACCGGCACGTGAGACAGCTCGGCCAGATCCTCGTCGAGGAAGGCCTGATCTCCCAGGCCATCCTCGACGCGGCGCAGGACGAGCAACAGCGGCTTGGCAAGTCCCTCGGGCGCATCCTGATCGACCAGGGGCACGTGACCGAGCGCGACCTGGTCTCGGCGCTCGCCAAGCAGATCGGGATGGAGTTCGTCGACCTCTCGGACTTCGAGGTGGACGCCCAGGCGGTCATGGCGATCAGCGACACCATCGCCAAGCGCTACACGGCGATCCCGATCGCCTACGACGACGGCAAGCTCGTCGTGGCCATGAGCGACCCCGCCAACGTCTTCGCCCTCGACGACATCCGCACCATCACCGGGCTCGACGTGAAGCCGGTGGTCGCGACGCGCGACGACATCATCGCGGCGATCTCCAAGTACAACACGATGACGGACGAGATCGAGGCCATCGCCGACGATCTCGGTGTCGACGCGGGGATGGAGGGCGAGAGCCTCGCCGACATCAAGGCGGTCACCGAAGAGCCGCCGATCGTCAAGTTCGTGAACCTCCTCATCACCCAGGCGGTGAACGACGGCGCCTCCGACATCCACATCGAGCCGGGGGAGCGGGACATCCGCGTCCGCTACCGCGTGGACGGCGTTCTGCACGAGGTGATGCGCTCGCCGAAGTCGATCCAGGCCGGCGTGACCTCGCGCCTGAAGATCATGGCCGAGGTCGACATCGCCGAGCGCCGGATCCCGCAGGACGGCCGCATCGGGCTCGTCATCGGCGGCAAGCCCATCGACCTCCGTGTCTCGACCCTCCCGACGGTGTTCGGGGAGAAGGTCGTGATGCGTATCCTCGACAAGTCCAACGTCATGCTGGAACTCAAGGACCTCGGGTTCCTCGAGCACAACTTCCAGCGCTTCGAGGCGGCCTACAAGAAGCCGTACGGGATGATCCTCGTGACCGGGCCGACCGGTTCGGGCAAGTCGACGACGCTCTACGCCACCCTCAACGCGAAGAACAGCCCGGACATCAACATCGTCACCACCGAGGACCCGGTCGAGTACCGGCTCAACGGCATCAACCAGGTGCAGATGAACCACAAGGCCGGCCTCGACTTCGCTGCGGCCCTGCGGTCGATCCTGCGTCAGGACCCGGACGTGGTGCTCGTGGGTGAGATGCGTGACAAGGAGACGTCGCACATCGGCGTCGAGGCCGCCCTCACGGGACACCTCGTGCTCTCCACGCTGCACACGAACGACGCGCCGAGCGCCATCACCCGCCTCATCGACATGGGCCTCGAGCCCTTCCTCGTCGGCTCGGCGGTCGACTGCGTGCTCGCCCAGCGTCTGCTGCGGCGCCTGTGCAAGAAGTGCAAGGAGCCCTACACCCCAGAGGCGCAGACCCTGCTCGACGCCGGCTACGACCAGCAGACCGTGGACTCCAAGCCAGAGCTCTACCGGGCCGTGGGGTGCAGTTCCTGCGGCAACACCGGGTACAAGGGCCGCATGGCCGTGCACGAGGTCATGGTGATGTCCGACGAGCTGCTCAAGCTCACCAACGCGCGCGCCTCGGCCGACGACATCATGAAGGTCGCGATCGCGGAAGGCATGCGCCCGCTGCGCCAGGACGGCCTGGCCAAGGTGCTGCTGGGACAGACGACGATCGAGGAGGTGGCCCGCGTCGTCGTCTGACGCGGCCCTACCCTCGGACAGAAACGAACAACGGAGGCACCAGATGGCCAAGGGTCTCGGAGAGATCCTCGTCGACCAGGGCGTCATCGACGGGTCCCAGCTCCAGCAGGCGACCGAGCGGCAGCAGGCGTCGGGCGGGAGCCTCGCCAAGGCGCTGGTCGAACTGGGCTACGCGACGGAGAACGACCTCGTCAAGGCGCTCGCGACCAAGCTGGGCATGCCCTACGCGGACGTTGACGGCTCGACCATCGACGAGATGGCGGCGTCCATGGTGTCGCGGTCGATCGCGACGGAGCTGACGGCCCTGCCCGTGCGGTTCGGCCAGGGCGACGAGCTGATCGTCGCGGTCGCCGATCCGAACAACCACGCCGCCAAGGAGAAGATCGAGGCCGAGACGGGCCTCCCGGTGACGCTGGCGCTCGCGCCCAAGCGCGCCCTCGTGCAGGCGATCCAGCACGTGACCGTCGACGAGCCCGGCGGCATGTCCATGCCCGAGCCCAGGGCCGCGGCACCGAAGACCACGATGCCCGACATCGGCCCCAAGGTCGGGTCGGAGGAGGCACCGGCGGTCGACCTCGACGAGCTGCTCATGGCGCTGGTCGAGCGTGGTGGCTCCGACCTCCACCTCACCACCGGGATCCCGCCGACCATCCGCGTCCACGGCGACCTGACGCCGTTGGACGAGTTCCCGATGATGACCCCCGACGAGCTGCAGAAGATGATGTACAGCATCATGACGCAGAAGCAGCGGGAGGAGTTCGAGAACCACCTCGAGCTCGACATGTCCTACTCGGTGCCGGGCAAGAGCCGCTTCCGCGTCAACGTGTTCCAGCAGCGGGACTCCATCGGCGCGGTCATGCGTGTCATCCCGTTCGAGATCCTGCAGCTCGAGAAGCTCGGCCTCCCCGCCGCGGTCCAGAACTTCGCCTACCTGCCACGCGGGTTCGTGCTGGTCACCGGCCCGACGGGTTCCGGCAAGTCGACCTCGCTGGCGTCGCTGATCAACATGATCAACGAGAACCGCCCGGTCCACATCATGACCGTCGAGGACCCGATCGAGTTCCTCCACAAGCACAAGCGCTCGGTCATCAACCAGCGCGAGGTCGGCACCGACACGTTGAGTTTCAACAACGCGCTGAAGCACGTCCTGCGCCAGGACCCCGACGTCATCCTCGTCGGCGAGATGCGTGACCTCGAGACGATCCAGATCGCGCTGACCGCCGCGGAGACCGGCCACCTCGTCTTCGGGACGCTGCACACCCAGGACGCGCCCCAGACCGTGGACCGTGTGATCGACGTGTTCCCGCCGCACCAGCAGGAGCAGATCCGCGTCATGCTCGCCGGTGCGCTCAAGGGCGTCGTCTGCCAGACGTTGCTCAAGACGGCGGATGGCCAGGGGCGGACCGTCGCCACCGAGATCATGATCGCGACGTCCGGCATCCGGAACCTGATCCGCGAGGGCAAGACCCACCAGATCTACTCGGCCATCCAGGCCGGAGCCGGGGAGGGCATGATCGCGCTCGACCAGTCGCTGGCGGGGCTCGTCAAGGCGGGCACC
>JBFHRB010000146.1:0-8544 GCA_041591915.1 Nitriliruptorales bacterium
ACGGGGCCGCCGCCGTAGACTGCCGGACGCTCTCCGGAGCGTGAGCACCTCCACAAGTCAGGAGCCGTTGTGGCCCGTCGCCGCATGACCCTCAAGCGCATCGACCCGTGGTCGGTGCTGAAGTTCGGGTTCGTCGCCAACGTGGCGCTGCTCGGCATCATCCTGCTCGGCCTGGCGATCATCTGGTGGTTCATCCGCCGACTCGAACTCATCGAGAAGGTCTGCGACATCGCGATCTCGGTGGGCTTCGTCGAGTGCGGTGTCAACGGGGGCAACCTCTTCCGGGCCGTGCTCCTCATCGGCGTCCTCGGCGTGGTGATCATGACCGGCCTCGTCGTGTTCTTCGCCTTCCTCACCAACCTCATCAACGACCTCACCGGCGGCCTGAGCTTCTCGTTCGAGGACGACACGCCCACGGGCACGGTCCGGACGACGGGCGGCGCCGCGACGCTGCAGCGCACCGAGGCCCAGCCGGCGGCCAAGGCACCGGCACCGCTCGGGACGACCGGTGGCTCGGGGTCCGCCGGTTCCACGAGCAGTACGGCGGCCACGGGGCAGCGGGTCGGCTCCTCGTCTGACGGCGCAACCGGGGGTGGTGGGTCCGTGGCTGCACCCCGTCCGCTCGGGACCAGTGGTGGCTCGTCGTCGCCCGCCACACCGCCGGCCTCCACGCCGGGTGGCTACACCCCCCCGAGCAGCCCAACGCGACCCGGCGGTGGGTCCTCGGGCGGTTCCTCCGACCTCTTCGGGGACCGGCCGGGCGGAGGCCGCGCCTGACCCTCCCGGGGTTCGCGCGGTACGGGGCACCTCGGTACAGTGCGCCCGCCCTCCGGGGCGATCTCCACGGGCCACTAGCTCAGTCGGTTAGAGCGCACCCCTGATAAGGGTGAGGTCGGTGGTTCGATTCCACCGTGGCCCACCACCACGAGATCCCTCGAACGCCCTCGCACGCGCGGGGGCGTTCGACGTTGGGGAGCGACACCAGACCATGCGAGGATCCACGACTCCTGCCCTTGGAGGCCATGTGTAGGCTCGTGCCCCGAATGCTCGTGTCGAGGAGGGCGACGTGACGGATCACGACGAGGCGGCTGAGGCCGTCGAGAAGAAGCGGGGCAAGGGCAAGCTCCTGGTGCTGCTGCTGGCCGCTGCTGGCGCAGCGGGCTTCATGCTCAAGAAGAAGCGCGACCAGGAGCTCGACGAGGCGCTCTGGGAGGAGCCCCGGGCCCTCTGACGTTGCGGTTCCCGCCGGCTGACCGAGGTGGAGGACGATGCGGGCCGTCGTGACCGGAGCGGCGGGCTTCATCGGATCGGCGGTGTCTGCGGCCCTGAGCGCTCGTGGCTGGGACGTCGACGGCGTCGACCTGGCCGAAGGCACGCTTGCGGCCGGCGGCGCCATCGTCGCCGGAGACATCTCCCGGCGTGGCGGCTGGGAGGCGACGTTCGACGGGGCCGACCTGGTCGTCCACACCGCGGCCATCGTCAGTGAGTCCGGTGACCGCGCGCGCTTCGTCCAGGTGAACGTGGAGGGCACCCGCAACGTCTGCGATGCAGCGGTCGCCGGCGGCGTTGCCCGGGTCGTGCACGTGTCGTCCATCGTGGTCTACGGGCCGAGCTTTGCCGATGGGGTGGACGAGACGGGGCCCGTGCAGCCCTCCGGGAGCCCGTACACCGACACCAAGATCGCCGCCGAGCACGCAGCCCTGGCCGTGGCGCACGAGCGCGACCTGGCACTCACGATCGTGCGGCCGGGCGACGTCTACGGGCCGCGGTCGGTGCCGTGGACGATCCGGCCCATCGAGATGCTGCGCCGCCGCCAGTTCGTCCTGATCGACGGCGGTCGCGGGATCCTGACACCGACCTACGTCGACGACCTCGTCGCCGGTATCACCGCTGCTGCCGGCAGCGACGCGGCGGCGGGGCGGACCTACAACATCACGGGCGGCGTCGGTGTGCCCGCTCACGACTTCTTCGGCTTCTACGCCCAGGCGATGGGACGGTCGCTGCCGAGCGTTCCGTCGCCCGTCGCGCGCGGCCTCGCCAGTGCGGCCGTCGCCGTCGCCGGGCTCGTCGGTCGCGACGCTCCCTTCGCCCCCGAGGCGCTCGAGTACGTGAGCCATCCCGGCACCTACTCGATCGAGCGGGCGCGGAGCGAGCTCGGCTGGGAGCCGGCCGTCGACCTCGTCGACGGGATGGAGCGGACGATCGCGTGGGCTCGATCGCAGGGATTGCTGCCGAGCTGATCCTGGCGGCCAGCAACGACCGAGCCCCGGCCCGAGGGCCGGGGCTGCACGGGCATTCGGGCCGATCAGCCCAGCCGGTGACGAGCGATCTGGGCTGCGGCGGCGTGGAGCTCCATCCGGCGGGTCGCCACGTCGAGTCGGGGACCGAACGCGTCGCGGGGGAGCTCGTCACGGCGGCGGCGCAGGTGCACCAGCTCGTCGAAGATGTCGTCGATGGTCATGACAGCACCTCGGGTGAGGGGGAGGGCAGGGGAGGGGTGTGCGGACGTGCCGCGGCCCAGGAGGATGACAGGCGCCGCCCGCCACGTCGGTGCGGCGAGTCGTCCTTCCGGCCACCTCCACATGGCGGTCCACACGTGTGGACCGGGTCGCCGCTGGATCCGGGGTTGTCCACGTCCGAGCCTGTGGAACCCGTGGCGAACAGGCGTTCGTCCACAGGGTTACTCACACCTGTGTAATCACACGCGTCAGATCGTCCACATCATCCACAGGGCCATGTGGACAGACCGGTCCCGCAGACGCCGAAGGGCGGCCCTCGTCGGGCCGCCCTCCGGGTAGGTCTCGCTGCAGTCGTCAGCCGCAGATGGGCGCCACGCGCATCTGCGAGTCGCCGAAGAGGTCACGGGGCGAGCACTTCACGGACTCGTCCTTGCGTCCCGCGGCGATCACGATCTCCTCCATCTCGAGGACCTCGGGGTCCACGATCAGCGGGGTCCGGGCGAAGGCCCCGAGCGGCGGCACCGCTCCGAGCTCGAACTCCGGGTAGTCCCGCTCGATCTCCTCTTCGGTCGCGAGCTTCACGTGGCGTGAGTTGATCGCGGCCTTGACCAGGTCGAGGTCGACGTGGCGGTCGCCGGGCACCACGGCGAAGGCGTGACCGGTGCGGAGGTCGAGCACGACGGTCTTTATGCACTGATGCGCGTCGAGGCCCAACACGTGGGCCTCTTGCATCGTCGTCTCGGTTGGCTCATGGGGGAGCACCTCGAACTCGATCCCCTTCTCCTCGAGGTGCTCCGTCACGTTGCTCATCGTCGCCTACCTCCCGTGCAGCCCCGGGTTGCCTCCCCAGGCACGCGAGCCCTTCGCGCACCACGAAGGATGTGAGGTGCGTGTCAGGTTGTCCACCCGTTGCGCGGGGGACAGGGGTGCCGTTCCACGCAGCGCACCACGCAGGGCCCAAGGTCCCGAACGACAGGGACCGATCGACGCCAGCGGTGGCGTCACCGGGTCACCAGTGCACGCCCTTCAGCACGTAGGCGAAGGCCATGCCCTCGCTCGACGCCTTCTCCGACTTGCGGGTCTTCTCGCCCTTGGCTGCCGAGGAGTCGGGGAAGATGCGGTACGCCTGGTGCAGCACCTGGTCGACGATCTTCGGGGAGATCGCGTAGAGGACCTGGCCGAAGTTCCCGAGCCCGGTCGCGAGCTTCTTCGGGCGGTCGATCATCGCGTTGCACACCCATGCGGCCGCGGCCTCGGGCTCCATCGCCGGGAAGTAGTCGTACATCTTCGTCGGGGCGATCATCTTCGTCCGCACGAGCGGCATGTAGACCGTCGTGACGTGGATGTCGTGGTCGATCAGCTCTGAGGCGATGCATCGCGAGAACGCATCGAGGGCCGCCTTCGAGGCGACGTAGGCCGAGAACCGTGGCGTGTTCGTCTGGACGCCGATGGAGCTGATGTTCATCACGTGGCCGCGGCGCCGTTCCATCATCGACGGCAGCAACCCCATGATGAGCCGGATCGTGCCGAAGTAGTTGAGCTGCATCGTCCGCTCGAAGTCGTGGAAGCGGTCGAAGCTGAGGCGGACCGACCGTCGGATGGAGCGGCCGGCGTTGTTGACCAGGACGTCGACGCCTCCGTACGCATCGACCACCTCGCCGACGAGCCGGTCGATGTCCTCGAGGTCGTTGAGGTCGCACGGGTGGACCGACGCGGTCCCGCCGGCTGCCGTGATCTCGTCCTGGACGGCCTCGAGCTTCTCTCGGGTTCGCGACACGAGCAGGACGTGGGCACCGGCGACGGCGGCTTGGATCGCGATCTCCTTGCCGATGCCGTCGGAGGCACCGGTGACGAGCACGACGCGGTCGCCGATCGCTCCACGGAGGGAGCGGTCGCGGTAGAGATCCGGGTCGAGGTTGCGCTCCCAGTAGTCCCAGATCCGCCATGCATAGTCCGCGAGCCGGGGCACCTCGATGCCCGAACCGGCCAACGCCGCCTGCGCCCTGGTGGTGTCGTACTTCGTCGGCCAGTTCATGTAGCCGAGGATGTCGTCGGGGATCCCGAGGTCACCGAGCACCGCCTTGCGGGCGTTGGCCACGGGTGGCAACGAGCCGAGGACGTTCTTCGCGCCCTTGGGGATGAGGTCGAAGGCGCCGGGGTCGATGCGCATCTGGAACTTGGGGGCATGCGCGGCGTCGGCGAACACGTTCATGATCTCGCCGAAGCGCAGCGGCGACGGATCGACGAGGTGGTACGCGTGGCCGTCCCACTCCTTGCCCTCGAGGTGCGCGATGTGGTCGAGCGACCTCGCGACGAAGTCGACGGGGACCAGGTTGAGCCGACGGCCCTCGAGGCCGACCAGCGGGAACCACTGCGGGAGCATCCCGCGGAGCCGCTGGAGGAGCTTGAACGAGTAGTAGATGCCGTCGACCTTGTCGATCTCGCCCGTCTCGGAGTGGCCGACGACGATCGAGGGTCGGTAGACCCGCCACGGGACCTTGCACTCCGTCCGCACCACGCCCTCGGACTCGTGCTTGGTCGCGAAGTAGGGGTGGTCGAGGCCGGTGGCCTCGCTGAACATGTCCTCGGTGAACGTCCCGCGGTAGGTGCCGGCTGCGGCGATCGAGCTGACGTGGTGCAGGCGGCCGGCCCGGATGGCGTTGCAGAACTGCACGACGTGACGCGTGCCGTCGACGTTGGCCGCGCGCTGCTCCTCCTCGCTCGCGGTCATGTCGTAGATGGCGGCGAGGTGGAAGACGTGGTCCACGTTGCCCTTGAGCGCGTCGAGGTCGGCCTTCTTCAGGCCGAGCCGCGGCTTGGTCAGGTCGCCGACGACCGGCTTGATGCGCCGTTTCGTGGTCCCCCACGCCCGGATCCGCTCGTCCAGGCGGTCGAGGGACTCCTCGCGGACGAGCACGTGGATCGGTCCGGTGCGGTTTGCCAGCAGCTCACGAACGAGGTGTCCGCCGATGAATCCGGTCGCGCCAGTCACGAGGATGGCCATGGTCTCCCCCCAAGGTCCGGTCTCCCAAGGCTCGGGACGCTAGTGCGGGACCGGGGTGGCGCGTCGCCTCGTTGGTCGGTGCTTCAGAGGCCCAGGAACCGTCGCTGGAGCTCGTCGAGCACGCTGTCGGGCGTCAGCGGTTCGAGCAGCGCGATGGCACGAGCGTCGAGGCCGACCAGGTAGCGCGGCTTCGGCCGCCGTGCCTCGATGGCGTCCGCGATGACCCGGGAGACGTCGTCCGCCTCGCGCATCAGGAGCTGCCAGCGTCTCGTCATGCTGCGCGAGCGGCCGAACGCGGTCTCGTAGCGGGTCCCCTCGGCGCCGGTCGCGGCGGCGTCGACATCGTCCCAGATGTTGGTCCGGATCCCGCCCGGCTCGACGAGGACGACGCGGATGCCGTCGCTCGCGACCTCCACGCGCAGCGCGTCCGACACGGCCTCGAGCCCGTGCTTGCTGGCCTGGTACCAGCCGTTGAGGGGCGTGGTCGCGCGGCCGTAGATGGACGAGACGTTGACGATGGTGCCGCCGCCGCGCTCGCGCATCCCGGGCAGGGCGAGCCGCGCGAGCCGCATCGGTGCCACGAGCATCGTCTCGAGCATGGCGCGCGCCTCGTCGTCCGTGGTCTGCTCAACGGCGTGCGGACGCCCGAAACCGGCGTTGTTCACGACGGCGTCGAACGGCCCGGCCGTGGCCACGACCGCCTCGCACTGGGCCGCGTCGGTGACGTCCAGCAGCACCGTCTCCGCCGTCAACCCCTGTTCCCGGAGCGCGTCAGCGATGGTGGTGGCCTTCGCGTCGGACCGTGCCGTGCCGGCCACCTCGTGCCCTCGCCGCGAGAGCTCGATCACGGTTGCGAGGCCGATACCGGAGTTGGCCCCGGTGACGAGGACACGTGCCATGGGTTCGCTCCTTGTCATATGGGGCGAGTCGGGGAATCCGGATATCGGTGGGGTCACCCGAACCGCTGAGGGATGACTCCGTGCGGCCGACAGGTTGCCATGAGTGGTTTCGATCGGGATCGATCACACATGGGCGGCCGGGCATCTTCCCGCAACCGCGCCCACGATGCGCCTCCGCAGAGGCCACCGCACCGACTGTTCTGGCCGGTCGCGGTGCGCATGCTGGCGGCGTTCGTGGTCGTGGGTGTCGTGGTGCACCTGGCCATGGCCCGCCAGGTCCGTGACCAGGCCATCGAGGCGGCCAACTTCCACGCCCTCTTCTCCGTCGAGCAGGTCCTGGCGGCAACGCTGACGGCGGAGGACCTGCAGTCTCCGATGGCACTCGGGCGCTGGGCCGAGCTGCTCCCGTACTGGGAGGACCGGCTCCTCATCGACGGGGTCGTCGGGTTCCTGGTGTACAGCCCCACCGGCACGATCCTGATCAGCGACAACGGGATGCAGGCCGGTTTCATGGCGCCGGATGGCGCGGCGGAGACCGACGGGCGACAGGACCTCGTCGGCGTGATCACCGATGCGCCGCAGGGGCAGTCGGACCCCGAGACGGGCTACGCCGTCGAGCTGGTGCTCGAGACGGTCGTGCCGTACCCGGACGAGGAAGGCGCAGCCGAGGGCCTCACCGTCCTCGTGCGCCAGAACGCCGCCCCGCTCCTCGACAGCGCGGCTGCGGCCATCCGGACCCTCGACCTCCTCCTGTTCGCGGGCTTCCTGCTGCTGTACGGCGCCGTCACGCCGCTCGTACGTCGGGCTTCGCGCACCCTGGAACGACAGGCCGACCAGCTGTCCGAGCACCTGACCCGTGAGCGCGAGACGGTCGAGCGGCTCGTCGACCTCGACCGCAGCAAGTCGTTGTTCCTGAGCGCCGTGAGCCACGAGCTCCGAACGCCGCTGGCGGTCGTGCGGGGTGTCGCCGAGGTGATCGAGCGCCACCGCGATCGGCTCACCGAGGATCAGCACGAGCTCCTGATGGAGCGCCTGTACGCGAACGCCATGCGGCTCGATCACCTGTTGGCCGACCTCCTGGACGTCCAGCGGCTGGAACGCGGGGTCGTCCTGCCGGACCGCAAGCCGGCGCGCCTCGACGCGCTGGTGCATCGGGTCCTGGCGATGTGCGACCTCGGCGCACGGCGGGTGACGATCGACGTGCCCCGCTCGCAGGAGGTGCCGATCGACGTGGCGCAGATCGAGCGTGCGCTCGAGAACCTCGTCCGCAACGCGGAGCGGCACACGCCGTCCGGAACCCCCATCTGGATCCGGACGGAGCAGGTGGAGGAGGGGACGCTGCTGGTCGTCGAGGACGCGGGCCCGGGTGTGCCGGTCGAGATCCGGCAGGAGATCTTCCAGCCCTTCGTGCACGGCCCGACCGCACCGTCACACTCACCAGGGACAGGGGTCGGTCTGGCCATCGTCGCGCGCTTCGCGGAGCTGCACGGGGGCCGGGCCTGGGTCGAGGAACGCGCCGGAGGTGGTGCCTCGTTCCGGATGCTGATCGCCCACGGACTCGACGAGACGGACATCCCCTCACCCGTCGCGCCCGAGCTGCAGCCAACCGGTTGAGCGTCAGCCCTGGCGGAGGACCTCCGTGGTCCCGTCCGGGGAACCGAGTACGGCGACGGTCGCGAGGTCGACGAACAGGCCGCACTCGGCCACCCCGGGGATCAGCGCGAGCGTGATCTCCATGACCTCTGGCTCCTCGATCCCGCCCGGCATCCGGGCGTCGAGGATGGCGTTGCCGTTGTCGGTGCGGTAGTCGCCACCACCGCGCTGTTGTACCTCGAAGCCGAGGTCACGGAGCTCGCGCTCGACCGGCGCGAGCGCGAAGGGCACGACCTCGACCGGAAGGGGGAACGTGTCCCCGAGGCGTTCGACCACCTTGTCCGGGGTGGCGATCACGACCATCTCGGCACCCATCGCCGCCACGACCTTCTCGCGCAGCAGCGCGCCACCGCCGCCCTTGGTCAGCTGCAGCCCGGGCGTCAGCTCGTCGGCTCCGTCGACGACGACGTCGAGGCCCGTGATGTCGGCCGGGTCGACCAGCTCGATCCCCAGCTCGCGACAGCGGGCGGCCGTCGCCTCCGACGTCGGGACCCCGCTGACGGCCAGGCCACGTTCGGCCAGGGCGTCG
>JBFHRB010000147.1:0-8514 GCA_041591915.1 Nitriliruptorales bacterium
GCTGCCGGCACACGCGGTGCCGAGCAGTCCGAACGCGAGGGCAGCGGCGAGCCACTTGCGCGTCTTCATGAAGGGTGGTTCTCCTGGAGAGGTGTCCCCGATACACCCGGGGGGTTGCGGGGCCGGAGGCTAGCCGGTCCACCTACGACCGGGATAGGAGGCAGCCGGCGGGCGGGATGCCGTTCATCGCCCGTTGGCGACGCGATCAGCGACCGTTGGACACCTCGCCGACGACCCGCTCGAAGTCGGACCAGTCGACGACGTCGATGGCCCCGGCAACGGGCTCGTTCCAGGCCCGCACGAACCGGCACACGGCCCGGTCGCCCCGGTGCTCGACCAGCTCCGGCACCTGGTACGGCGAATCGTCGAGGTAGACGTCGCAGTCGACCCGGTACTTCTCCTCCGTCACGTGCACCTCGCGGGTCGGCACGGCGTGCTCGGCGAGCCACTCGAACGTGTCGTGGATGGCCCAGTCCGGCTTGGCCGTGACGATCACGATGTCGTGGCCCGACTCGAACAGCCGCCGCAGCGACGGCAGTGCGTCCGGGTACGGCTCGAGGTGGCGGAACACCGAGTGGCTGCCATGGTCCCGGGCCCACCGCCAGAACGCCCGCATGTCCGCGAAGTGCGTCAGCTCGTAGAGCCCGTCCCAGAACTGGACGAGGTCGGGCGAGAGGTCCGCCCCGAAGGCCTCGTTGTAGCGGGCCATCCACCCGCCGTTGAAGTCCGCCACCACCCCGTCGAGGTCGATGGCCAGCCGGAGCGGCCGGCTCACGTGCGATCCACGAGGTCGTCGGGCTCCTCGGGGAGGAAGGCGTAGCGCCAGACGTCACGCATCGACACGATGCCCACGAGCCTGCCAGCGCTGGTCACCGGTATGTGGCGGAAGTTGTGCTGCTGGAGCACCCCGGCCGCGCGCGACAGGAGCTCGTCGATGTCGCAGGTCACGGGATCGGGGCTCATCCACTGGCGCGCGGGCTCGGTGGTGAGGTCGTGGCCGGACGCGGCGGCCCGCAGGACGTCCCGTTCGGTCAGGATGCCGATCAGGCCACCGGCCTCGTCGACCACGCACGCAGAGCCGATGCCCCGCTCCATCATGGCGGAGCTGGCCTCCGAGACGGACGCGTCGGGGGTCGTCGTCAGGACGTCCGACGTCATCACGTCGCGCAGCTGCATCGCGTGGGCTCCTCATGTCTGCGGCGCCGGACGACGAGCCTAACGGGGGGCCTCCCCTTGCACCGTGAGCAGCGGCCGACTGGAGTGGAGTCCGACGGAGGTGCGAGATGGCCGACGGTGACCCGCAACGCCCCCTCACCGCGCACGGCCTCCCCGACGAGTCCGTCGGGGAGCTGCCGCTCGACTACACGCGGGTCCTCGGCACGCAGTACGTCGACACGGTCGGCCAGATCCGCGCGGCCGACCGCAAGGCCCAGCTGATCCTCGGCATCAACGCGCTGCTGCTCGGGCTCTTCGGCTCCGCCGACCTCGTGGACGCACTGCGAGCCGGCGAGAACGTCGGGCTCGGCGCCGTGCTGTCAACGATCGCCCTGGTCGCGGCACTCGTGTCCGTCACCGACGCCGCACTCGTGATCATCCCGCGGAAGGGCAAGGCGATCCCGGTCGACCGCCCACTCTTCTTCGGCTGGGTCGCGTCCCACTCGGAGGACGAGTTCCTCGAGCGCTACCTCGGCCTCACGATGGAGGAGATGCGACGGGCCCTCCTCGTCGAGATCCACGCGACGTCGATCATCGCCGCGATGAAGTACCGGTGGGCCCGGCGCAGCGCCAACGCGCTGGTCGCGGCGCTCATGCTGTGGGGGATCTCCGCCCTGATCGGCGGCTGAGGCCCTCGACTCAGTCGGTCTTCGGCTCGGGGCGCCCGACGTGCCCGTCGAAGCCGTGCCCGCGCTTGGGGACGAGGACCTTGCGCGTGAACTCGCAGACGATGGTGCCGTCCTGCTTGTAGCCGATGGTCCGCACCTTGACGATGCCCCGGTCGGGCTTGGACTTCGACTCGCGCTTCTCGAGGACCTCGGTCTCGGAGTAGATCGTGTCGCCGTGGAAGGTCGGGTTCGCGTGCTTGAGCGACTCGATCTCGAGGTTGGCGATCGCCCGACCGCTGACGTCCGGCACCGACTGGCCCAGCACGATCGAATAGACGAGGTTGCCCACGACCATCGCCTTCCCGTGGGGGGTCGCGGCAGCGGCGTAGTTGTCGTCGGAGTGCAGCGGGTGCTGGTTCATCGTGATCGAGCAGAAGAGGATGTCCTCGGCCTGCGTGATCGTCTTGCCGGGCCAGTGCTTGTAGACGTCACCGACCTCGAAGTCGTCGAGGTAGCGACCGAAGTCCGCGGTGGGCATGGCGTCTCCTGCGGGAGTGGACGGGAGGGAGGCGCATGGTCGTCAGCGCTCCCCCGCCACGCAAACCGACCGCTGCGCCCGACGGACCGGAGGGCGGTTAGGAGCCGCCGCGCGGCATCCCGTAGCGTCCGCGCCACATCCCCGCCGTCCCGAGGAACTCCCGTGCGCAGCCCCAAGGACTTCTTCCGCCCGCTCGCCATCGGCGCCCCGGAACCGCTCCGCGAGGTCCCGTTCCGGCCGTCGAGGATGATCCACTTCTTCGACCCCTCGAACGCGAAGATGGTCTCGAAGGTGCCGGACATGGCCGCGAAGGTCGACGTCCTGCTCGGCAACCTGGAGGACGCCATCCAGGTCGAGAACAAGGAGGCCGCACGCCAGGGCCTCGTGCAGGTCGCGAAGGACAACCCGGGCCTCGGCGGCGGTGGGGAGACCCAGCTCTGGACCCGCGTCAACGCGCTCGACTCCCCCTGGGTCCTCGACGACCTCACCACCCTGGTGACCGAGATCGGCCAGCAGCTCGACGTCATCATGATCCCCAAGGTCGAGGGCGCCGAGGACATCCACTACGCGGATCGGTTGGTCGCACAGCTCGAGGCCCGCGCCGGCCTGAGTCGCCCGATCCTGTTCCACGCGATCCTCGAGACGGCCCGCGGCGTGGCGAACGTCGAGGAGATCTGTCTCTCCTCACCCCGGATGCAGGGCCTGTCGCTCGGCCCGGCCGACCTGGCCGCGGACCGGCGCATGAAGACCACGCGCGTCGGAGGCGGCCACCCGGGCTACCTGGTCCGCCAGGACCCGTCGAGCGACGAGGAGGGCAACCCGGTCCTCGACGCCGACACGCGCGCGACCGCCCAGCAGGACCTGTGGCACTACACCGTCGCACGGATGGTCGACGCCTGCGTGACCGCCGGGATCCTCCCGTACTACGGCCCGTTCGGCGACATCCGCGACACCGTCGCCTGCGAGGACCAGTTCCGCAACGCCTACCTCCTGGGCTGTGTCGGCGCGTGGTCGCTGCACCCGGTCCAGATCGACATCGCCAAGAAGGTCTTCTCCCCCGAGCCGTCCGAGGTCGCGTGGGCGAAGAAGGTCGTGGAAGCCATGGGCGACGGCTCGGGCGCCGTCATGATCGACGGGAAGATGCAGGACGACGCCACGTACAAGCAGTGCCAGGTCGTCCTCGACCTCGCCACCGCACTCGCGGAGCGCGACCCGGACCTCGCCGAGGCCTACGGCCTCTGACCCTCACCCGCTGGCCATCACCGCCCCGACCGCCCGGAGACCACCGATGACCGACGTCCTCCGCCCTCGCCGCAGCGTCCTCTACATGCCGGGCGCGAACGAGCGCGCCCTCGAGAAGGCCAAGGGCCTCGCGGCGGACGCGCTGATCCTCGACCTCGAGGATGCCGTCGCGCCCGACGCGAAGGCCGCGGCCCGCGATCGGGTCTGCGCCGCCGCGCAGTCGGGCGAGTACGGCCACCGCGAGATCACGATCCGCGCGAACGGCATCGGCACGCAGTGGCACGACGCGGACATCGCCGCGATCGCGAAGGCCGGTCCGGGCGCCGTCGTCGTGCCGAAGGTCGACCGCATCCAGGACGTCGAGCGTGTCGCCCAGGCCCTGGCTGACGGCGGCGCCCCCGACACGACCGCCATCTGGGCCATGCTCGAGACCCCGCTGGCCGTGCAGAACGCGGCGGAGATCGCGAGCCACGACCGTCTGGCCGTGCTCGTCATGGGCACCAACGACCTCGTCAAGGAGCTCCACGCCGAGTTCGTCCCGGGGCGCACCCCGCTGCTGCACGCCCTGTCGGCCTGCGTGGTCGGGGCGCGCATCGCGGGCAAGGTCATCCTCGACGGCGTGTTCAACGACCTGCAGGACGATGCGGGCTTCGAGGCCGAGTGCGTGCAGGGCCGCCAGCTCGGCTTCGACGGGAAGACCCTGATCCATCCCAAGCAGCTCGAGCCGTGCAACCGCGTGTGGGCACCGACCGACGAGGCGGTCGAGCACGCCGGAAGGGTCATCGCCGCCTTCGAGGAGGCCGAGGCCGAGGGCCGGGGCGTCGTGACGGTCGATGGGCGCATGATCGAGAACCTCCACGTCGAGCAGGCGCGCAGGACGCTGGCGATCGCCGAGGCGATCGCGGCGCAGGTGGCCGACGCGCCAGCGGGACCGGGCGCCGACGCGTGATCGCCGGGGAGGAGACGCTCGACATCGCGGCGACACCTGCCGAGTGCTTCGCGTTCGTCCTCGACCTCGACCGCTACCGGGAGGCCGACCACAAGATCGGCAGGGTGAGCTGGCTCCGTGAGAGAGACGGTGTGGTCGAGGTGCGCTACTCGACCCGGTTCATGGGCGTGCCGGGCCCACCGGTGACCCACACGGTCGAGGTCGTCCCGGACGAGCGCATCGACGTCCGCTCGAAGCCCGACTCGCTGGATGGACGGCTGTCCGCGTTCCACGGCTGGTTCACCTTCGACGACAACGGCGACGGCACCACCCGCGTGACACATCGCGAGGAGCTGCACCTCAAGGGTCCAGCACGCCTGCTGGAACCGGTGCTGGGGCCGTGGCTCGAGAAGGACACCCCTCAGGAGCTTCGCCGGATGAAGCAGCTGCTCGAGGAGGGCTAGGCCAGGTCCTCGCGGGACCGGTGCTCCTCGAGCACGGTGTCGTGGTCGGGGGCACCGCCACCGAGGCGCGCCGGGTACCACCAGTCGTCGCCGGGCGTCGGCTCGTCGGGGTAGGTCTCGATCGCGTCGGTGAGCAGCGCCTGCATCGCGTCGACGAGCTCCTGGGTCTTCTCGACCGGGTCGTCATCGGGGCCGATGTGGATCGGCTCCCCGTAGCTGATCGTGACCGGCAGTCGGAAGATCCAGTTCCGTGGGCGGCCCTTGGTCATGAACCGCTGGCTGCCCCAGTTCGCCGACGGCACGATCGGCACGCCGGCCTCCTGCGCCATCCGCACGGCGCCGGTCCGGATCGGGAGCAGGTCGAAGGACTTCGAGATCGTCTGCTCGGGCGCGACCAGCACGAGCTCGCCCTGGCTCGCGAACTCCACGGCGGTGGCGAACGCCTTCTGTCGCCCGCCCTTGCTCGAGCGCGGGACGGGGATCATGTGGGCGTTCTTCGCGAGCCAGCCGAGGCCGAGCGTGTCGAAGATCGCCTGCTTCACGAGGTAGCGGGGCCGGAACCCCTTCCAGAACAGCGGCAGCCCGGTGACGAACGCATCCGTGTAGCTGATGTGGTTGAAGGCGAGGATGGCCCGCCCCTCGGGCACTCTCTCGATGTTCCGAACGTCCCACTTCCAGCGCAGGACGCGCTTGAGGAACAGCGTGAGCGTCCCGGCGACGAGCCGGTAGGCGAACTCGCTCTTGGCGGTGCGTCTGGGCATGGGCGGGACGGTAGCCGCCCGTCAGCCGTCCTCGCCCATCCGTTCGGCCAGGACGGCCGCGTGGTCCGGCGCTCCCCCGCCGAGCCGCGCGGGCACCCACCATGCTCCGGCGGGCGACCCGTCGGGGTAGCCGGCCCAGAGGTCGCTGAGCAGCGCGTCCGTCCGCCGCTGCAGTTCGTCGGTGAGCTCGCGTGGGTCCGCATCGGCGGGCGCCGCCATCGGCTCGCCATAGGCGACCGCGACCGGGAGGCGGAAGCCACGCCGGAGGCTCGCGCGATGCCCGGTGGTGACGAGGCGGTGGGTGCCCCAGCTCGCCGTGGGCACGAGCGGCACGCCGGCGAGCTGCGCGATGCGCGCCGGCCCGAGCCTGAAGGGAAGCAGCTCGAAGCTGCGGGAGATCGTCCCCTCCGGCGCGATGAAGACCAGGTGGCCGGCCCGCGCCGCCGCGATGGCGTCGCGCAGGGCGCGGTCGCGGTCGTCACCCGAGGAGCGGTCGACCGGGACGGCGTTCGCGAGCCGCGGGACCCAGAAGAGCGTGCGGTGCGACCACAGCTCCCGCATGGCGACGAAGCGGACGGGCCGTCCGAGGACGCGGTAGACGTCGAGGGCGGTGAGCAGGAAGTCCACGTGGGACGTGTGGTTCCAGGTGACGACGGCGCCGCCGGTCCGCGGCACGTGGTCGAGCCCCGTGCAGTGGATCCACCAACGCAGGGCGCGCAGGGCGGCGATGACGCACCACGCCACGACCCGGAACCCGAGGGTCGGCCGCGGCACGGGATGGCTCACGAGGCGTCGCGCTCGGCCTCGCCCGTCGCCTCGGGGTGTGCCTGCCGCCAACGACGGTCCTGCTCGGCATGCTCGGCGAGCACCTCGTCGTGCGGCGGGGCGGTCCCTCCGAGCCGGCGTGGGAGCCACCAGGCATCGCCCGGCGCCGGTTGGACCGGGTACTCCTCCTGTGCCACGTGGAGGAGGCGCTCGATGGCCGACCGCAGGCGCTCGGTGGCGGACCGCGGGTCCTCGTCCGGTCCGACCTCGAGGGGCTCGCCGTAGCGGACCGTCACCGGGAGCTTCCAGCGCGGTCGCAGCGGGTGACCCTTCGTGTGGAAGCGATGGGTCCCCCAGCTCGCCACCGGCACGATCGGGACGCCTGCCGCCGCGGCCATGCGAACCGCCCCCGTCTTGAAGGGCAGCAGCTCGAAGGACGGGGAGATGGTCTGCTCGGGCGCGATGCAGACGAGCTCACCGCCCCGCAGCGCCTCGACGGCCGAACGCAGCGCGTCGGTGCCTCGGCCCCGGTGAACGGGGATGTGGCGAGCGCGCTTCATCAGCCAGCCGAACACGGGGACGCGGAAGAGCTGCTCCTTGGCGAGGATCCGGATCGGACGCCCGAGGTGCTTGTACGGCCACCGGCCGACCGTGAAGTAGTCCCAGTACGACGAGTGGTTGTACGCGACGACCGCCCCGCCGCTGCGCGGGATGTTCTCGGTGCCCTGTGCATCGAAGCGCCACCGCTGGGACCCCATGATCCCGAAGGCGGCGCCGGCGGCGAACCGGTAGACGGGGCCGGCGCCGGGGACGTCCTCAGCTGGCGTCACGACGTTCCTCCAGGGCGGCGTCACGGGCAGCCTCGCGTCCATCGCGGCGGCGCAGCCTCTCCAGGTGTTCGGTGACGACGGCCTCGTGGTCGGGTGCCGTTCCCCCGAGGCGGGCGGGCAGCCACCACGCGCCGGAGGAGCGGGGGGTGTCGGGGTAGGAGGTGATGACCTCGTCGAGGAGCTTCGCCATCTCCGTACGGAGGCGCTCGGTGGCCTCGCGCGGGTCCTCGTCGGCGGGGACGTGCAGCGGCTCGCCGTAGTGGACGACCACGGGGATGCCCGTCTCGTAGCGCTTCTTGTGGCCCTTCGTGGAGAACCGGTGCGAGCCGAACCCGATGGCCGGGATGATCGGCACACCGACCTGCTGCGCCATCCGGACGGCACCGGTCTTGAACGGCAGGAGCTCGAAGGACGGGGAGATGGTCTGTTCGGGCGCCACGGCGATGAGGTCGCCTCGCCGCAGGGACGCGATCGCCTCACCGAACGCTGACTGGCGCTTCGCCGGGTCGTCGCGATCGACGGGCACGGCGTCGGCGAACCGCACGAGCCACCGCGTCGCTGGCGAGCGCCACATCTCGCGCTTGGCCAGGAACCGGACCGGGCGCTTGAGCTGGCGGACGACCGGCCAGGCCACCATGAGGAAGTCGGCGTAGCTGTGGTGGTTGAAGGCCAGCACCGCGCCGCCCTGACGCGGCACGCGCTCGAGGTTGCGGAACTCGAGCCTCCACCGCACGAGCCGCACCATGGCGACGACGAGGGCGACGACGATGCGCCAGCGGAAGGTCAGGCGGGACGGCTCCATGTCGGGCAGCGTAGGCCTCAACCCCGCCGCAGGCCGTCGATGGCCGTGAGCAGCCGTTCGACGTTCCCGTGCGTCGCGCCCTCGCCCATGAGGCCGACACGCCAGGCCCGACCGGCGAAGGCACCGAGCCCCCCACCGACCTCGATCCCGTGGCCGTCGAGGAGCCGGCGCCGCAGCGCACCCTCGTCGACCCCGTCGGGCCAGGCGAACGCGGACAGCTGGGGCAGCCGGTGCCCGTCCGCCGCGAGGAGCACCCCGCCCCGTTCGACGATGGCGTCCTGGAACGCCCGGCCGACCTCGAGGTGCCTGGCCCACCGTGCCTCGAGCCCCTCGGCCAGCACGCGACGGAGGCCGGCGTGCA
>JBFHRB010000148.1:0-8455 GCA_041591915.1 Nitriliruptorales bacterium
ACTTCCCCGAGCCGTTCGGGCCGACCACGGCGACGATCGTTCCGGGGGCGGCGGTGAAGGACAGGGCCCCCGCAGGGAGCCCGACGTCCTTGACCACCAGGGCGGTCGGCGTGACCGCCGGCGCCGGCGGCGCCGCGTCCGGAGGCATCACCCCGACTCGCGTGGCGGGGCGTCGTTCGACGAAGCGCAGCGCGCCGATCACCAGCGCGACCGAGCCGACGACGAGCAGCGGAGGCTCCCGCAGGACCGGTGCCCCCGGGAACGCGATCGACGGACCCCAGACGACGAGTGCGCCCACCACACCCGCGAGGCCCCGGGGCGCGCGCGGGATGCGGGCGACCAGCGCATCTCCGACGAGTGCAGCGATGGCGAGCGTCGCGGCGAGCTCGAGGCCGTACGCCTGCGGGCTCACGGACCCCCCGGCCGTGGCCCCGAGCGCACCGGCCAGGCCGAGGAGCGCACCGGCGAGCGCCCCGGTCAGGATCGCGTCGCGGAAGGGCCTGCGGCCCAGTGAGGTCGCGAGGTCCGGGTGGTGGAGCGCGACCGAGGTGCCGGCGGCGACGACCGAGCCCGACCCCATGGCTGCCGCCACCACCGCCGCGACGGTCGCCAGCGCGAGGACGACGAGGTCGCCGGCGTCCGACCCCGTGAGCAGCGGCACGGCGTGGAAGCCGGCAACGCCGCCGAGGCTCGACGCGCCCCGCGCAGCCGCAACGACCCCGACCGTGACCGCGAGTGTCGCGAGTGCGACCGCAACTCGGCCCAGCCGGACACCGAGCACGGTTGAGCCCGCGGACACGACGGCGCCGGCCAGGGCGCCCACGACGACGCCCCCCCAGGGGCCAGCACCGGCCAGCACGCTCGCGACGACCGCGTAGGCGCCGACGCCCATCGCGGCGCCGACGCTCAGATCCGGGACCCGGAGCCGTCCGACGAGCAGCCATGCCCCGGTGGCGCCGAGGACGACGACGAGCAGCGCGTTCAGGGCCAGGACGACGGCGATCACCAGACGCGCTCCCAGGCCTGCCTCCCGGCCTGCCCTCGCAGCAGCAGGGCGAGGAGTGCCGCGACAGCCACCGCGACGTCACCTCCGCCCGCCTGCCACAGCTGTTGGCCGACGACGTCGACCAGGCCCAGTCCGAGGCCACCGCCCACGATCCACGCCGGACGAGCGCGTCCGGCCAGCATCGCCACCACGACTGCCCGCAGTGTCAGCCCGGCAGCCTGTGGGAGTCCGACGAAGACGATCGGGGCGATGAGTCGCGCCGACAGCGCCGCGACGACCCCGGCCACGGCCATGGTCACCAGCCGGACACGGCGCGCGCCGACACCAGAGAGCTCGGCGACCTCGGGCGCCGAGCCGACGAGCCGGATGCGCCGACCGGCATCGGTCCAGCCGATCGTGGCCGCCAGGACGGCGGTGAGCAGCACGCCCCCGACCAGCGCACGCGTGCTGTCGGCCGCCAGCGAGCCGCCACCGGGCGCGGCGGTCGTCGCGCCCAGGACGCGACCCGCCCAGCCCGCGACGACTGCAGCGGCAACGGCCAGGGAGATCACCCGCGCGACCGGGTCGGCCCCTGTCCGCTCGACGCTGACGAGGTCGACTGCGGCGGCCAGGACGCCGGCCAGGGCGAGGCCGACCGCGATGGCGAGCCAGTCGTCGACGACGAGGCCCGTCAGCGAGCCGACGACCACGCCCACGACGGCGACGTGCCCGACCGCGAGGAAGGGCGTCGCACTCACGCGGCCCGCGAGCCACGCCGCCGCGCCGAGCGCGCCGTAGGAGGCGCCCAGGCCGAGCGCGGTCAGCAGCAGCAGCGAGGTGGAGGCGTTCATCCGACCGGGCCGGGTGGGGGGCGTGGGGGCTCGTACTCCGGCGCGTCGGCTCGGCCCCGTTCGAGCAGCTCGGCGATGAAGGCGCCACCCGGTCCTTCGAGGAGCTCGGGCGGGATGAAGTCGGCGCTGACCTGGCTCTGCCAGAACCGTCGCTGCGAATCCGGATCGAGGCGCGGATCGGCGTCGTAGACGGTCGCGAACCGGTGGAACCGTGCGACGAAGAGGTCGTCGACGGACCACGCCTCGCGGTCCACCAGCGCGTACTCGCGCAGGATCCCGTCGACCTCCCCGCGCAGCAGTTCGTCACCCACGTCGGCCGGCACGCGGGTCCCGGCCCGCGTCACCGCGTCCGCGATCAGCAGCGTGGCGTCGTAGGTCGCCGCCGCGACCACGGGGAGGTCGAGCACCAGGGTCTCGAGCCCCGACAGGGCCCCGATGCCGTACTCCCGGTTGTAGCGCAGGAACCAGTTGAAGAGCTCCGGTGTGAACCACTCCCGCCGGAAGGGGAACGGCAGGACGACGTTCTCGGATGCCTCCCCCGCCAGCGTGCGGTACTCGGCCACGATCCCACTTGCCGGCACGGCGAGCTGGACGTCGGGCGCGAGGCTCCGAGCCGCGAGCGTCGCGCGGGCAGCAGCGGGCGGCTGGCCCCACAGCAACAGGAGGTCGACCTCACCTGCCCGTGCGAGCAGCTCGTTGACGGCAGGCTCGAGCCGTGCCGCCTCGGGGTCGCCCTCGACGATGCCGGCGAGCTCGAGGCCACCGGCGACGAGCCCGGCCTCGATGTCCGCGCGGGCGTCAGGGCCCTCCACCACGTCGACCAGCAGCACGGCGACTCGCTCCATGCCCCGCACGTCGGCGGCCCACCGAGCCAGCGCCTCCGCCTGGTCGCGGGCGGACGGCACCGTGCGCACGACGAGCGAGCCGGCATCCGAGAGGTCCCCGGCGAGCGCCGACGGCAGCACTGCGGGCACATCGCGGCGGGTCAGCGGCGAGCGCGGGCCCAGCAGGATGCCCGGCGCCTCCGGACCGATGACGGCGGTGACGTGCGTGCGCTCGGCGAGGTCAGCCAGCTGCGACGGCAGCCGCACGAGATCGGCGTCGTCGACGACGACCAGCTCGACCGGACTCCCGAGCAGGCCCCCGTCCCGGTTGAGGTCCTCGACCGCCAGCGTCGCGCCGTTGCGCATCTCCTGGCCGATCGCCGCGCGTGGCCCCGAGAGGGGAGCGACGACGCCGATGCGGACGTGGTCGGGCGGTCCGGCCGCGCACGCCGTGGCCAGGCTGGCGAGGCTCAGGAGCGCCGCGAGGGCGGTCCGCAGTGGGTGGGCAGGCACGCCCGGAGACTAGGGCTGCCACCCGAGCCGCGGGACGGTCAGGCGGCGACGTTGGCGTCGTAGTAGCCCGCAGCGTGGGACTCCGCGAGCGTCGCCCGGACGATGAGGCGCTCGCGCGCCGAACCCTTCGGATGGCAGGTCGTCAGCGTCACCGAGGCCACGGCCGGCGTCGGGGCGATGACCGACCAGTCCTTGGGGTGCGTGACGTAGGGGTTGGAGGACCAGCCGAGCGTCGACCCGCTCGGCAGGGTGTACAGGTAGTCGCCGACCGGCGTCACGAGCCAGATCTCGTCGCCCGGAGACAGCTCGTCGAGGCGGTTGAACGGCCGCCCGTAGGTCGTGCGGTGGCCCGCGATCGCGACGTTGCCGACCTGCCCGGGGAGCGGGGTGTTCGGGTAGTGACCGGCACCGGCGCGGAGCGCGGCGGGGGACGTGCCCTCGACGACCAGTGTCTCGACGCCCAGCTTGGGGATGACGATCTTCGTGACCGGCGCACCGGTCTCGCCTTCGATCGTGGCCTCCCACTCGTCGAAGGTGTCGACCTCGATGCGGACGAACTGGTCCTCGAGCTGCCTCTGGACGAGCTGCTCGGTGTAGACGTCGGTGAAGAACGGGTACGTGAACATCCCCGCGCCCGCGATGAAGAGCAGCGTCGTGAGGCTCGAGAGCAGCGCACGACCCGAGCGACGACGGCGGAGCGCATCGAGGAGGAAGCCGCTGACGCTGGTACGCGGTGCCGTGATCGGGTCGGCCATCGCGAAGCCATCGACGACGTCGTGCTTCCGCGTGGTGGGTTGCATCGCTGCTCTCTCCGCTGCTCGTGCCCGGCCGGTCGGGCGGTCCGCGAGCGTGCCGGCCCCGGCGTGTCGGCGTACCGTGGCTGTAGTCAGCGCGCGGACACGCCGATGGTACGTACAACGACGCGCGACGGATCGGGTGACGCCGCCGTCGCACGACGGGGGCATCCGACACCGGCACCACGTCGAACCGGGAACAACGCCACGCCCAGACCGCTTCCAGCAACGACAGGGAGTCCCACGTGAACCCGTCTCCTCAGGGGGCCGGCACCGCCGCGCCATCGGCACTGTCGACGGCTGACGCCGCGCGCGAGCTGGGTGAGCTCGTCGCCAACATCGAGCGCGTCATCACCGGCAAGCGGGACGTCGTCGAGCTCGCGGTCATCGCGCTGGCGTCCGGTGGCCACGTGCTCCTCGAGGACGTGCCCGGCGTTGGCAAGACGATGCTCGCCCGGGCGCTGGCTCGCTCCATCGACGGCGTCTACGCCCGCGTGCAGGGCGCTCCCGACCTGCTCCCCGCCGACGTCACCGGCTCCTCCATCTACGTCCAGCACGAGCAGCGCTTCGAGTTCGTGCCCGGCCCCGTCTTCTCGAACGTCGTCCTCGTCGACGAGCTCAACCGGACCACGCCACGGACGCAGGCCGCGCTCCTCGAAGCCATGGAGGAGCGCCAGGTGACCGTCGACGGGACCACGCACGACCTGCCGCAGCCACACTTCGTCGTCGCAACGCAGAACCCCCTCGAGCACGCGGGAACCTTCCCCCTGCCCGAGAGCCAGCTCGACCGGTTCACGATCGCAACCCGCCTCGGGTACCCGGCTCGCGGCGACGAGCGCGCCGTCGTTCGGGCCCAGGTGCGCCGGCACCCGATCGAGGACCTCCATCCCATCATGTCGACCACGCGCGTCGCGGCATTGCAGGACGCCGTTCGCGAGGTCACCGTTTCGGACGAGATCATCGACTACGCCGTGCGGCTCGTGGAGGCCACGCGCACGCACGAGGAGGTCGAGCTCGGGGCGAGCCCGCGGGCGTCGATCCAGCTCATCCACGCGTCGCAGGCGAACGCGCTCCTCCGAAGCCGTGACTTCGTCCTCCCCGACGACGTGAAGGCCATGGCCTCTGCCGTGCTGTCGCATCGCCTCATCGTCCGACGCGCAGTCACCGGCAGCTCGGAGGCGGGCGAGGCCATCGTGGGCCAGCTCCTGCGGAGCGTCGGCGTCCACCCCGCCTGACGGCCTGCACATGTCCGACACCCGCGACCGCCTCCCCGGCCACCACACCGGCCCCGCATGGACGCGCCTGTCGCGCACGCGTACTCGACCGACCCGTCGTCTGGTCGTGCTCGCCGCGCTCGGCGTGCTCCTGTACGGAGCCGGGGCCAACGTCCAGGCCGGATGGGTCGTCGTGCTGGCGGCCCTGATGCTCGGGACGGTCCCCTGGGGTTGGTACACGGCGCGCCACGCGGCAACGACCGTGGAGGTCCGCCGAAGGCTGGCGCGACGGCTCGAGTCGGGTGTCGAGGAGCCCGTGGCCCTCGAGGTCCGCGCACGGTCCGCGGCATCGCTCGTGGTGCACGACCACCTCACGAGGGCGATCGGCCACACGGAGGACCCGCGCGAGGGGACCACGGTCGTCGGGCGCGTCCGCCTCGCCCGCGGGTCGGCAACGGGCGGCGTCGTGACCGTCCTCACCAGCGACCCGTTCGGCCTCTTCACCGCGACGACCTCGGCACGTGTACCGAGCACGGTCGACGTCGTGCCGTCGGCAGCTCCTGTGCGGGCGGCCGACCTCACGGCGGCCTGGGCGATCCAGGCCGGTGAGGAGGCGAGTCGGAGCGGCGGCGGCCCTGACGTGATGGGGGTCCGCGAGTACCAGCACGGCGATCCTGTACGGGCGATCCACTGGAGGTCGAGCGCCCGGCGGAACGAACTCGTCGTTCGCGAGTTCGCCGATGAGGCCCGACCAGACGTGAGGGTCGACATCGCCGAGGGAAGCTGGGAGCGCGAGGCCCTCGACCGCGCGTGCGAGGCGCTCGTCGGCATCGCGACCGACGCACGCGCCCACGCCCACCCGGTGCGCATCGGCGTCGACGGCCGCAGCTACCGATGGTCTCCCGCGGTGCGCGACACCTTGGCATCCCTTCCGCCTCACCTCGGCGCTGACCCCCGCCCATTGGACGGCCCACCTGCCTCCGACGCCGAGGTGACCATCACGTTCCGGCCAACGACCGACGGACCGCTCGTCGTCGCCGAGCGCGGCGGGGGCCGCGTGGAGCTGGGCGTGATCCCGAGCACGGCCGACCTGGAGACCGTCGGCGCCTGGCTGGCCGAGGCCATCGGCAAGCGCCGGGAGCTCGTCGGGGGGCGCCGATGAGCCGGATGTACGAGGCATTCCGAAGGGTCAACCGCACGCGGCGTGTGGAGGACTCCGTCCGCCTGCGCCAGGCCGTGCTCGGCACGGTGCTCATCGCCGTGCTCGCGACGATGCTGAGCGGCGCCGCACCGATGCTCGACGCGGTGGCAGCGCTCGTGCTGCTCCCGGTCGGTGCGTGGGTGTCCCACGTTCGGCGGGGCAAGGACAACACGTTCCTCAAGCTGCTCCTCGCCATCGGGGCCGGGCTGGCGCTGATGCGCTTCTTCGGGGAAGTGCGCGTGGCGACATCCGTCGAGGACACGCGCCAACCACTTGCGGCGTTGTTCCTCGGCGTGCAGATCCTGCATGGCTTCGACCTGCCAGCACGTCGCGATCTCGGCTTCACCCTCGCCTCGTCCTTGACGCTCGTCGCCCTGAGCGCCACCAACACGCACGCTGGGCTCTTCGGAGTGATGCTCCTGGTCTACGCCGGCGTGGCCGTTGTCTCCATGATCGAGATACAGCGCTCGGCGGCCCGCCAGCGCGGCGACGAGTTGCGCGAGCGTGAAGCGGCAGGCGAACTGCGGCCGGCCGAGCCTCGCGAGGAGCCCGCCTCCATGACGGACGTCGGGCTCCTGACCGGCGAGTTCGACCGAGCTGCGGCATGGCGACGCGCCAAGACGGTCCTACCGGTGATCCTTGCCGGCCTGCTCCTGTTCTCGCTCCTGCCACGCTCCGACACCCGCCAACTCGGTGGGCTGCCCTTCCGTGGCCTGCCACCGTCACTCCGTCTGCCGTCGGCCTCGATCCTGAACCCCGGCCTGGAGGGAGGCGGCTTCGAGTCGCCGACCGATGGCAGCGCCCCGATCGGCTTCAACCCGACGGCTTACTTCGGCTTCGCCGAGAACGTCGACCTCCGAACCGTCGGCCGGCTCAGCGACGACCCCGTGCTCCGCGTCCGCGCCGACCGGCCGCGGTTCTGGCGCGGCATCGTGTTCGACACCTACACCGGCCTGGGCTGGACCCGGTCGTCGGAGGAGCCGCCCCCGCTGTTCGGTCGCCCGGTCGAGTTGCGCCCGGAACGTCTGCCTGGCGCGGACTACGCGACGGTGGTCCAGACCTACGAGCTGATCGCGGACACCCCGAACCTCGTGTTCAACGCAGGCCGGGCCTCGCAGATCTACCTGGCGGGTGGGAGCGTCCACCCCTGGGACGACGACACCATCACGACGGCCCAGATCATGGACGAGGGCACGATCTACTCCGTCGTCTCGCTCGTCGACGTGACCGATCCCGAGGTCCTGCGCACGCGGGAGGGCGACGTCCCCGACTGGTTCATCGACCGCTGGACGCAGCTGCCCGGCTCGGTGACCGACCGCACACGCACGCTCGCGAGCGAGCTCACCGCCGGCCTGTCGACGAACTACGAGAAGGCCGAGGCGATCGAGCGCTGGATAGGCGACAACACGGAGTACACGCTCGATGCCGAGCCGCCGCCGAGCGCGGGTGACGTGGTCGACCACTTCCTCTTCGAGTCCCGCCGGGGCTGGTGCGAGCCGATCGCGTCGTCGATGGTCGTGATGCTGCGGTCGGTCGGCGTCCCCGCGCGGTTCGCGACCGGGTTCCAGCCTGGACAGCGCAACCCCATCACCGGCGTCTACGACGTCGCGATGTCGAACGCCCACGCGTGGGTGGAGGTCCACGTCCCCGGCCACGGCTGGATCCCCTTCGACCCCACCGGTGCGGTCCCGCAAGCTGTCGACGGCCGGGACGCGCCGTCGATCCCGCTCGTCGACGGGTTCAACTGGCTGCGGGAACGGGTGTCCGCACTGACACCCGACCCGGTCCGCCGAGCGGTCGCGACTCTCGGCGCCGGCGCCATCCGCTACTGGCCGGTCACCGCGGGGCTTCTGGTCGCGCTCGGCGCCGGCGCCCTCGTCCTGCTTCGGCGTCGACGGGAGGCGCTGGCGCTGGCTGCGGTACCCCAGGACCCGTTCGGACGCCTCGAGCACCTGTTGGCCGAGCACGGGGTCCGCCGGGACGACTGGCAGACGCCACGCGAGTACGTGCAGCGTGTCCGCCTCCATCGCCCCGACATCCCCGAGGAGCCGCTCGACCGCGTCCTCGCGACCG
>JBFHRB010000149.1:0-8400 GCA_041591915.1 Nitriliruptorales bacterium
GTACAGCGTGAACTGCGACACCACGAGCACCTCGAGCCCGAGGTCCGCGACGGAGCGATTCATCGCTCCGGCCTCGTCCTCGAAGACGCGGAGGTGGTGGATCTTCTCGGCGAGACGCCGCGCGTGGTCGGACGTGTCGTCGTGGGTGACCCCGACGAGCGCCAGCAGGCCACGTCCGATCGAGCCGACGACCTCGCCTCCGACCAGGACCTCGGAACCTGACACCCGCTGCACGAGTCCACGCACGCACGCCCTCCTCGCGTCCCGGGGCCATCGGCGGCCACGGCCCCCTGACTACCCTGCCAGCATGCCTCGGTACCCGACCCGACTCGCCACCTCGGCCGGCGGCGTCGTCGTCGACGACCGCGAGGACGGCAAGCGCTGGGTGTTGCTCATCGCACTTCGCAACGCGGCGGGCAAGCCGCAGTGGACGCTGCCCAAGGGTGGCATCGAGGACGGCGAATCGGCGGGGGATGCCGCGGTGCGCGAGGTCCGCGAGGAGACCGGGTTCGGTGCCGAGATCGTCGAGCCGCTCGGCACGATCGACTACTGGTTCGTCTGGCGGCCGGACCGCGTCCGCTACCACAAGTACGTGCACTACTTCCTGATGCGGACCGACGGACAGCCCCCGGTCGAGCGCGACGACGAGGCCGAGCACGTCGAGTGGGTGCCGATCGACATCGCCATCGTGCGCCTCGCCCACCGCAACGAGCGCACCCTGGTGCGGCGTGCGATGCACGGCAACGAGGACGAGCGCGAGGAGTTGCTCGACCTCTCGGGCATGGATGCCGAGCCCGACCGCGCCAACGCCGAAACGTGACCGCCGCCAAGGGCCGGCGGACGGTGGCCTCCGCGTTCGCGGCCCTCGTCCTGCTCGCGAGCACGATGGCGTCGGCCCGGGCCCAGGAGGTCAACGACCCACCCCGACCGACGGCCGAGCTCCACCTGACCGGGATCAGCGGGGTCATCGGCCCCGGGCTCGTCGAGGAGGGCGAAGGTGGTGCGGGACCGGTCGGGTTGACGCTGCGCGTCCTCGTCGAGAACGACGGCGAGCTGCCCCTCGACGGCGTCCAGCTCGTCGTCGACGTCTACGAGCGCGCCCAGCGTCGCAGCAGCGTGCACATCGCACTTGACGATGGCGACCCGGGACGACGCTTCGACCTCGTCGACAGCGAGAGCCTGCCCATCCGCGAGGGCAGCCGGATCGAGCCCGGCGACGTGGCCGGGATCACGGTCACCCGGCCGGCCGAGGCGATGCCCTGGAACTCCGGGGGCATCCCGACCGACGGGCTCTACCCCGTCCGGATAAGCCTCCTGCAGGGTGCGGAGCGCCTCGACAGCATCACCACCGCGGTCACCCACCTCGCCGAAGCCGTGTCGGCACCGCTGCAGGCGGTCGTCGTCTGGCCGCTCGACGGACCGACATGGCGCCGCCCGGACGGCAGCTACGACGAGGACGTCGACGCGCCGATACGGCCCGGGGGCCGGCTGGACCGCTTCCTGGCGGCGATCGAGCGCGTCCCGGATGCCGCGGTCCTGCTCGCACCGGACGCCGCCCTGCTCGAGGACCTCGCCGACCGGGCGGACGGGTTCAGCGAGCGGTTCCTGTCCGACGACGGGTTCGCGACGCGCGAGATCCTGCCCGAGGACCCCCCGGCTCAGCGGGCCGCGCGCTTCCTCGAGCGCCTGTCGACCGCACTGGCGAACGTCCCGCTGGCGCCCCTCGCCCCGCCGTACGCCCGCGCGGACGTCGCTGGGCTCGTCGCCGCCCCCGATCAGCTCGACGACGAGGCCGTGCGCGCCATCACGAACGCTCGGAGCCTCATCGCCGACGTGACGGGGGTCGCCCCCGACCTCGCGACGTACTGGGCGACGACGCCCCTCTCACGCGAGGCACTGGACGTGGCGATAGAGAGCGGCGCCAACCGGCTGCTCCTCCCCTTCGAGATGCTCCAGCACGACGACGACCTCAGCGCCTACCCCGAGCTGCCACCGCCGGTCCGCTCGCTGACGACCGCGAAGGGCCGACGAGTGCTCGCCGGGGTGAGCGATCCCTACCTCGACGAGGCGATCGAACGTGCCGCCACGCAGCCCGCGCTCGAGGCGACGCAGCGGCTGCTCGCCGAGACCGCGATCGTCTGGGCCGAGAGACCGAACGACGCACAGCGGCTGCTGGTCGTGGCGCCGCCGCCGGGCTGGGCCCCGCTCGACCCACGACTGACCGAGTCACTGCTGCAGAGCCTGCGCACCGCACCGTGGCTCGAACTCACCGGCTTCCCGAACCCGGCAGTCGCGACACCGCGTCCCCGGGGGGCGATGCTCGCCCCGCGACCGGAAGGCCTCCCCGACGGGCTCGCCGACGCGATCGTGCAGGCGCGGAGCGAGCTCACGGCGATCCAGGAAGCCCTGCTCGACCCCGGCGGGGACATCGGGGGCCGGCCGTTCGAGGAACTCGACCGCAACCTGCTGCGCGCACCGAGCTGGTGGCTCCGCGACCAGCCCGTCGCGGGTGCGCTGGTCGACTCGGTGCAGGCCGCCGTCGACGAGGCCTTCGGCACGGTGGAGGTCGCGACCGGTGCGACGATCACGCTGACCTCGGAGACGGGCACGATCCCCGTGACGCTCCGGCGCGACCGAGGCGGCCCGTTGCGGGTACGCGTCGAGATGGTCTCGACCTCGTCCCTGCAGTGGGTCGACGGCCGCGAACGCACAGTGGAGCTCCAGCGGACCGGTGCCCAGACGCTGTCCTTCGCGGTGCGCGCCCTTACCACCGGCAGCTACCAGGTCGGTGTCCGTGTCACGGAACCCGGGGCCGGCGCTCGAGTGCTGGCCGAGGGAACGATCCCCGTGCGCTCCACGGCGATCAGCACACCGGCGCTCGCGGGCACGGTCGCCGTCGTCCTCGTGCTGCTGCTGCTCGGTGCCGCTCGGCGTCGCCCCAGGCCGGCCCTCGAAGTGGTCAAGTCGGGCGAGCGCTCGTGAGGCTGCGGTGGCACGATGGCCACGGTCGAGCCACCCCAAAGGGCTAGCATGGCAGCCATGGACTCCCGGCCCTTCACGTCACGCCTCCGTGCTCAGCACGGCGGCATCGTTGGCAGTTGGCTCATCCAGCTGGTCATCCTGATGGCCGTGCTCGCGTTCGTCGGCTACGAGGGCATCTCGGTGGCCGTGACCGCGGTCCGCCTCGACCAGACCGCGCGCGACGTCGCCGAGGCCGGGGCGGACGGCTACCGCACCGACGAGGACCTCGAGGACGCCGAGAACAGCGCCGCGGCCGAGGCCGAGCGGCAGCTCGCCGAGCTGGTCAGCATCGAGGAGTCCGACGGCCAGATCATCATCCACGTCAGCAAGCAGGCCCCGACGCTGGTCGTGCACAACATCGGTGCACTCGAGGGTCTGACCGAGCCGACCGCCCGAGGGCGCGCACGCTGGCGCTGATGGGCGCCCTCCCCCATCGAGGACCGTGATGGTCGAGGACGCAGAGTCCCGTACGGGCGACCCTGCACCTGGGTTCGTCGACGGTGACGCGCCCACGGACCTCGGCGCCCCTGCGCCCGAGCCCGGCAACACCCCGCCCGTCCCGGGCGCACCGACGGTCGACCCGCACGATCCGGCAACCTGGCCGGGGACGGCCCGGATCCTGCGCGACCGGTACCTGCTGGAGGAGCCGATCGCGTCCGGCGGGGCCGCGGTCGTGTGGCGGGCGTTCGACACCACCCTGAGCCGGTCCGTCGCGATCAAGCTCCTCCACCCCCACCTCGCCAGCCACCCGCCGACCGTCGAGCGGTTCAAGCGCGAGGCGAAGGCCGCGGCGCAACTGACCCACCCCAACGTCGTCGCGATCTACGACAGCGGCGAGACCGCGGACGGGCTCGTCTTCCTCGTCATGGAGTACGTCGACGGCCCCTCCCTGCGCGAGGTGCTGCGCGAGCGGGGCAAGCTCGACCCCGGGATCGCCGCCGCGCTGGGCGAGCAGGTCGCCGCCGCACTCGGGGAAGCGCACGCACGCGGGCTCATCCACCGCGACGTCAAGCCAGCCAACATCCTCCTGACCGACGATGGTGTGGCGAAGGTCACGGACTTCGGCATCGCCAAGGCACTGAGCGGCCAGCAGGCGACCCTGACCGCCGAGGGCACGGTCGTCGGGACCGCCGCCTACGTCGCCCCCGAGCAGTTGGAGGCCGTCGACGTCGACGCCAGGACCGACGTCTACGCGCTCGGCATCGTCCTGTTCGAGTGCCTTGTCGGCCGCCCGGCCTTCGAGGGGGACACGCCGACGGCGACCGCGGCCGCCAGGCTGACCCGCGATCTGCCGCCGCCCCGCACCCTCAGGGCCGACGTGCCACGTCCACTCGATGACATCATCGTCCGGGCGACGCGCCGCAACCGCGACCAGCGGTATGCCGACGGTGCGGCGTTCGCTGCGGCACTCGCGCCCCTCGTGCGGGCCCGGCCGAGCGACATCACGGCGATGCTCGTCAGTGACGAGTTCCCCGCGCCGGGACCTTCGACCGCGCACGACACCGGCCCCGTCTCGGTCACCAGCGACGACATGGGAGGCGCCCGCAAGCTCGCACTGGCATTCGGCGGTGGCCTCGTGCTGGCGCTGGTCGCCCTCCTCGCGGCAGACGCCCTGCAGGAAGGGGGCGGCGGCGCGGCCACGTCCGGCGACGTGCTCTCCATCGCTGCGGCGTCCGACTTCGACCCCCACGGGACCGGTGGTCGAGAGGAGAACCCGATCGCGGTCCCGGCGAGCTACGACGGCGACCCCGAGACTCGCTGGACGACCGAGCGGTACAACGCGCCGCTCGCGCAACTCAAGGCCGGCGTCGGCATCTGGTTCGACCTCGGCGTCCCGCAGCGGGTCAGCAACATCGAGCTCGACCTGCCCACCCAGGGCATGGCCGTCGCCATCTACGCGCGCGACGCCGCGCCCGGCAGCGACGAGACGGAGGCCGACTGGGGCCAGCCCTGGGCCACCTTCGCCGACCTCCCGGCAGGTACCAACACGCTGACGGTGCCGAGCACGGACGCTGCCCGCTTCTGGCTGGTGTGGCTCACGCGGCTCAGCGAGATCGACGGCGGCCGGCACCAGGGCGGCATCGCCGAGGTTCGGTTCGTGGCGCCATGACGGTCCGTTCCTTCGACGACGTCACCGACGAGGAGCTCCTCGGCGCCTTCACGGCGGGCGGGAACGAGCGCGACCGTGCCTTCATGGCACTCGTCGATCGCTACGAGCGGCGGGTCTACGGCATCTGCTACCGCTACTTCGGCGACCACGCGGACGCCCAGGACGCGACCCAGGAGACCTTCCTCACGGTGCTCCGCCGCGCCGGCAGCTTCCGGGGCGACAGCCAGCTCTCGACCTGGATGTACCGCGTCACCGTCAACACGTGCAACGACCTCGCCCGCAAGCGCGCGCGCCGCCCCCAGACACCGGTCGCGGACGTGGGCGAGCTGGCCGGCGCGGCCGTGGTCGCCGACGACGAGATCGCCGGCCGGGAGCTGGCCCTGCACGTACAGCACGCGCTCTCGCAGCTGGACGACCTGTCACGCACCCTGATCATCCTCATCTCCATCGAGGGCCAGGGCTACGCCGAGGTCTCCGAGGCCCTCGACCTCCCCGTCGGCACGATCAAGTCGCGCGTCCACCGGGCCCGTGCCCGCCTCGCCGAGCTGCTCGCCGACCACCTTCCGGGTGAGGGCGACGGAGCGGGGCCGCGGACGGTCACTCGGCACGATGGTGTCCAGAACCGCACGTCCGGCGGTCCCGCGCGACCTCGCGGCCCCCCCGACTGAGCATGGAACCCGGGACGTCCCCGCGACGTCCCACCACTGTCCGACCGGGTGACCGCCACCGGCTGAACCCGACCCGCCATACCCGACCCGAACTCCCGTGACAGGCCCGACGTGACCGAAGAGCGCGATCTGCACGAGCGCCTCGCCGCCTACGCGGCGGGCGACGTCGATGCCTCCGAGCGCGCCCGGATCGAGGCCGAGCTGGCCGCTGACGGCTCCCTGCGCCTGGAACTGGAACGCATCCGTGGGCTGGACGCCGCGCTCGCCTCGCTCCCGCCCGTCGATGTCCCGGCGGCCTTCTCTGCGGGCCTGCGCGAACGGATCGAGGAGGAGCTGCGAACCGCGCCGGTCGATGAGCTGGCGGCACGACGAGCCCGACGAGCCCTGCCACGCTGGGTCCCCGCGGTCGCGGGCGCCGCCGCCCTGGTCGCCGTCGTCGGCATCGGGATCAACTCGCTCGGCGGTGGCGGGCTCGGCTCCGGCAGCGAGGAGGCCGGAGACTCGGCACGAACGATGGCGGAGGTCTCCCAGGGCGATGCTGCGGGGCCGCAGGCCATCCGCGTGACCGACGCCAGCTACGACGCCGACTCGATCGGCGTACTTGCCGAGGACGCCACGGTCGCCGACCTCCTCGCGGCCGGGCTCGACCCCGTGTCGGCACAGGGCCTGCGGGACGAGCGCCTGGCACTCTTCGGCTACTTCCTCGGCGACGGCAGCGCGGTGGCGAGCGCCCCCGCCGAGACCGACATGGCCGATGAGGCATCGGCTGGCGGGGTCGAGGGCGAGTCGGCCCCCGCCGCCGGGGCCGACGATGCCACGTCCGATGAGGGCGCCGAGGCCGCGAGCGAGCCGCAGGGTTCGTCCTCCGCCACCGGCGCGACGGCAGGAGAGCTCCTGCTGGCACCCGAGGCGGAGGCACGGCGCTGCCTCGACCAGATCCTCGAGGTCTCCCCCGACGCCATCCCCGTGATCGCCGAGATCGCCTCCTTCGAGGACGAGCCGGCGATCATCTACGCCCTGCTGACCGAGGACCCCGACACCGGTCGCTTCGACCGCGTCGAGCTCTGGGTGGTCGCCCGCAGCGACTGCCAGGTCCTGCACTTCACCCAGCAGGATCGCTGAGGTCGAGGCTCAGCGCCGCCAGGCAACCACCGAGCCGTAGACCGCCGCGGCGTAGGAGACGATCCTGGTGCCGCTGAGGAAGACCTCACCGGAGAGCACGAAGAAGCCGATAGAGAAGCGCACCCACAGCGCCCAGGCGAGCCCGACCGCCGCGACGGCCAAGACGCCCGCGATGACCTTGAAGTTGTCGGCCGCGTTGCCGCGCGCCCCGGCCCGGACCGCCCGCCCGACGCCGTAGCCCCCGAAGCCGCTCGCGATCCAGGTCAGGAACCCGCTGACCGTGAAGAACAGGGCGAGGAGCACACCCACGGCCAGAGCGGCTCCGACCCCGAACGCGACGGCACGGACGTACTGGTCGGGCTTGCCCTGCGCCCGAGCCGCGCGGGGCAGCCGCGCGCAGGACGGGCACTTCTGGCCCACCGGGGTGTCGACGAGGCACCCGGGACAGATGGGCGTCGCGCACGAGGCGCAGGTCAGTCGCGTCTCGACGCCGGGGTGGCGCGCACAGACGGTGACCGATGTCTCCGGAACGTCATCCGTGGGGTGGTCGTCCATGTCGCGGAGGGTACGGGTCCTGCTGCAGGAGACCCTCGACATCGCTCGGGGCGTTCCGTACGTTGCGCGCGTCGGCGCGCCGGCTGCGGCGTTGGCGCCGAGGGTGTTCGGGGGACGAGCACGAGGAGCGACGCCGTTGCGCCAGCACGAAGATGCCGTCCTCGACGTCTGGGCCCGGCACACCAACGACCCGACCGGCGCGCTGTTGCGCGCCGCCTCGCCCGACGAGTTCGTGGCGCTGGGCGCCTTCGACTGGGTCACCCTCCTCGAGGCCGCCGATCTGGCGGTTCGACAGACGGGCGGTGAGCTCCGGCCGTCACTGTGGCTCGAGAAGGCGCGCATGGGGGCCGCCACGGGGAGCGGACCCCTCCCGCGGCGCACATTCATCGGCACGACGCTCGACCCGTTCGCCCAGGACGACGACAGCCTCCGCCCCGCGGTCCCGCCGGCCGGTCCGAGCCACTCCCGCGCCGAGGCGGACCGATACGCGGCCCTACGACGGGAACTGGACCAGCGCGCCGCGGCGCGCCACCGGTCGGGCCAACCGGGCGACGGGTGAGCGGCTGACACACGGACGGACGGGCTCCGGAATGGAGGCCGGACCTCCGGCCGTTACGCTCGCTGACCAAGACCCCACTCCACACGTCGAGGCCTGTTCATGTCCGACACCCCCGAGACCCGCCACGTCGTCATCATCGGTTCCGGCCCGGCCGGCCTGACCGCGGCGCTGTACACCTCTCGCGCGAACCTCGAGCCACTGGTCATCGAGGGCATCCAGGCCGGAGGGCCGACCGGCGGCCAGCTGACGCTCACGACCGACGTCGAGAACTACCCCGGCTTCCCCGAGGGCATCATGGGCCCGGAGCTGATCCAGCACATGCGCGCGCAGGCCGAGCGCTTCGGCACGCAGTACTGGACCGAGGA
>JBFHRB010000150.1:0-8354 GCA_041591915.1 Nitriliruptorales bacterium
GCCGCAGGCGCCGTCCAGGGGTTCCAGTGGGACAAGCGGCGTCGTTGCCGCCACGGTTACGCAGCGTCGCCGGCGATGCGGTGGGCGCGCGTCGGCGGGGCCCACGCGCACGAGCGCGTCCGGTCTGTCTGGATCTAGCGGGCAGTGAAGCCGATCCTGTCCGTCACCGGCGGGCTGAACGGGAAGCGGTTCCAGGCCAGGAACTCGGCGTCGATCGTGTGCTCGCCCGCCTCGGCCTCGAACTCGAAGGTCAGCGTGGTGCACGGGCGCTCGAGCGTGCAGCGGTCCTGGTCGATCGGGTCGATCCGGCGGATCCCGTCGAGGAACAGCGAGACCTGCCCGAGCTCCTCGAGGTCGTTCGGCGCCTCCTCGGGGGTCATGGCGACCGGCCCGACGCTCCCGCCCGCGACGGCGACGACGACACGTACGGTCCCGGCCGTCAGCTCGGCGCCGTCGGCGGGCTCGACGATCTCGATGGCCGCATCCACCGCGACGGGGAGGTCGAACGGGTCGGTCCTGGGGTGCCAGGCACGGGTGAGGGCCGGTCCGGCGGCGACCGATGCCACCACGGCCACGAGGAGGAACCCGCCGATCAGCGCCGGGGCACCGCGCAACTGCATCGGTGACGTCGTCACGAGGACGAGGGCGATCAGGGCCACCGCCCCGGCGGGCACGGCGTAGCCGACCCAGTCGGAGAGCGTGTCGGATGCGACCGGCGAGAGGGCCGAGATCACCGCCACCGCTGACAGCGGCACGACGAGGTCGCCGGGCTCGGCGAGCTGGAGCCTTCCGAACAGGTGGAGCAGGAAGAGGACCCCCACGCCGATGGAGATGACGGTCAACAGCGCCTGCCAGCCGGCGCCGGCGCCGGCGTGCGCCAGCGGGATCGCCAGTGCGTCGGTCACGGGAGCTCCGTCACGTCGTCGTCGGTCTCGATGTCGAGGCGGATGACCGATGCGCCGGCCGCGCGGATCCGCGCGACGACCGGCGTGTGCAGCGGGTGGACCCGGTAGGTGTCGAGCGCGGCCTCGTCCGCGAAGACCGTGATCAGGCCCGTCACCTCGGCGTCGCCGATCTCGCGGGCGACGCGGAGCCACCCGACCTCGTCGATCGCCGCGAGACCGCGGAGGTCGTCCTCGATGGCCCGCCGTTCTGCCGGGTCGACGCCGGTGAAGTCGAACCGGACGATGTGCCAGATCACGCGCCGCTCCCGGGCTCCGAGGGCTGCGTAGGATAACCGCGCACCCGTTCCCGCCTGCTCCAAGGAGTCGATGGATGCCTGCCTTCGGCCGCGTCGTCACGGCCATGGCCACGCCGTTCACTCCGGACGGGGCCCTCGACCTCGACGGTGCGCAGCGGCTCGCCGACCACCTGGTCACCAACGGCACCGACACCGTCCTCGTGAGCGGCACGACCGGCGAGAGCCCGACGCTGCGGGGCGATGAGCCCTGGGACCTGCTCGCGGCGGTGCTCGAGACGGTTGGTGACCGCGGGCTCGTCATGATGGGCACGGGCTCCAACGACACGGACCGGACCGTCGCGGCCACCGCGAAGGCGACCGAGCTCGGCGCCCACGCGATCCTGTTGGTCACCCCGTACTACAACAAGCCCAGCCAGCGCGGGCTCATCGCGCACTTCACGGCGGCGGCAGGCGCCACCGACCGTCCGGTGCTGCTGTACGACATCCCCGGACGGACCTCGCGGGAGATCGACCTGGCGACGCTCGTCGAGCTCTCGAGCGTGGGCAACATCGTTGGCGTGAAGGACGCGGTCGGCGACCTGGCGAAGGCGGCCGAGGTCGTGGCCGGCACCCCCGACGGCTTCGACGTCTACTGCGGCGACGACGTGCTCAACCTGCCCTACCTGGCGGTCGGCGCGGCGGGCTACGTGTCGGTTGCCTCGCACCTCGTCGGGCCCGAGCTGGCGCAGATGGCCGAGCTGTACGCCACGGATCCCGCCAAGGCGCGCGAGATCCACCAGCGGCTGCTGCCGCTGCATCGGGCACTGTTCCTGGAGCCCAACCCCGCACCTCTCAAGGCCGCGCTGAACGCGCGCGGCCTGCCCGGCGGTCCCGTGCGGCTGCCGCTGGTCGAGGCGAGTGCGGCCACGCGAGCGGCCGTGCTCGCGGCCCTCGACGACGCAGGAGTCACACGCTGATGGGGACCTCACCGGTTGAGATCACGTTCTTCGGCGGCCTGGGCGAGATCGGCCGCAACATGGCGACGATCGACGTCGACCGCCGCATCGGCATCATCGACTGTGGGGTCACGTTCCCGAGCGCGCATCACCTCGGAGTGGACCTCATCATCCCGGACTGGAGTGCGCTGAAGCCCCGCGCCGCCGACATCGATGCCGTCTTCCTCACCCACGGCCACCTCGACCACATCGGCGCTGTCCCGTACCTCCTCAGCGACTTCCCGGGCCTCACGATCTACGGGACGACGCTGACGCTGCGGTTCCTCGAGGCGATCCTCGAGGAGTGGCCGGACCTCGAGGGGCACACCCTCGTCGAGGTCGCGCCCGGCGACGTGATCGAGCACGGCCCGTTCGAGGTCGAGGTGATCCAGGTCACGCACTCGATCCCGGACGGCTGCGCGTTCGCGTTCCGCACCCCGCATGGCCTGGTCGTGCACTCCGGCGACTTCAAGCTCGACCAGACGCCCGTCGACGGCCGGGTGACCGACCTCGCCCACCTCGCTCGGCTGGGCGACGAGGGTGTCGACCTCCTCCTGGCCGACTCGACCAACGCCGACGTGCGCGGCCACATCAAGTCCGAGAAGACCGTCGGCCAGACGCTGGACCGGGTCTTCCACGACGTCGAGGGCCTGCTCGTCGTGGCGTCCTTCGCGTCCCACGTGCACCGGATCCAGCAGGTGCTCGACGCGGCCCGTGAGGTCGGTCGGCGCCCCGTCTTCGTCGGTCGCTCCATGATCCGCAACATGGGGATCGCGCGCGAGCTCGGCTACCTCGAGATCGACCCGGCGGAGATCGTCGAGATCCAGGACGTGAAGAAGCACGACCCCAAGGAGCTGGTCATCATCTCGACCGGCTCCCAGGGCGAGCCGTTCTCGGCGCTCAGCCTCATGGCTTCGGGCGACCACAAGTGGATCGACGTCGGCGAGGGTGACGTGATCGTGCTCGCGTCGAGCCTCATCCCGGGCAACGAGACGGCCGTGTTCCGGTCCATCAACGGCCTCGCGCGCCGCGGGTGCCACGTGATCCACCGGGGCGTCGCCGACGTGCACGTCTCGGGCCACGCGAGCCGTGAGGACCTCATCCTCTTCCACAACCTGCTCGAGCCCGAGTACGTCATCCCCGTGCACGGCGAGTTCCGGCACATGCTCGCGCACCGCGACATCGCGGTCGAGACCGGCTGCCCGCCAGACAACGTCCTCGTCAGCGAGGACGGCGACGTGATCGTCCTCGAGGACGGCCGCGCCACGCGGGGCGAGCCCATCGAGGCCGGCCAGATCTTCATCGACGGGCTCCTCAACGACGTCGGGCCCGCGGTCCTGCGCGACCGGCGACGCCTTGGCGACGACGGCATCTGCATCTGCGTGGTGACGATCGACCCGCACCGGGGCGAGGCGGTCGGCGAGACGCTCGTGATCCAGAAGGGCGTCGTGTTCGACGAGGAGGCCGGCCCGATCATCGACGGCGCCACCAAGGCCGTCGACCTGGAGATGGACTCGCTCAAGAAGGGGAAGTTCGCGGACTCGGACGCCGTGTCGCGTCACGTCGTCCAGGCGCTCGGGACCTTCTGGCGTGCCGAGACCGGCCGACGCCCGGTCATCATCCCCATCGTGCAGGAGTCGTGACCCGGCGCCGGCCCGGAGGATCGATCGTCAGGAGACGGCAACCTCCTCGAGCCAGGGCAGCTCGAGCCAGGATCCACCCTGCTGGTTGATGCGACCGGCGCTCACGTTGACCCCGTGGAGTGCCACCTCAACCGTGAGGCCGTTGATCTCCTGTCCGGCGAAGTCGTCGAGTTCGAAGGGAAACTCGAACACGGTCGTGCCGGTCATCAGCGTGACCGTCTGCGACTGCTCGGTCAGCGTCAGGAACCGCAAGTCGTCCGTCGTTGCCGTCACGCGGAAGTGCAGGGTGGACTGGATCCCCGGGCCGGTCGACTGCAGTTCGACGACGCCCTTGCCCGCGCGCGTGTGGTCGAGCGCGTACGAGTCGCGTAGCGAGTCGTCGCCGACGTAGTCACGCCAGTTCGGTTCGCCCTCGACGTGGTAGAGCACCTCGTCGACGGGCAGCGTCGACGTGAGGAAGTTCGACGTGGCATCTCCCGGAGTCCTGCCGAGCCAACGGATCGACTGGCAGGTGCCCGGCGTGTCCTGCGGACACCCGGCCGCGATGTAGAGCGTCTCGGTCCGCGGCACGAGTTCGGTCGACGGCTGGGTCGTCGCCACCGTGCCCAGGGCGAGTGCGAGCGTTGCAGCGCCGACGACGGCGCGACGGAACATCCCACGCATGAGCGCGTCTCCCTTCGTGTCGGGCCAACCTCTTGCTGGCTCCGGTCTCGCCAAGTTGTTCGCCGCGAACGAGCCGTTCTCCTGCCTCGCGGACCCCCGGGACCTACCCTGCCGGCAGCCGCTCGGCGGGAACTACACGGGTGTGAGCTACCCTCGGACCGTTCCGGTGTCGCGTCGATCAGCGGGTGTTGCCAACGTGGCCACGACGACCGAGAAGTCCACGAGCACGAAGAAGCAGCGCGGGAAGGCCTCGTCGTCGAGGTCGTCATCGCGCGCGTCGTCGAAGTCCTCTTCGTCGAGCCGCGGCGCGACGAAGAAGAAGCCCGCCGCAAAGGGCGGCTCGAAGGCCAAGCAGCCCGGCTTCGCGGTCCGGATGCTCGCTGCCGCCAAGGAGCACGTCGGCGACCAGTCGAACGACGTGTACGGGATCGGGCTCATCCTCGCCGGGGTCCTGCTCGGCATGGCGCTGTACTTCCAGGTGGCAGGGCCGGTCGGGGACTTCGCCGAGGCGGTCTTCCGGGGCCTGCTCGGCGTCTTCGGCTACATCGTCCCGCCGCTGCTCGTCTACTTCGGGTTCAGCGTGGTGCTCGATCGGGAGGGAGCCGAGCGCGGCCGCGTCACCGTCGGCATCGCCCTGCTGCTGATCGCCGTCGTGGGTGGCTGGCACCTCTTCCAGGGCGCGCCCGAGCCGGCCGACGGCTGGAAGGAACTCTGGCCCGCCGGCGGGGCGTTCGGCTGGGCGGTCTCGCGCCCGATGGTCGTGGCGCTCAGCATCTGGGGTGCCTCGGCGGTTCTCGCCGCACTCTTCGTCCTGGGCCTGCTCATCGTCACCAAGACGCCGTTCCGCGCGATCTGGGACTTCGTGTCGGGGCTGTTCGACGGCGCACGCGAGGAGCTCGGCCGCGAGTCCGAGCCCGAGTCGAAGGCGGAGGGCGCCAGCACCGAGGACGACGACGAGCGCGCCACCACGCTGAAGGCGGAGCGTGCCCTGGCCCGGGCGACGGGCGGCGAGGCGGACACCGACACCGTCGTCGCCAAGCGCCCCAGGCGTCGCCAGGCGCCAGACCCGGTCGAGGGCGAGCAGCAGGCGATCCCCGGCACCCGCGGCGCGGCTGCCGAGGTCGCCGAGGCCGCAGCGACGGAGACGCTCGCAGCCGATGCGGCACAAGCGCCCGGTGTCGGGCTGACCGCGGCCGACCGCGAGGCCGGTCGCGCGCCGTCGCCCCCCAAGCCCGAGGTTCCGAAGGCCGCACGCGCCGTCCTCGACGGCGGCACGGTCGAGACCACCGCCGATGGCAAGCGCAAGGCCAAGAAGGTCCTGCCACGCGCCAATTGGGACGACTACGAGCTCCCCCCGCTCGACCTGCTGGCGAAGGGCCGGGCGGTCGGGACGGACGCGACGCGCCACATCGAGGCGAGCGTCGCGGCCCTGCAGGAGACCTTCGACCAGTTCGGCATCGACGCGACCGTCGCCCGGCACTCGCGCGGGCCGACCGTCACGAGGTTCGAGATCGAGCTCGGCCCGGGGGTGCAGGTCCGCAAGGTCGCCAACATGGGCGACGACATCGCCTACGCGCTCGCCGCCCCCGACGTGCGCATCGTCGCCCCGATCCCCGGCAAGTCCGCCATCGGCGTCGAGGTGCCCAACCGCGAGCGCGACCTCATCACCCTCCGCGACATCCTCGTGTCGGACGTCGCGAAGGCCGACCCGCACCCGATGCTCGTCGCACTGGGCGTGGACATCGCCGGTAACCCGGCGATGGTCAACCTCGTGACGATGCCCCACCTGCTGATCTCCGGTGCGACCGGATCCGGCAAGTCCGTCACGATGAACGCGATGGTCGCGTCCGTGATCTGCCGGGCCCGGCCCGACCAGGTGCGGATGATCCTCATCGACCCCAAGCGCGTCGAGCTCAACGCCTACGAGGGCGCCCCGCACCTGCTCAGCCCCGTCGTCGCCGACCCCCGCCGCGCCACCGACGCGCTCCAGTGGGCCGTGAAGGAGATGGAGATGCGGTACGAGACGCTCGCGCGTCTCGGCTTCCGCAACATCGACGGCTACAACGACGCGGTCGCGGCGGGCAACGTGCCCGCGGCCACCGAGGAGGAGCGCGACGCGTACGGGCACATGCCGTACATCCTCCTCGTGATCGACGAGCTCAGCGACCTCATGATGGTCGCGCCACGCGACGTCGAGGACGCGATCTGCCGGATCGCTCAGATGGCGCGAGCCGTGGGCATCCACATGCTCATCGCCACCCAGCGCCCGTCCGTGGACGTCATCACGGGCCTCATCAAGGCCAACATCCCGAGCCGCCTCGCGCTCGCGGTCGCGTCGCAGACGGACTCGCGGACGATCCTCGACATGGGCGGGGCGGAGAAGCTCGTCGGCAACGGCGACATGCTCTTCATGCCCGCCTCGCAGGGCAAGCCCTCGCGCCTGCAGGGCTGCTTCACGGGGGAGACCGAGATCCGTGCGCTCGTCGAGTTCTGCCGGCGCCAGCGCGACGCCGAGTACATCGACGGCGTGGTCAAGTCCGGCGAGGACGCGGCGAAGGCCGATGCCACCCGCGGTGGCGACGACGACTCGGACGAGGGACTCGTTCGGCGTGCCGCCGAGCTCGTCGTCCGCAGCGGCCTGGGCTCGACGTCGATGCTCCAGCGCAAGCTGCGCATCGGCTTCGCGCGCGCGGGCCGCGTCATGGACGAGCTCGAGACCCTCGGGGTGGTCGGGCCGAACGAGGGCAGCAAGGCGCGTGACGTGCTGTGGACCGAGGAGCACCTCGAGAACGCGCAGCAGGACGGCACGTTCGACCTGCTCGACCTGGGGTAGCGGCAGGAACCAGGGGCGCGGTCGCCGAAGCCCTCCTGCACCCCACCAAGGCTTCTCCCGTGCGCCGTCCCACGCTCTCCCTCGCGCTCGCCGCCCTCACCGTCGCGGGCGCCATCGGCCCGCCCGCCGCGGTGGCCGCTCCCGCGGACCTGCCCGACCTCCTGCCGCCGGCCGCCACGACGCCCGAACCGAGCCTGCCCGCGCCGGGGCTGTGGCCGTTCGGTGAGTCCTTCCCGCGCACGTCCGGCGTCGGCCGCCACGATCGCGGCGCGGTCTTCTGGACGGACTTCCTCTACGACGACAACGGTCCGTTCTCGGTCACGCCGACGAACGAGTCACCCGGCGCGCCGAGCTTCGGCGGGTTCCGCTACCCGGCCCCCGAGGCCGCCAACAACGGCGCCGACATCTTCCGCACCGCGATCGGCGCGACGACGACCGACACGTTCTGGCGCGTCGACTGGGTGACCCTGCTGGACCCGGCCGTCCCCATCGCGGCGTTCGCGATCGACGCCGACGCCGACGCGGCCACCGGCACGGCGGCCTGGGGCGTGAACACGTTCCTGCGCTCACCGGGCATCGAGCACGTCCTCGTCGTGTCCGGCACGGGGGCCTGGCTCGTCGACCCGCTGACGACCGGTGCGACCCCGATCGCCGACCTCGGCGGCGAACACCTCGCCGACGAGGCCGCGCGCTCGTTCGTCGTTCGGCTGCCCCGCGCGGCCTTCGAGCCGTCCTCCACGTCGGCCGTGCGGCTCGCGGCCGGCCTGGCCGATGCCGAGGGCGACGGGTTCCTGCAGCTGACGCCCGAGCACGGGTGGCTGCCGGGCCTGCCGACCGCCTTCAACGTCACCTTCCGCTCGAACGACGCGGAGCCTGCGCTCAACAGCTTCTGGCGCGACCTCGTCCAGGCCCAGACCCTGGCCGGCGGGGACGTGTCGGCGTTCTCGCTCGCCGTCGACTGGGACGACCTGTTGGCGGGTCGCAGCGACCCCGAGCCCCTGGTCCACGGCGACAGCAACCGCTGGTACGTCTCCACCCGC
>JBFHRB010000151.1:0-8272 GCA_041591915.1 Nitriliruptorales bacterium
GGCTCGTCGCGCGCGATCGCGTGGAGTCCGCGAGCCGGCTCGCTCACGTTCGTGACAACAGCAGGTCAGCGTGGTCTCGTCGGGCCCGCGTGCCGTCGGCGGTCCAGGCCTGCAGGGCCATCGCGCGGCGGTGGTAGAGGTGCGCGTCGTGCTCCCACGTGAACCCGATCCCCCCGAGGACCTGGATCGCGTCGGCGGTCACCCGGTAGAGCGCGGAGGGCGCGTAGCCCTCCACGGCGAGCAGCAGCGCGTGGGCACCCTCGTCGTCGCCGGCATCGATGGACTCGAGCACGGCCAGCGCGCCGGCACGGGACAGCTCGATGTTGCGCAGTGCATCGGCGAGGAGGTGCTGGACGGCCTGGAAGGACCCGATCGGCTGGTCGAACTGCACCCGCACCTTGGCGTACTCGGTGGCCATCTCGAGTGCCCGGGTCGCGGCGCCGACGGTGTCCACGATGGCCAGCGCGCGTCGGAGTCGGTCCGCCCGCTCGAGGGCCGAGCCGTGTGGTGCATCGCCGCCGATCCTCGAGACGGGCGAACGGTCGAACACGAGGTTCCCGAGCGGCCTGGTGAGGTCGACGGGCACCAGCGCCTCCGTCCCGACCGTTGACCGGTCGGTCACCCGGTACAGCCCGGGGCGGCCTTCCTCGGTCGCCACCACGAGCAGGTGCCGATCGGGTGCCGGATCCGGCACGAACCGGGCTGCGCCGACCAGTCGCCCGTCGGACACCGTCGGTGGCTCGGCCGTCGGGACCGGGAACGCCACGGTGGCGGTCGCCTCCCCTCGCGCGATCGACGCGACGAGGTCGTGCCCGGGGTCGACGCACGTCAGGTAGGACATCGCAAGTACCGCGGAGGACCAGATCGGCTCGGGCAGCAGGGCGCGTCCGAACTCCTCGACGAGCGCGCCGAACGCCGGGAGTCCGAGGCCGGTCCCGCCGACGTCGACCGGCGCCAGCAGGCCGAGCAGGCCCAGGTCGGCCAGGCCCGCCCAGAGCTCCGGCGTCACGCGCCCGTCCGCATCGATGCGTTCACGCAGCCACGACGTGGGCGCTCGGTCGGCGAGGAAGCGACGTGCCGTGCCTCGCATGGCCGCGAGCTCCTCGTCGAGTGGGGGATCGAGGAAAGCCGGGCCGGCCTTCGCGTCCGCCGAGCGTGGCAACCCGAGGCTGCGGTACGCGAGGATGTTCTTCTGGACCTGGGTGGTGCCCGCACCGATCGTGGTCATCCGCGAGTAGAGCGCGTGGTGCGTCCACTCCCCCGGCGGCTCCCCGGGCGAGCCTCGGCCGAGCAGCGCGTGCGGGCCCTCGATGAGCAGCGCCAGCTCGGCCAGCTCCTGCATCAGCTCGGACCACTGCAGCTTCCCGAGCGGCAGCGCCGCGCCGGGATCGAGGCCCCGTTGGAGCGCGCCGAGCGCCTGCCCGGTCAGGACCTCCATCAGCTCGACCTTCGCGGCCAGCTCGGCGAGGCGGGACCGGATGTCCTGGTCGTCTCCCCGTCCGAGCTTGCGTGCGAGCTCCACGACGTCGGCCAACCGCCGGCGGAGCTGGACCCCGAGCTTCATCGTCCCGAGCCGCTCGTGCATGAGCGTCGACATGGCGACGCCCCAGCCACCGTGCAGGGGCCCGACGAGTGCGTCCTTGGCGACCCGGACGTCGGTGAAGAAGATCTCGTTGAAGCCGTCGTCCCCCGTGATCTCGCGGAGGGGGCGGACCTCCACGCCGGCCGCATGCATGTCGATGATCAGGGCGGAGATCCCCCGGTGCTTGGGCGCCTCCGGGTCGGTCCTGACGAGGGCGAGGCAGAGGTCCGCCTCGTCGGCGAACGTCGTCCAGACCTTCTGGCCGTTGACGACCCAGTGGTCGCCGGCGTCGACCGCGCGCGTGCCGAGCGCCGCGAGGTCGGACCCGGCGCCCGGTTCACTGAAGCCCTGGCACCAGATCTCGGTCGCGTCGACCATGGGGGGCAGGTAGCGCTCCTGCTGCTCGGGCGTGCCGGCCGTCAGGAGCATCGGCCCGATGTTGAACAGGCCGATGGCGTTGCGTGGCACCGGGGCGTCGACGACGGCGAGTTCCTGGTTGTAGAGGATCTCCTGGGTGAGCGTCGCGTCACGGCCACCCCAACGCTGGGGCCATGCGGGGACCACCCAGCGTCCGGCAACGAGACGTCGATGCCACTCGCGCTCGTCGATCGACGGATCCGCGTGGTCCTGCAGCCATTCGCGCAGCTCGTCACGGAAGGCGATGTCCGCCGGGTCCAGCTCCAGGTGCATCACACGTCCCAGACGACGGGGAGGGAGACCGCGGAGCGGAAGACGGTCCCGCGGATACCGGGCTGCTCGACCTCCGGGTCGAGTCGGAGGTTCGGGAGCCGGCCGAGCAGCTGTTCGAAGGCGATGCGCAGCTCGAGGCGGGCGAGGTGGGCGCCGAGGCAGAGGTGGTGGCCGAAGCCGAAGGTCAGGATCTGCTCACGTTGCCGGTGGATGTCGAACCGAGCAGCGTCGGGGATCGACGGATCACGGTTGGCCGTCGCGATCGACGGCACGACGGTCGCACCTTCCGGCACGTCCGTCCCCGCTATGTCACGCGGGCACGTGGCCGTCCGCGTGAGCATGAGGATCGGTGGCTCCCAGCGGAGGCCCTCCTCGACCACGGCCTCGACGAGGGCAGGGTCCGCACGGACGTCGGCGAGCTGCGCCGGCTCGTTGAGCAGCCCCCACATCGTGTTGCCCAGGGCGCGATAGGTGGTCTCGATGCCCGCCGGGAGGAGCAGGAGCAGGAACGGGTACAGCTCGTCGTCCGTGAGCCGGTGGCCGTCGATCTCGGCCCGGACGAGCTCACTGATCAGGTCGTCGGCGGGCTCGGCGCGTCGATCCGCCACGACCGGCGCGAGGTACTCGCGCAGTGCCCGCGAGGCCGCGAGGCCCTCCTCTGGATGCGCGGTGTAGGTGATGATGTGCACGGCCCACTGCTGGAACAGCTCGATGTCCTCCTCCGGCAGGCCGAGGATCGAGGCGATCACCTCGGACGGGAACCGGAAGTTGAACGCACGGACGAGGTCGACCGCCCCGTCGGCCGCGAAGTCGTCGATGATGCGGTCGGCGAGCGGCCGGACCAGCGTGTCGGCCCAGCGCTGGACGATCCGGGGCCGGAACGCCATCGACACCAGCGCCCGGTAGCGATGGTGTTCGGGCCCGTCCATCTCGAGCATCGTGCGGCCCATCGTCGGGCCGATGATCTCGCGGAGGAGGCGGGAGTCGAAGCCCTCGGCGTCGCGGAGGATCGCCAGGACGTCCGGCCGCTCGTAGACGATGTAGGTGTCGGTCACGTCGTCGCCGCTCCACGGCATCCGGACCTCGCCGAGTTCCAGGACCGGGCACTGCTGGCGAGCTGCCTCGAGCAGCGGGTACGGGTCGTCGATGTCCCCGACGCCCGGGAGGATGTAGTCGTCCGCCGGGCGCGACGAGAGGACGTCCGCGTGGTCACGATCCCTGACATCCATGTCAGGGAACGCTAGCACCGCTCGTCGTCGATGCCATGGCCTTGCGTCACGGGGCGCGGGCCAGTTCGATCACGCCATGCCCCACCTCGTGCTCGCCAGCACCGCGGACCCGATCAACCCCTGGCTCGGCTGGGGCATCATCGCCCTGTCCGTGGGCCTGATGCTGATCGTCGTCCAGACCCACCGTCGCTCACGCCACCACCTGCCCGACGACTCGGACGTGGCCGGGCTCTGGGAGCAGCACGGGTTCACGTTCGACCCCGACGCGAGCCCGGTGCTGCGGGCCGCTGCCGCCCGGGTGCGTCGGGGGGCCCGCACGGCAGCGGCGGCACACGTGGTCGGGCTCCCGGCCTCGAGCGGGATCAGGCTCCCGGCCGTCCGGCGTGAGGCGGATCACGAGGTCTGGCTCGGTGACGTCTGGGACATCACGAGCGTCACCGAGAACAACGGGAAGCCCGTGGCGGCCTCGGTCGAGCTCAAGATGGTCGCCGCCATCCGGCTGCCAGTGACGTGCCCGGCACTGGTCATCGGGCAGGAGACGGCGCTGAGCCAGCTCCTCGACGCGGCGGGCCTGCGCGACATCCAGCTCGAGTCGGACGCCTTCAACCGGTCCTGGAGGGTGCGGGCCGACGATGAACGATTCGCGTACGCCGTCGTCACGCCGCAGCTGATGGCCGCGCTGGAGGACGCCGGAGCGAACGTCGCGCTCGAGATCGCCGGCGACCTGCTCACGGTCCACGAGCTAAAGCCGAAGCGCGGCCGCTCCGGCGGCCAGGCCGTCGCGCTGGAGCGTCTGGTCGACGCGATCGGGCGGATCGCCGGCACGATCCGCCCCCACACCTGGCCGAACACGGGCGCCGCGCACCGCCAGGATGTCGCCGAGGGCGGCGTCACCGTCGATCCGCGGCCGCCCGGGACGCCGCACGTCAGGCCGGCGACCCGCCACGTCGCGTCGGGCTACCTCGTGGGCTTCGGCGTCCCGCTCACGTTCATCGTCGTGATCGGGCGGGCCCTGCTCTGCGCCAGCTAGGCGGCGACGGTCTGCCGCTGGGCCGTCCGGTCGAGCACCTCGGTGATGGCGCGGAGCGCTGACGGTGCCGCGGCCAGGCCGATGTGGGTCACCGTCAGGTCGATGACCTCGGCGGCGGGGTCCAGGCTCGCGGTCGGCGAGACGAAGCCGTCGAGGGTCGAGCGGAGCGAGACGAGGTGGACGTCCGCGGGGAACGGCCCGGTCAGATCCTGGTGGTAGGCGCTGCAGCAGTCACCGAACGCGCAGTCCCCGATGAGGCCGGGAACGCCGACGCGGCTGAGCCCCCACATCCCGAGCTTCACGACCTTGAGCGCGAGGGTGATCCCGTGCGGCTCGGACAGGGGCGACCCGAGGGCGACCACGGTCCGGACGAGCTCGGGCCGCCGTACGGCGACGGCGCGGGACAGCGACCCGCCGCGGCTGTGCCCGACCAGGGTGACCTTCGTGTCGGCCTCGGAGGACACGCGTTCGAGCTCACGTTCGAGCCGCTCCGCCATCCGCTCCCCACAGTCGACGTTGCGACCCACGTCGGCCAGGTGGACGGTGTGCCCGATCTTGCGCAGGTGCTCGATGAGCCCCTCCACGCCGCGACCGTCGTCGAGGAAGCCGGGCACGACGAGGATCACCTGCGGGGTGGCGGTCGTGAAGGTGGGCTCCGGGGCTCGCCGTGCAGCGAGGACCTCGACCGGCGCGCGCAGCTCGAGCGCCAGCGGGATCTTGGCCGAGTTCGGCACGTCCAGGTAGTCGATGATGGCTCGGAGCACGCGATCCCCTCCCGCGTTCAGATGGTCTCCAACAGTGCCGCGACGGCGTCCGGGAACCTCTCAACGATCCGCCACGGCTCGGGCACGGTCTCGCGATCCGCGATGAGCCCGATGTCCACGTTCCCCATGTTGCTCAGGACGGTGAGGTTCATACCAGCTCCCTGCAGGAGCGGCCCCATCGGGTAGATCGCCTCGACCCGCGCGCCCCCGCAGTAGAGCGGCAGCGGCGGACCCGCCACGTTGCTGACGATGAGGTTGTGCATGGGTGGGTGGAGGCGATGGATCGGCAGCGCCGTGTAGATCCGGCTGCCGAGCGACAGGATGCCCGGCGGCATGAACTGGGCGAACTCCAGGAACGTCTCCTGCCCGAGCGCGCTGATCAGGTCCTTGGACGCCCGCGTGGCCGCGATGATGGCCTCGAGTTGCTCTGCTGCGGTCTCGAGGTGCACCGGCAGCGGCGCGAGCAGCGTCGTCAACTGGTTGGTCTCGACGGGTTCGTCGGTGTCCTTCTTGACGGCGACCGGCACGCTCGCGACCAGGGGGCGCTTCGGCAGGTCGTCGGTCTCGATGAGGTACTCGCGCAGCGCGTAGGTCGTCATCGCGAGGACCGCGTCGTTGACCTTCCCGCCATGCGCATCCTTGATGGCCTTGAGGTCCTCGAGCCCGACTCGACCGAAGGCGACGGAGCGTGCTGGCGAGATGGCCCCCGTCCATGCGGTCCGCGGCGCGGTGAACGGCAGCACCGTGTCCTGGCGCTGCGTCACGATGTGCTTGGCCGCATCGACGACGTTGCCGGCGAGGCCGACGGCCTGCCTCGCCATGCGGAGCGGGTTGAGGGCCTGCGTCACGAGGCCCTTGCCCACGAGGGCGAACCTGCTCGGTCGCCGCTCCCCCTCGAACGGCTCGTCGGGTGGCTCGACCGCGCGCACCTCGGGGGTGAGATCGAACAGGTGCATCATGAGGTCGGCGCCGCTGGCGCCGTCGATCGTGGCGTGGTGCATCTTCGCGACGACGGCCACGTTGCCGTCAGCCAGCCCCTCGATGACATGCAGCTCCCAGAGGGGGCGGGCCCGATCGAGCTGGCGGCCTGCCAGGTCACCGACGACGGCCTCGAGTGCCCGGTGGTCGCCCGGCGCCGGCACCTCGAGCAGGTGGACGTGCGCGTCGATGTCGAAGTCGGGGTCGTCGATCCAGACCGGGTGGTCGACCCCGAGCGGCGCCTCCACGAGGCGCTTGCGGAACGGCGGCATGAGGTGCAGACGGTCGAGCAGCATCTGCCGCACCGTGCCGAACGAGTACCCGCCCTCCATGCCCTGCGGATCGAGGAGCAGAACCCCGACGACGTGCATGTGGTTGCCGGGGGTCTCGATGGACAGGAACGCAGAGTCCATCCCGGAGAGGCGCTCAGGCATCGGTCACCCCACCGCGTCGATGGCGCGCTGGCGCGCCCAGGCGTAGTCGGCCTTCCCGGCTGGTGAGCGCACGATGCGGTCCACCGTGACCAGCGACCGCGGGAGCTTGTACCCGGCGAGGTGCGCGCGGGCATGCTCCTGGAGCTCGGCGAGGGTCGCGCTCCGGCCGGCCACGTTCTCGACGACGGCCACGACCCGTTGGCCCCAGCGCTCGTCGGGCACGCCGACGACGACAGCGTCAGCGATCGCTCCGTGGGCCTTCAGCGCCTCCTCGACCTCCTCCGGGAACACCTTCTCACCACCGGTGTTGATCGACGTGGAACCACGGCCGAGCAGCGTGATCGTCCCGTCCTCCTCGACCCGTGCGAGATCACCCGGCAGGACCCAGCGGACCCCGTCGACCTCGACGAACGTCTTCGCGGTCTTCTCCTCGTCGCCCCAGTAGCCCAGCGGGATGTGGCCGCGGCGGGCGAGGCGGCCGGCGACATCGGAGCCCGGTGGCACTGGCGCGCCGTCCTCGTCGAGGACCGCGGTCTGGTCGTTGACGACGAACGTGGCGCCGCCCTGCCCGACGCGATTGCCGAGGGTTCCCGTCTCGGACGATCCGTAGCCGTCCGCGATGAGCCGGTTCGGCAACAGCTCCAGCAGGCGGTCGCGGTTCGACTGGGACAGGATGGCCCCACCCGACCCGATCACCCAGAGCGTGTCGGTCACGTAGCGGTCTCCGTTGGCCGCGAGCTCGTCGATCAGCGGTCGGGCCATCGCATCGCCCACGATGATCACCATGAAGACCTGCTCGTCGGTGACGAGCTTCCAGATGAGCTCGGGATCGAAGCGGCCCAGCTCGGGCATCACGATCCGGCCGCCGGTGAAGAGCTGGTGGAACGCGAGCCAGTGCGCGCTCGCATGCATCAGTGGCGGGGTCGGCAGGGCGGTGATCGGCGCCTCCGGGACCCGCGTCGCCAGCTCCTCCGGGGCGCTGATGAAGTTGTCCATCCGGGCGACGTCGCCCCCACCCATGGCGGCGAAGAAGATGTCCTCGTGGCGCCACATCACGCCCTTCGGACGCCCGGTGGTGCCGCCCGTGTACACGATGTAGAGGTCGTCGCCCCCGCGGCCCTCGACCGTCGGCCGCGAGCCTTCGGCGTCCAGCAACGCGGCCTCGTACTCCACGCTCGATCCGATCGGCACCTCGTCGGAGCCGTCCTCGACGTGCATCAGGACCTCGAGCGCGCCGACGTCCGACAACACCGCGGCGACGCGTGGGGCGAACTGTCGGTGATGGATCAGCGCTCGGAGGCCGGCATCCTGGAAAAGGTAGGACAGCTCCGCCTCGACGTAGCGGTAGTTCACGTTGATCGGGACGGCCCGGAGCTTGAAGCAGGCCAGCATCCCTTCGAGGTACTCCGTCCCGTTGAGGAGCTGGAGTCCGACGTGGTCGCCAAAGCCGATGCCTCGGGCCGCGAGGTGGTCGGCCAGCCGATTCGCGCGCTCGTCGAGGTCCGCGTACGTGAGCCTGCGCTCCCCGACGACGAGCACCTCACGGTCGGGGACGGCGTCCACCA
>JBFHRB010000152.1:0-8254 GCA_041591915.1 Nitriliruptorales bacterium
GTGCTGCCAGCCTGTCGCAGGTGCTCCGTACGTTGCCCCACATCGCGATGGGGCGGGCACCTGCGGTCGCGACCCGAGGTAACCGAGAGGATCCGTCGTGCTCGCCGAGATCGGAGCCATCGCCCTGCGAGGGCTCGACCCCACCCCCGTCCGCGTCGAGGCCATCGTCAACAACGGGCTACCGACGACCCGACTCATCGGACTGCCGGACACCGCCTGCCGGGAGGCCAGCGAGCGCGTGCGGTCGGCGGTGGGACGCTCGGGCACGAAGTGGCCGGACACCCGGGTCACGGTGAACCTCGCCCCCGCCAACCTCCGCAAGAGCGGGGGTGGCTTCGACCTCCCCATCGCGCTGGCGGTCCTGGTCGCCTCGGGGCAGCTCCCTGCGGAGGCCGTCGCGGGCCTGTACGCGTGCGGTGAGCTCGGGCTCGACGGCGCGTGCCGTTCGGTCCCGGGCATCCTCGCCGTCGCGCGGGGTGTGCGGGCCGCCGGCGGCACGCGCCTCGTCGTGCCGGAGGCCGCCGCTCCGGAGGCCGCCCTCGTCGAGGGCCTCGAGGTCATCGGCGTCGAGACGCTCGAGGAGGCGGTCGGCATCCTCCTCGGTGAGAGGGCGCCGCGGACGTCGTGGCACCCGACGGTCGAGGACGCGGACGACGGACCGTGCCTCTCCGACGTCCGCGGCCAGCCGCTGGCTCGCCGCGCCCTCGAGATCGTGGCCGCCGGCGGCCACCATCTGCTGCTCGCCGGCCCACCCGGCTGCGGGAAGTCGATGCTGGCGTCGCGCCTGCCGGGCATCCTCCCGCCGCTCGACCTCGACCAGGCGCTCGAGGTCGCGACCGTCCACAGCATCGCCGGGGTCCGGGTTGCAGACGCGCCACTCAGCCTGCGTCCGCCCCTGCGGAACCCGCACCACACGATCTCCGTCTCGGGCCTCGTGGGCGGGGGCAGTGGCGTGGCACGGCCCGGCGAGTTGTCGCTCGCGCACCACGGCGTGCTCTTCGTGGACGAGCTGCTCGAGGTGCCGCGCTGGGTACTCGACGCGTTGCGCCAACCGCTCGAGGCGGGGGCGATCTCCATCGTGCGAGCGTCAGGTGCGGTCAGGTACCCGGCTCGCGTGCTGCTCGTCGCGGCGACGAATCCGTGCCCCTGCGGCCACCTCGGCGACCCGCGCCGCGCCTGCCGCTGCCGACCCGACCAGGTGGACCGCTACCGGGCGCGGCTCAGCGGACCCCTCCTCGACCGCCTCGACGTGCACGTCGAGCTCCAACCGGTGCAGGAGTCCGACCTCGTGGACGTGGACCCCGGCGAGGCGTCCGAGGTCGTCGCGGACCGCGTACGGGCCGCCCGCGACGGCGCGGCCGCGCGCTGGGGGGCCAACCGCCTCAACCGGGACGCACCGATCGCCGACCTGCGCGCCACGACCCGCTCGGCCGCGCTCGCACGGCTCGCGCTCGCGATCGAGCGGCTGGGCATGTCGGCACGCGGTTTCGACCGGGCACTGCGGGTGGCCCGGACGATCGCCGACCTCGCGGGATCGGACCGTGTCGATGTCGAGCACGTGGACGAGGCGCTCGCGTACCGCCTCGCGCCGACCTCGGTGGTGGCGGCGTGAGGCTGCCGGACTGGGAGCGCGTGGCCGCCCCGGGCACGGACCCCGTCCGGCTCGCCGCGGTCGTCGCCCGGGGCCTGCGGCCCGGTGGCTCGCCGTCGACGGCGGCTCGCCGACTCGTGCACCTCACGGTCGAGGAGCCCGACCTCCCGCCCTGCGAGGCCGTGGTGCGCCTCGCGCCTGACCCGTCGCGGACCGAGCTCGACGCGATCGCCCCGGTGGCTGCCACGTGGTGGCGGGCCGGCGTGCGGGCGTGCGTGCTGGGTGACCCGACGTACCCCACCCATCTCCTGCGCGGCTGGCAGCGGTTCGGGCCACCCCTCCTGCTCGCCTGGCGGGGCCCCGACGCCGGCCTCGGCGGCGGTCCGCGTGTCGCGGTGGTCGGCGCCCGACGGGCGACGGCGTACGGCTCGGGGATCGCCGCGTGGCTGGCGCAGGGGGTGAGCGCGGCGGGTGTGACGGTCGTCAGCGGAGGTGCGGTCGGGATCGATGCCGCGGCGCACCGGGCGACGGCCGGCGTCCCCGCCGGCACGGTCGTGGTCCTCGGGTGCGGGCACGACGTCCCCTACCCGCAGGCGCATGCCCGACCCGGCGGCCTCTTCGACCAGGTCCTCGACGACGGCGGCTGGATCGTCAGCGAGCAGCTGCCGTGGGTCGAGGCGAAGCCACCCAACGTGCTCGCCCGCAACCGCATCGTGGCGGGGCTCGCGGACGCGGTGGTCGTGGTCGAGGGCACGCAGCGGTCGGGGTCACTGCGGACGGCGACCGCCGCGGCGGATCGTGGCATCCCGCTCCTGGCCGTCCCGGGTGACGTCCGCGCGCCGACCTCCGGCGCACCGAACCGGCTCCTGCGGGAGGGCGCGACGCCCTGCACCGAGCCGGCCGACGTGCTCGAGGTCGTCGGCCGACCGGTCGAGCCCGGCGCCCGTCCGGCGCAGCTGCCGTCCACGCTCCCCGAAGCGGTGGCCCGCGAGCTCACGGCGCGCTGGCCACGGCCGATCCGCATCGACGACCTTGCGGCGGTCACGGGCGTGGGTGTCGGCCCGCTGCTCGCGGCGCTCACACGGGCGCGGATCGCTGGCGAGATCGCCGAGGGGGCGGAGGGCATCCGGCTCACGCGGGCGCCCTGATCGCGTCCGGCTCAGGCCTCCGAGGCAGGTGCCGTCGCCAGGCGCGGGGCCCACTGCTTCTCGAGGAACGCGGCGATGCGGTCGCTGACCCGTTTCGGGAAGGTGCGTGCCTCGGCGATCGACCAGGCCGTGAACAGCTCCGCGTCCTCCAGCTCCGCGGCCAGTGCCTCGGCGTCGTTCATCGGGTGCAGCAGGTCGCCGCGGTGGCCGATGACGAGCGTCGGCATCTTCAGCTGCTTGCGATCGCGCGCCGACGGGGTCAGCGGGCCCGACATGAGGCCGTGGAGCACGGCGGCCGAGTCGCGGGGCGGCCGCGAGAGCGTGTTGAGGAAGGCCGTCAGGGCCTCCATCGGTGGGCGAGGCACCCGGCGTGCGATGGCCGCGATCGCCAGCGGCACCGGCCGCGCGTACCGCAGGGCGAGCAGCAGCGGGAAGAAGACGGCCGTGGCCGCAACGCCGCCGCGCTCCAGCACCGGCATCTCGACGACCATGGCCCGGACCCTGTCGGGTGCCATGGCGGCCACCTGCAGCGTGACGTTGGCCCCCAGCGACGTCCCGCCGATGACGGTCTCCTCGATCCCGAGCTCGTCCATGACCGCGAGCACCTGCTCCGCCTCGAACTCCAGGCGGTGCTCGTACGCGTGTGTCGGCCGGTCGCTGCGGCCGTGGCCGAGGAGTTCCGGCAGGATCACCCGGAACCCCCGCTGTGCGAGGGCGCGCGCGATCTGGCGGTTCAGGCTCGCGTCGAGCAGCAGACCGTGGATGAACACGAACGTCCGGGGGCCTTCTCCCAGCTCCTCGTAGACGAGCCGGTAGCCGTGCCACGTCGCTTCGCCGGTGCGCACCTCGTCAGCCATCGCCACCTCCTGTGGACCGGATGGTACGAGTGCGCCACTGCTCGAACGCGCAGCCGCGAGCGGTCACACCTCGTTGACTCCACGGGTCGCCGCGCCGACGCTGGCTCGCATGGACGAGACCCCGCCCCCGCTCCCGCCCGCCTGGGCCGGGGCCATCGAGGCGTTCGTCACCCACCTCGTCGACGAGAAGCGGCGGAGTCCCCACACCGTCGACGCGTACGCGCGCGACCTGACGGGCTTCGCCACCTGGGCCGACGACCTGGGCATCGCCGCCCCCGGGGAGGTCGAGCTCCTGGTGCTGCGCCGCTACCTGGGCCACCTCGGAGAACGCGGCTACGCCCGCGCGACGCTGCAGCGCCGCGCCTCCACACTCCGGACGTTCTTCCGCTTCCTGGTGCGTCGCGGGTACGTCGCCGACGATCCCGCCGCCCTCCTCGGCTCCCCGAAGAAGGGCCGGACACTGCCACGCGTCCTGCGCCCGGAGCAGGTCGTCGCCCTCATCCTGCACCCCGACACGTCCGAACCGGCCGGCCAGCGCGACCGCGCGCTGCTCGAGCTCCTGTACGCCTCGGGGGCGCGCGTCTCGGAGGTGTGCGGCCTCGACGTCGGCGGGGTGGACCTGCAGACACGCCAGGTCCGCGTGCTCGGCAAGGGCAGCAAGGAGCGGATCGTCCCACTCGGCGAGCCGGCGGTGGCCGCGCTGGAGACGTACGTGCGGACGGGCCGCCCGGCCCTGCTCGAGGGCGACCGCTCCCAGCCGGCCCTCTTCGTCAACGCCTCGGGTGGCCGGCTGGGCACACGCGACGCGCGCACGATCGTGAGCCGGCACGCGCGCGGTGCCGGCGTGGGCCACGTGACCCCGCACACCCTGCGCCACAGCTACGCGACGCACCTGCTCGAAGGTGGCGCGGACCTGCGCGCCGTGCAGGAGTTGCTCGGGCACTCCAGCCTCGCAACGACCCAGCGCTACACGCATGTCACGCGCGGTCGACTCCTCGAGGTCTACACCTCCGCGCACCCCCGTGCCCGCGGGCGACCGTCCTGAACCGGGGCCATCGCCCCCGCCATCACCACTAGACTCCGCGAGGTCCGTCGGCCGTGGACCAGAGAGGTGGGGCGTTGGATCCAGAGATCCTCGCCCTGTGGGAGCGCTACAAGGCCACCGGCGACGCGGAGACCCGCGAGGAGCTGATCCTCCACTACGCGCCGGTCGTCAAGTACGTCGCGAGCCGCGTCCGGACCGGCCTGCCCGACACCATCGAGACGGCCGACCTCGTCTCGTACGGCATGTTCGGGCTGCTCGACGCGCTCGAGAAGTTCGAGGTCGAGAAGGGCTTCAAGTTCGAGACCTACGCGATCACGCGCATCCGCGGGGCGATCATCGACGAGCTCCGCCAGGTCGACTGGGTCCCCCGTAGCGTCCGTTCGAAGGCGCGCAAGATCGAGCAGGCGATGCAGCGCCTGTCCACCGAGTTGAAGCGTGACCCGTCCGACGAGGAGCTCGCGGACGACCTCGGCCTCACCGTGGAGGAGCTGGCCGACCAGATGCTGCTCGTCTCGCAGGTGTCGGTCGCCCAGCTCGACCAGTCCCTCGGCAACATCGACGGCGAGGGCGTCACGCTCAAGGACACGATCGCCGACGACGCGATGCCGAGTCCGGAGGGCGCGTTCGACGACGCGGAGATGAAGGAGATCCTGCGCGACACGATCGCGCGACTCTCCGAGCGCGAGCAGACCGTGCTGGGCCTGTACTACTTCGAGAACTTCACGCTGGCCCAGATCGGTGACGTCCTCGGCGTCACCGAGTCGCGCATCTGCCAGATCCACGCGAAGGCCGTGATCAACCTGCGCAACAAGCTGCAGGAGCGCATCACCGGCTGAGCGAGGCGGGTGTCCACAGGCCCGTCGATCCCGCACGGCGCCGCGCCGCCGACGCTCCCTACGGTCGGCGCGTTGCCGACCCGAGGGCCGAACCTGCGTCCCCGCTCCTCCGCAGCCCTGGCCGTGTCCGTGCTCGCGCTCGCCGCGCTCACGGCCACGCCCGCCCACCCCGCCGCCCGCTACCAGCCGCCCGTCGACGCCCCGATCGCACGGCCGTTCACGGCCCCCGCCGGGCCGTTCGCCGAGGGCCACCGGGGCATCGACTTCCGCGTCCAGCCGGGCACCGCCGTTCGGCCCGCGACGGGTGGGCTGGTCGTGTTCGCCGGCACGGTCGCGCGCGAGGCGTGGGTCAGCGTCAGCCACCCCGATGGGCTCACGAGCTCCTACGGCCCGCTCGCGGAGGTGGCCGTGGCGGTCGGCGACCGGGTCACCAGCGATGACGTCATCGGCGAGGTCGCGGTCGGGCACGGACCAGCCGGCGTCTCGCTGCTCCACCTCGGTGTGCGTCGAGGGAACGCCTACCTCGACCCGGCGACGCTGTTCGAGGACCCACGACCGTGGGTCCCGACGCTGTTGCCCGACCAGGGGTGGGAGGTCACGGACCTGCCCGACGTCCATCGCTACCAGGACTGGGAGGCCGCTGACGGCTGGTCGTGGTTCGTCCCCGGCGCGCCCCGCGCGGACGGACCCGGCTTCGCCTTCGCGCCGACGCCCAACCGCGTCGTCGGCCTCGCCGGACTGGGTTCGCAGACGGGGCGCCTGCCCATGGACCTGACCTGGCTCGGCTATGCCGCAGCGGACGTGAGCTACTTCTCCTACTCGGGCCTCGATCGGCGGCCCGGGCTCGACGCGAACGACCCGTTCCGCGAGCACGGGGACTACGTGGACATCGACACCTACCGGGGCGTGGACGCCGCGGCGCGACTCCTGCGGGACCAACTCCGTTCGCTGTGGGCTCGCGAGCCCGGACGGGCCGTCGACCTCGTGGGGCACTCGATGGGGGGAGTGGTCGCCATGCACTACCTGCTGGCGTACCACGACCCCGCCGACCCGAGCCTGCCGCCGATCGGCAACGTGGCCACACTCGCTTCGCCCCTCGAGGGCGCGGCGATCGCCAGCGCCATCGTGCGGGCGCGGGGCCACCCGGTCGTCGGTGCGATCATCGACGCGGGGCTCTACGTCGAGACCGGCGGCACGATGCACACGCAGGCGCTCGAGGACCTCAGGATCGACAGCGACCTGCTGGCAGGCCTGGCGGACGCCTGGTCCGAGGCGCAGGAGGACCGCTGGACCTCGCCGCTGGCGACCGGTACGCGCGTCGCGACGTTCGGCGGCAGCCGGGACCTGGTGGTGCCCGAACACCGCTCGAACCTCCCCGGGGCGGACCACGCCGTGCTCCCCGGGGGGCACGATCGCATGCGCCGCTCGGAGGCGGCCTACCTCGCCGTCCACTCGTTCCTCGCGGGGGAGGGGCTGCTGGGTCCTCGCGCCTCCCTGGGCACCGCGGCCTCGATGCACGTCTCGAACCAGCTCGACGCTGCGGGCTGGTACACGAGCCACTTCCTGCCCGGCGGGATCGTGCCCGTGACCCGGACGCCCGGCCCGGTACGGCGCTGAGGCCCGGGACGGGCCCGCCACCCGCGGGTGCCGCGCCACCAGCGCACCCCGGCGTGCCGCAGGTGGACGGGTCCGCGCGCACGCCGTACCCTGCTCGCCGCGGCCCGCCTGTCGGGCCGCTTCGCACACACACATCACTCCACACGCCCGTTGACGGGCGGCCCCGGTGCCCCGCGCGCTCTGCGCTGGGTGGGTCGTTCCCGGATGACGCGGGCGGAGGCCCAACCGAACCCAACAGAAGGAACAGCTGTGGCTGTCGTCACCATGACCCAGCTGCTGGAGGCCGGTGTCCACTTCGGACACCAGACCCGGCGGTGGAACCCCAAGATGCGCCGCTTCATCTACGGCGAGCGCAACGGCATCTACGTCATCGACATCCGCCAGACGGTGAACCACATCGAGCGCGCGTACACGTTCACGCGCGATCTGGTCGCCAAGGGCGGGACGATCATGTTCGTCGGCACGAAGCGCCAGGCGAAGGACTCGATCCAGTACCAGGCCGAGCGCGTGGGCATGCCCTACGTGACCGAGCGCTGGATGGGCGGGATGCTCACCAACTTCCAGACGATCAAGGGCCGCATCGGCCGTCTCAAGGAGCTCGAGGCCATGGAGGCCCAGGGCACCTTCGAGCTGCTGCCGAAGAAGGAGGTCCTGAGCCTCCGCCGCGAGCACGAGAAGCTGCAGAGCTTCCTCGGGGGCATCCGCGAGATGGAGAAGACCCCGGACGCGGTCTGGGTCGTCGACACCGTCATCGAGGAGATCGCCGTCAAGGAGGCCAACCGCCTCAAGATCCCGGTCCTCGCGATCCTCGACACCAACTGTGACCCCGACGTCGTCCAGTACCCGATCCCGGGCAACGACGACGCCATGCGCTCGGCCGCGCTCCTGACCCGGATCATCGCCGACGCGTGTGCTGACGGCCTCCTCCTGCGTGCGTCGCGCTCGCCCGACGAGGAGCTGCGCGTGCAGGCCATGCAGGCCGCAGCGTCCGCCGGCGGTGGCCTCGACGTCGTCGAGCCCAAGGCGGAGTGGGAGATCGAGCTCGAGCGCCAGCAGGCCGCCAAGCAGGCGGTCGTGGCCGGCGTCAAGACCGACGATGCCGCCGAGGAGCCGGCTGCCGAGCCCGTGGCCGAGGAGCCGGCTGCCGAGCCCGTGGCCGA
>JBFHRB010000153.1:0-8249 GCA_041591915.1 Nitriliruptorales bacterium
ACCCGAGGACGAGCAGGCCGATCACGACCAGCACGATGACCGCGACGATCCCTCCACCCACCGCATGCCCCTTGTCCGGCGGCAGGCAGAGCCTACGCGTCGATCGCCGCCAGGTAGAGGGTTCTCAGCTGGAGCGCGACGCGCGGCCAGTCGAACCGTTCCGCCGACTGCCGAGCCCCGTCCGCGAGAGCCTTGCGGCGCGCCGGGGTGTCCACGAGGCCCGCGAGCGTGGTGGCGAGGGCCGAGGCGTCTCCGGCGGGGAAGAGCAGCCCGTCGCGGCCGTCGTCGATGACCGATGCGTAGCCGGGTATCCCGGAGGCCACGACGGGAACGCCGGCGCTCATCGCCTCGATGAGGACGATCCCGAACGACTCGCCGCCGAGTGCCGGCGAGACGAACACGTCGGCCGAGTGGTAGTAGCGCGGCAGGTCCTCCTGGTCCACGCGCCCGGCGAACAGGACATCCTCGCGCAGTCCGCGTGGGATCAGCGCCTCGCACCGTTCTCGCTCGTCACCCTCCCCCACGACGACCAGCCGCGCGTCGTGCGTCGTGCGCAGCTTGAGGAAGGCGTGCACCAGCGTCTCGAGGCCCTTGCGGGGCTCGAGGCGCCCCACGAACAGCACCAGCGGCGCGTCGCCGGCCAGATCCGGGAGCGGCTCCGCCTCGGCGAAGCGTGCGACGTCGACACCGTTGGGGATCTCCGCGAACCACGACGCCGGCCTGCCGAGCGCCTCCGAGTGGTACGCGGCTGCCGCGCGCGAGACGGCCACCGCCCGGTCGACCCGGACGAGCATCCGCTGCAGCAGGGGCCGGGCGGCGCGGTAGACCCCTGCGCGGTCGCTCCAGGCGTGGAAGGTCGCCACGATCGGCCGCGGGCCACGGAGCGCGGCCGCCAGCGAGACCATCGGGACCGCCGGCTCGTGGACGTGGACCACGTCCGGATCGAACGCCTCGAGGGCCCTGGTCGTGCGGGCTGCCGCAACGGGGTTCAGCGCGATCGGTGCGACCGAGTCGTTGAACCGCACACCGATCGTCCCGCCCAGGACCTCGACCCCCGGAAGGTTGCGGCGGCCCTGTCCGGGCGCGAAGACCCGGACGGCGTCTCCCTGTGCTCGCAGCGCGTCCGCGAGGTGGAGGACGTGGGACTGCACACCACCGGGCGTGTCCAGGTCGTAGGGGCAGACCAGCGCGACGCGCATCAGGTCCGCACGAGGGGATGGTCCGGCTCACGGTCGGCGAGCCAGTTGCGGACCCAGACGTGCCACTGGTCGGGGTAGCGCCGGATGAGGACCTCGAGTTCGCGTGCCACCGCCTGCGTGCCGTCCTCGACGCTGAGGTGGCTGATGTCGATCTGGTTGGAGATCACGCCGTGCCACCCGCGCGGCGTGGTCACGAACGCCGCGATGGCGACGGGCCGCTTGGTCCGGCGGGCCAGGACGGCAGGCCCGGGCGGGAGCCGGCAGGGTTCGCCGAAGAACTCGACGATGGGCCCCTTCTTGGTGAGGTCGCGATCGGACAGCAGCGTCGCGATCCCCCCACGGCGGATCACGTCCTCCATCCGCTCCACCATGTCACCGCCGCGGACGAGCGGGTACACCTCGAGGCCGATGTCCCGGCGCAGCTGCACGAACCGGTCGAAGAGGCGGCGCGGCTCGAGCACCTCGGCGACGACGGCCAGCCGCCAGTCCCGCGCGGACGTGAAGAAGGCACCGACGTCCCACGAGCCCAGGTGCAGGGTCGCCATGATCCCGCCCTTGCCCGAGTCGCGCAGCGCATCGACGATCTCGAGGCCCTCCCCCGTCGAGCGTTCGAGGACGTAGTCCTCCGTGAGCCGGTGCAGGCGGAACGAGTCCAGCCAGTAGCGCACGTAGCTCACGTAGCTGTCCGCGACGACCTGCTCGAGGTGCTCGGGGTCCGGGTCGCCGCCGAGGACGCGACGGAGGTTGCGGCGGATCTGGTCCTTCTGGCCGTCGGGCGCGAGCCGGTACGCCGCGGCGCCGAGCCGCTCGGGAGCCGCCCAGTAGAGGGGCTCGGGAAGGCGGGAGGCGGCCTCCCACACCGCGCGGTACTGCCAGTACGTGGCCTTCTGCCCCAGGGTCTCCGGCGGCGGCGGCGGGAGCTCCTCGACCTCGGCGGACGCCTTGCTCACTGCTCGCGTCCGTCGTCGGAGCGCGCCACGGCGGCCATGGCGGTCGACATGCCCTTCAGCTGGGGCATCACGTGGAGCACGCGCTGGACGACCGTGAACGTCCCGCCCACCGCCAGGACCCACAGCAGCGGTCGGAACGCGAACGAGAAGTACAGCGCGGCAAGCAGGATCAGGTAGCGCTCCCCGCGCTCGAGCAGCCCGACGGAGCAGTCCGCGCCCATGGCCTCGGCCTTCGCGCGGACGTAGCTCGTGACCTGCGCGCTGACGAGGGCGACGAGCGTGACCGTGAACACGAGCGGCTCGTCGCGCACGACCCAGGCGATGGCCCCGAGGCTGATGCCGTCGGCGATCCGGTCCGCCGTCGAGTCGTAGAAGGCCCCGAACTCCGTCGAACGCCCACGAACACGCGCCACGGGCCCGTCGAGGAGGTCCATGATCCCGCCGAGGTTGAGGATGAACCCCCCGAGCAGCAGACGTCCCTCGACGATCATCCAGGCGGACGCCAGCGTCAGCACGAGCCCGAGGCTCGTCAACGTGTTCGGCGTCGCACCGAGGCGCGCCAGGCCCCTCGCCACCGGGTCGATGAGGTGTCGGTAGATCGGGTCGATGCGCGACTTCAGCGCCACGTCGTCCCCTCGTCGGTCGGTTCGGCCCTCGGACGTTGCTCGCCCGGGCGGATGGTAGGGGCGGGGCGCGCGGCGGCCGGTCAGGCGCCGTGCTGTCGCCGAGCGGACCCTGGACCGGCCCTGCTGGCCGCTCCGAGCCGTTGACGCAAAGTGCTAGTTGTGATATCACTTTCTCATGCTGTTGCGCCTCGACACCACGGGCTCGGACCCGCTGCACGACCGCATCGCTGCCGCGGTGCGTCGAGCCGTCGCGGACGGAGACATCGGCGTGGGCGACCGGCTGCCCGGAGCACGCGACCTCGCAGAGTCCCTCGACGTCAACGTGAACACGGTGCTGCGTGCGTACCGACTGCTGCGCGACGAGGGCCTCCTCGAGCTGCGCCGCGGACGAGGCGCGACCGTCATCGACAGTTCCGACCGAGCACGGCTCCACACGCTCGCCGACGGCCTCCTCGCCGAGGCCCGCCGGCAGGGCCTGTCCCCCTCCGATCTCTCGGACCTCCTCAAGGAACGCTCATGAACCCGCGACGCGCTCTCGAGTACATCCTCGTCCCCCTCGCGCTCCTCGGGACCATGGTGGTACCGCTGCTCGTCTGGCAGGACCGGCTCCCCGACGAGATCGCCGTGCACTTCGGCCCGTCCGGCGAGCCCGACCGCGGCCAGAGCCCGTGGAGCACGACGGCACTCCTCGCCGTGACCTTCGTCGTGCTCTGGGTGTCGTTCACCCTGCCGGTCGCACGCGGCAGGGTTGGCGGCATCCACGCCCGGATCCTCATCGGCGGATCGTGGTTCCTGGGCGGGATGTTGGCCACCATCGGCTACCAGATGGTCCAGAAGTCGCTCGACGTGAGCCGTTGGCAGGACGCCGGGAACCTGGGCGGCGCGGATCTCGCCATCATGCTCGCCATCGGCCTCGCGCTCGGCGCACTCGGGTACCTGGTCGCGGGCGACCATCCCGAGGTCGACGGGGTCACGACCGAGGTCGACCCGGTGGCGTCGACACCGACGGACACCAAGGTCTGGAGCGGCGGGGCCACCAACCCCGTCTTCGCGGTCGTCGCACTCGTCGTCGCGACGGCGCCGATCATCCCGGCCCTCCTGATCGGTGAACGGGTCTACCTCGGCATCATCGGCGCCAGCGCGATCCTGGTCGGGCTCCTGGCGTCGACCCTTTCCCGGGTGCGGGTCACGATCGGCCCGAAGGGCCTCGTCGTCCGGTACGGCTGGCTCAACTGGCCCCGCACGCACATCCCCAGCCGCGACATCGCGGCCGTGAGCGTCGAGGAGGTCCAACCCATGCGCTACGGCGGATGGGGCTACCGCGTGGTGCCGGGCGCGCGGGCCGTCGTGCTCCGCAACGGTCCGGCCATCCGCGTCGAGCGGCGGGACGGCCCGGCGTTCGTCGTGACGGTCGAGGACGCGGCGCACGGTGCCGCCGTGCTGGCCGGCCACGTCGGCTCGCCCAGCCATCGCTGACCGGTTCCTCTCTCCGGGCTCGTCCAGCGCCGGGCCCGGCCCGCTGAACCGTGGCCCTAACCGACCACCATCACGAGCACGGCGGCGACGACCAGTGCCATCCCGGCCACGTTGACGGCCTGCAGCACGCGCACCCGGCGCCGCTCGCGGTCGACCCGGACGGACGGGCGGGCGAGGGCCAGCTCCAACAGGGCGGCCGCGATCACCAGCAGGCCCAGCGCGCGCGCCGCCGGTTCCCCACCGATCACCGCCAGGATGCCGAACAGCGCGAAGGCGGCGCCCCGCGCGACGGCCTGCCGGGGGTCGACGAGCGCCTCCTCGATGTCGATCCGTCGCGCGATGCCGCCCCGGTCCTCGCACTCGGCACCGACGCCCTCGGCCGCACCACCCGCGGCACCACCCGCGGGAACCAGCGCACAGGAGCACTCGACCCCGCAGACGGGCCCGACCTCGACGACCCCTTCGCCCGAGCTCACGCGAACCCCGGCGCGACCTCGTCGTACATCTCCTCGAGGGCGCGTGGGAGCACGCGCGTCGACCCGAGCACGGAGATGAAGTTGGTGTCGCCGCTCCAGCGCGGCACCGCGTGCAGGTGGAGGTGCTCGGCGATGCCCGCTCCCCCGGCCGAGCCGAGGTTCATGCCCAGGTTGACGCCCTGGCAGAACACGCGCTCCTTGAGCACGGCAACGGCACGCCGGCCGAGCTGCCAGATCTCGGCGGCCACCTCGTCGGGCAGGTCCTCGAGCTCGCCCAGGTGCTCGTAGGGGCACACCATGAGGTGGCCCGGGTTGTACGGGTAGGCGTTGAAGATGACGTAGGCGTGCTGGCCGCGGTGGACGATCAGCGACTCGCGGTCGCGCTCGGACCCACGCGCGGGCAGCTCGCAGAACGGGCAGCCATCGGTCCGCGTGCCCTCGCTGATGTAGCCGAACCGCCACGGTGACCACAGGCGCTGCAGATTCGCGGGGTCGAGGGCGCGTTGGTCGTCACGCGGCGAGCGCGCGACCTCGCCCACCGACTCTCGGAGCGAGTCCGCGCCGGTCCCTGCAACGTCGTCGGCCACGTGTCAGCCCTGTCCGGCCCACTCGGGGATCACGCGGTCGCGCGCCTCCGCCGCGACCTCCTCGACGAAGTCCGCCAGCGGCACGTCCTTGCGCTGGTCGCCCTTGTAGGGGCGCACCGCCACGGAGCGCGCGTCGACCTCCGACTGCCCGACGATGAGGGTGTACGGGGTCTTCGAGGTGGTCGACTTGCGGATCTTGTTGCCGAGCGTGTCGTCGGACGCGTCGACGTCGACGCGCAGGCCCTTCTCTCGCAGCGCCGCGCTGACCTCGTTCGCGTAGCCGTCGAAGTCGGCGGCGACGGGGACGACGTTGACCTGCACCGGGGCGAGCCAGGTCGGGAAGGCGCCGGCGAACGACTCGACCATCACGGCGAAGAACCGCTCGATCGACCCGAAGAGTGCGCGATGGACCATGAACGGCCGGTGCGCGGCGCCGTCCTCGCCGACGTAGGTCACGTCGAAGCGCTCGGGCAGGTTGAAGTCGATCTGCACGGTCGTGAGCTGCCACTCGCGCCCGATCGCGTCACGTGCGTGGATGTCGATCTTCGGCCCGTAGAACGCGCCCTCGCCCTCGTCGATCTGGTAGTCGAGCCCGAGGGACTCCACCGCCTCGATCAGCGACTTCTCGGCGAGCTCCCAGTCCTCGTCGGAGCCGATGGACTTCTCCTCGGGGCGGGTGGAGATCGCGATCCGCGACGGCTCGCCGAGCCCGAAGGTGCGGTAGAGGTCACGCGCGAACTCGACGCAGGCCGCGGCCTCCGCGACGACCTGGTCGGGACGACAGAAGATGTGGGAGTCGTCCTGGGTGAACCCGCGCGCGCGCAGCTGGCCGTTGACCACGCCCGACTTCTCGTACCGGTAGACGGTGCCGAGCTCGCTCAGGCGCAGCGGCAGCTCGCGGTAGGACCGCGTGCGCGACTTGTACGCCAGGATGTGGAAGGGGCAGTTCATCGGCTTGAGCCGGTAGGCCGAGCCGCCCCGGCCCTCGGTGTCGGCGTCGACGTCCATCCCCGGGTACATCAGCTCGGCGTAGTTCTCCAGGTGGCCCGAGATGTGCCAGAGGTCCTCCTTGGCGATGTGCGGGGTGTAGACCGCCTCGTAGCCACGGCGCAGCACCTCCTCACGGATCCAGTCCTCCATCTCCTTGCGGACGATGGCGCCCTTGGGCAGGAAGATCCCGAGGCCGGGACCGAGCTCGCCCGGGAAGTGGGTCAGCTCGAGCTCCTTGCCGAGCTTGCGGTGGTCGCGCTTCGCCGCCTCCTCGAGCTGGACGAGGTGCTGCTTGAGGGCCTTGCGCGACTCCCACGCGGTGCCGTAGATGCGCTGCAGCATCGGCCGGTCCTCGCGGCCGCGCCAGTAGGCACCCGCGGTGCGCAGCAGCTTGTAGGCGGGCACCCAGTCCGAGCTCGGGATGTGCGGGCCACGGCACAGGTCGACCCAGCGCTCGGTGACGCCACCGTCCTCGCCCTCGACGACGTTCCGGTAGACGGTGAAGACCGGCCCGCCGTCGGCACTCGCGTCGACCTCGGAGGCGTCGACCTTCTCGACGATCTCCTGCTTGTACGGCTGGTCGGCGAAGATCTCGAGGGCCTCGACCTTGCTGACCTCCTCGCGCCGGAACTTCTGCTTCTCGCGCATGAGCTCGTCCATGCGCTGCTCGATGCGCTCGAGGTCGTCCGGGGTGAACGGGGTCTCGACGTCGAAGTCGTAGTAGAAGCCGTTCTCGACCGGCGGGCCGATGCCGAACTTCGCGTCCGGGTAGAGGTCCGTGACGGCCTGTGCCATGAGGTGCGCCACCGAGTGGCGCAGGATCTCGCGACCCTCCTCGGTGTCGGCGCGGATCGCCTCGACCTCGGCCCCCTCGGGCACCGGACGGTCGAGGTCCCACGGCTCGCCGTCGACGCGGGCCGCGACGATCTGGCCGCGGAAGGCGTCGAGGGCCTGGAGCGCCTCTCGGGCGGAGGCGTGCTCGGCGACCTCGACGGTCGCCTCGCCATGCTTGACGGTGATCACGGGTGTCTCTCCTGCGAGAACGGCGAGCGTACCGATGCCACCCGCACCGGCCGTCCGGCCCGTCGCACGGCGCGCGCACCCGTACCGTTGCCTCGACGCACGGAGGCGGCGGCCATGAGCGACCGAGGACGCGGCGACGCGACGCTGCTGCGGGTCCCGGCCTCCCTCGGCCTGGCCCGACCCCCGCGCGATCCCGACCTCCGACGACGCTGGGACGAGCTCCCCCTCGTCGACCGCGAACGCATCTCGCGGTGCGCCCGCCGAGGTGAGCGCGCGATCCACCCCGACGAAGCAGCCCTGGTGCACGCCGTCGCCGCGGCGGAGCTCGAGCGACGGGTCGGGCCGCTCGTCGGCACGACGCTCTTCGCGCTCGCGGTGTTCTTCACCGTCCTCGGGTTCGCGCGCAGCCTCAGCGACGCGGACGTGGCCCTGCTCCTGGCCCCCTCGGCCGTCGCAGGGGTCGTCGCCTGCGCCTACGTCCTGCGTCGGCACCAGGCACGGCGCCGACTCCTGCGCGAGGCGGTCGCGCGGAACCGCGAGACCTGACGCTCCTCACCCGGTCAGGTCGGCCACCCAGGTCGCGCGGAGCTCGTCCAGGGATTCGCCGAACACCTCACGCAGGGCCCGCTCGACGTGCCAGCCCTCACGCCCAGCCTGTCCCACGGAGCCCCGGCCGAGCGCGGCGTAGAACTCACCCACCTCCTGCGCCCCGAACCGACGCACGAGGTGGTCGAAGAAGCTGTACGCGAGCTGGTAGCTCAGGAAGATCCGGTCCCGGCCCCCGGTCGTGAAGTCCGCGTCGTCCGGGACCTCGCCGTCGAACACCCCCCTCGCGATCAGGTCGCCGACCAGGCCGAGCCCCGTCGTCGAGCGCAGCTCGCCGAGGCGCTGCGCGACGCCCTCCTCGACCCACGACGGCGTC
>JBFHRB010000154.1:0-8183 GCA_041591915.1 Nitriliruptorales bacterium
GAGTCGACGACCGAGCCGGACGAGGCGGGCCGGATGATGCAGGAGCTCGCCGTCGAGGACGCGGCACGCGACCTGTCCGCGGCCATCGACGTGCTGCTCGCCCGAGCCGAGTGCTCGTCCTCGAAGGTCGGGGTCATCGGGTTCTGCATGGGCGGGGCACTGGCACTCGTTGCCGCGAACATCGCCCCGGACAAGGTCGCGGCGACCGCACCGTTCTACGCCGTGTTCTGGTACGGCGACCCAAACCTCAGCAAGGTGGCGTGCCCGGTGCAGATGCACATCGGCACCGCCGACGAGTACATCTCGGTCGACGCCGTGGAGTCGCTTGCCGACGGGGTGCGAAGCGGGGGAGCGAGCGTCGAGGTCCTGACCTACGACGGGGCCGGCCACGCGTTCTTCAACGACTCGCGCCCGGATGCCCACGATGCCGACGCCGCTGCGCAGGCCAGGGGCGCGGTGCTGGGCTTCCTGCGCCAGCACGTCAGCTGACGACCAGGACGTCTCGCCTGCCCTGACCGCCTGAGCGCACCGTCTGCCAGTCGCGCCGCGGCCTCAGGCCTCGGCCGGGGCCTCGTCGCGCGACCCCTCGGCTGCCTCGATCTCGTCCGCGAAGTCGGGGAACAGCGTGACGAGGGTCGACGCCGTGATCCCACGCTCGAGGAGTCGTCGGACGACCTCCGGTCGCCGCTGGACCAGCGTCCACTGCGGGGACAGGACGTCCTCATGCGGGGTGGCTGAGGGGTTGATGGGCGGCTCCTCGGTACAGCGCCTCGACACGCGGGGCGTGTCCTGCGCACATCGTCGGCACGCGAGCCGGGGGGCTTGAGCGCGGGGCCTCGTGACGTGGAACCGTGGATCGGCTCGTGGTGACCGTAACCAACCGGGGGATGGCTCGTTGTGACTAGCAACACCCCACCAGCTCCCTCAAGGACCCCCACGATGCAGTCCTCCGCCCCCCGTCTCACGTCCGTGATGGGCGTCGCCCGGGCCCTGATCTCGACCGTCGGCGCCGACGTCGCGGTCGACGTCCTGATCGTCGAGTTCGGCTGGGACCTCACGTTCCAGGCCCTGGCGCTCCTCCGTGGCGAGGACGCCGAACGCGCCTTCGCCCTCTCGTGGGAGTACCTCGTCTTCGGGCGCTACGAGCAGGAGCTCCGCGGCGTCCCGCAGACGCGCGATGCCTGAGTAGCCACGGGCACGCCCCGCCCCCCGTCCGGCACCCCTCAGCCGACCGCCCCCGCCGCGCGCCCGCCATCCGGCGGGCGCGTCGCGTTGGGCAGCGCGCGCTGACGGATATGTCCGATATCTTGCCCCGTGGGTGCCCGCCGGTGGTCACACTCGCAGCAGGGCCCGCCCAGCGGTACCGTGCACACGGGCAACGTGCCCGCAGGAACGCAGCCAGGAGCACCTCGTTGGCCAAGGTCATCGTCTGCGATGACGATCCCGGCATCCGGGAGCTCCTCGAGGTCACGCTCGAGGACGACTACGACGTCGTCGTCGCCACGAACGGGCGCGAGGTGCTCGAGGTGCTCGCCGAGCACCCGGACACCGGCTGCCTGGTGCTCGACGTGATGATGCCCGAGATGGACGGCATGGAGGCGCTGCGCCGCATCCGTCAGGGCGAGGAGAGCGCGGACGTCGGCGTCATCATGCTCACGGCTCGGACCGGCGAGGACGACCACATGAACGCCTTCGGCTTCGGCGCGGATGCCTACCTCACCAAGCCCTTCGACCCGGACGAGCTCCTGGCCACGATCGCCACGACCCTGGGGCGCACGCCCGAGGAGCGCGCTGCCGTCCGTGCCGAGGAACGGTCCAAGGCGGCCCTCCTCCGCCAGCTCGAACGCCGCTTCGGCTGACCCGCCCGGCAAGGGTGGAGCCCCGAGTCACCCTCACGGCATCGGTCGCACCTTCATGCTCCCGCGCCCAGGCGCCTCGGGGCCCCGGGGCCAGTGCCATCGGCGGGGTCGCGAGGACGCGACGTCGTCGCATTGCCCGGCGCGGGTCGTCGGTCGACGTCCTCGCGCTCCTTCCGACGGTGCGCAGCACGCCGTAACAGCGGCGCGCTCTGTCCTCAAGCACCGTGTCGGAGGCGCCACCACAACCGGTGGCCCTGACCACGACCGACCGTACGGACCCCCTCTCGTGCCGTCAACGGATCCGCCCGATCGGGCCTGCCCGCCGTCCGCGGGGTGTCCGGGTGGCGGACGGGGGCCGTGTGCGGTTTGCGGCGTCGGGGGCAGGTTCCTACTATCGCAACCTGCGGGTTATCTAAATCTGCGGGTTGCGAATACCTGCAGCCGGCGCCCGCGAAGCCCCACCGCCGCCCGCCACACACAGGACCCCCGTGAGCAGCAGCGCCTCCGTCGACACGGCGGCCACGACGACCCCGGACACGCCGGGTCTCGTGGCGCTGCTCGGCGAGCCTCGCGCCACGATAGTGCGGCTCCTGCGCGACCGTGGGGCGTTGTCGGCGGGCGAGCTCGCCGACGAACTCGGCATCTCCGACGTCGCCGTCCGCAAGCACCTGGCCGTCCTCGAGGACGAGGGCTTCATCGGCGCTGAGACGGTCAAGCAGCCACGCGGACGCCCCGTCGCCCGCTATCACCTCAGCGACCGCGCCCGACACCTCTTCCCGAGCCGCTACGCCGCCATGGCGACGGAGCTCCTCGACTTCATCGCGGACAAGCACGGCCGCGACGGGCTGCGCGAGTACCTGCAGTGGCGCGTCGACCGCGAGACGGCACGCCTGGCCGACGAGGTCACAGCTGACGGGATCGAGGGGCGTCTCGCCCAGCTCTCGGAGGCCCTGACCGCAGCCGGGTACGAGTCGACGCTCAGCGCCGACGGCACGAGCTTCGAGCTCACCCAGCACCACTGCGCGATCTACGACGTCGCCGAGCAGCACCCCGAGATGTGCGCCTACGAGGCCGCCACGTTCAAGGCCGTCCTCGGCGAGGACGTCAGGCTCAGCCGCCGCGAGACCCTCGCGACCGGCGGGGCCGCCTGCGTCTGCACCGTCACGCCGAAGGGGACGCCGTCCGCCCGCGCTGGCGCCACCGAACTCCCCATCATCAGCACCGACGCGATCACCACCGCCCCTGAGACCACCAGCAAGGGATCGACCGGCACACGCCGGACGGAGGACCCCCGTGAGTGACACCACCCTTCCCACCAGCCTGACCGAGGCCGAGCGCAACCAGCGCGAGGTCGCGGACGACCTGGGCGCGTACAAGTTCGGCTGGGCCGACAGTGACGACAAGTACTCGTTCACGTCCAAGCGCGGCCTGACCCGCGAGACCGTCGAGGAGATCTCGGCGCTCAAGGACGAGCCGCAGTGGATGCTCGACCTGCGACTGCGGGCCTACGACGCCTTCCTGCGTCGGCCGATGCCGAACTGGGGCAGCGACCTCAGCGCGATCGACTTCGACGACATCTACTACTTCGTCCGCGCGACGGAGCAGCAGGCCGCGTCGTGGGACGACCTGCCCGAGGACATCAAGAACACGTACGACAAGCTCGGCATCCCCGAGGCCGAGCAGAAGCGCCTCATCGCGGGCGTCGCCGCCCAGTACGAGTCCGAGGTCGTCTACCACAAGATCCGCGAGGACCTCGAGGAGAAGGGCGTCCTGTTCCTCGACACGGACACCGCGCTCCGCGAGCACCCCGAGATCTTCCGCGAGCACTTCGCGACGGTCATCCCGCCGAACGACAACAAGTTCGCCGCGCTCAACACGGCCGTGTGGTCCGGCGGGTCGTTCATCTGGGTGCCGGAGGGCGTCAAGGTCGACATCCCGCTGCAGGCCTACTTCCGCATCAACAAGGAGAACATGGGCCAGTTCGAGCGGACGCTGATCATCGCCGAGCCCGGCAGCTACATCCACTACGTGGAGGGCTGCACGGCGCCGATCTACAGCTCCGACTCGCTGCACTCCGCGGTCGTCGAGATCATCGTGAAGAAGGGCGCCCGCGTCCGCTACACGACGATCCAGAACTGGTCGACCAACGTCTACAACCTCGTCACCAAGCGCGCCGTCGCGCACGAGGACGCCACGATGGAGTGGATCGACGGCAACATCGGCTCCAAGGTCACCATGAAGTACCCGGCCGTCTGGCTGATGGGCCGCGGCGCGAAGGGCGAGGTCCTGTCCGTCGCCTACGCCAACGACGGCCAGCACCAGGACGCCGGGGCGAAGATGGTCCACGTCGCGTCCGACACGACCTCCAACATCGTGTCGAAGTCGATCTCGAAGGGCACCGGTCGCACCAGCTACCGGGGCCTCGTCAAGGTCGAGGACGGCGCGCACCGGGTCCGCAGCGCGGTCAAGTGTGACGCCCTGATGCTCGACGACGCCTCGCGCTCGGACACCTACCCGTACATGGAGATCGAGGAGAACGACGCCACGGTCGAGCACGAGGCCACGGTGTCCAAGGTCAGCGACGACCAGCTCTTCTACATGATGAGCCGCGGCATCGACGAGGACGAGGCCATGGCCATGATCGTCCGCGGCTTCATCGAGCCGATCGCCCGCGAGCTCCCCATGGAGTACGCGGTCGAGCTGAACCGCCTGATCGAGCTCGAGATGGAGGGCGCGATCGGATGACGACTCTCGACCACCTCACCGACGACATCGTCGCCGGCCGGCCCGAGGCGGCCGGCGAGCCGACCTGGCTGCGTGACCGCCGCCTCGAGGCCGCCAAGCGCTTCATCGACCAGGAGTGGCCCAACAGCCGCCTGGACGAGTACTGGCGTTCGACGAACTTCAAGCGCTTCAAGACCGACGTCGAGCTCGTGACCGAGGCCGGCGGCACCGCCGACGACCTGCCGCGCGACGGCCTCACGGCCAACACCGAGCACGCCGCCATCGTCCGGATCTGGGACGGCGGCATCGTCGACCTCCGCGTCGGGACCGACGCCGCGGCCAGCGGTCTCGTCGTGGCCGATCTCGCCGAGGCCGCGGTCACCCACGAGGAGCTGGTGAAGCGGCATCTCGGCAGCCTGACGACGACCAACGCCGAGGGCACCGGTCGCGACGAGGACCGCACGATCACGGCCAACGACGCCGCCTGGGGCCCCGGTGTGCTCGTGCACATCCCCGCCGAGGTCGAGCTCGCCGGCCCGGTCGGCATCCGGATCCACGTGACGACACCCGGCGCGCACCTGCCCCGCGTCCTCGTCGTTGCCGAACACCACGCCCGTGGCGCGATCTACGTCGAGCACACCTCGACCGAACTCGCTGCGCCGACGACCGTCGACGAGGTCGTCGAGGTGATCCTCGGCGACAGCGCCCACGTCGACGTCGTGTCGCTGCAGGAGTGGCAGGGCGACCAGGTCGGCCACCTCAGCCTGCAGAAGGCCGCCGTCGGCGACAACGCCACGTTCCGCCACCTCGCCGTCAACATCGGTGGTCGCACGGTGCGCCTGCGGCCCGAGGCCGACATGGTCGGCCAGGGCGGCATGGCCCGCCCACTCGGCGTGTACTTCGCCGACGAGGGACAGCACTTCGACCTGCAGCCCTACATCCGCCACATCGCCCCGCGGGCGACGTCGGACGTCCTCTACAAGGGCGCGCTGCAGGGCAAGAGCCGGACGATCTTCCGCGGCAACATCCTCGTCGAGGAGGGCGCCGTCGGCACGGACACGAACGAGACGAACCGCACGTTGCTGCTCAGCGGCGACGCGCGGGCGGACTCGACGCCGTTCCTCGAGATCTTCTGCGCGGACATCACCGCGGGCCACGGCTCCGCGACCGGCCAGATCGACGAGGACTACCTCTTCTACCTGGCTGCCCGCGGCATCCCGCGGGAGGAGGCCGTGCGGCTGATCGTCTACGGCTTCTTCGCCGAGGTCATCGACGAGATGGACCTCCCCGGCGTGCGCGAGCGTGCGCTCGAGCACATCGAGCGTGAGATCGAGGCCGCAGACCTCGACGCTCTCGCCGTCCGCACGGGCCATCACGCCCCTGGCGCGGAGGTCGCCTGATGGCCTTCGAGAAGGTGGGCGCGCTCGGCGACCTCATCGCGGGCCTGCCCAAGCGGGTCGAGGTCGGCGGCGAGCCGATCTGCCTCGTGCGCGTCGGCGACGAGGTCCGGGCGATCCACGACACGTGCTCGCACGAGGACTTCTCGCTCAGCGAGGGGATCGTCTTCGACGGCGAGCTCGAGTGCAGCCTGCACGGCTCGATGTTCGACCTCGGAGACGGGAGACCGTCGTCACTGCCGGCCACCAAGCCCGTCCCGGTCTTCGCCTGCAAGGTCGACGGCGACGACGTCCTCGTCGACCTCGACCAGAACCTCAACGGCGCACCCATCCCGGACCACGACTGACTCTCCGGCCGGCGCCCGCGCCGGCCACCACCGACTTCCAACGAACTTCCCCAACGGAGTACCACCGATGGCACTGCTCGAGATCCGTGACCTCACCGTCGAGGTCGACGGCAAGGAGATCCTCAAGGGCGTCACCCTCGACGTCGAGAAGGGCAAGACGCTCGCCCTGATGGGCCCCAACGGCTCCGGGAAGTCGACGCTCGCCTACGCGATCGCCGGCCACCCGGCCTACGAGGTCACCGGGGGCAAGATGCTGTTCGAGGGCACCGACCTCGCGTCGATGAGCCCCGACGAGCGCGCCCGCGCCGGCGTCTTCCTCGCCATGCAGTACCCGGTCGAGATCCCGGGTGTCGCCGTGACGAACTTCATCCGCACGTCGGTGAACGCCCGGCGCGGCACCGAGGTCCCGATCCGCGAGTTCATGACGGAGCTCAAGGCGGAGATGAAGGAGCTCGAGGTCGACGAGGCGTTCCTGAAGCGTTCGATCAACGAGGGCTTCTCGGGTGGTGAGAAGAAGCGCTTCGAGATCCTGCAGATGTCGCTTCTCAAGCCGACCCTGGCCGTCCTCGACGAGACCGACTCGGGCCTCGACGTCGACGCGCTCAAGGTCGTCTCCGAGGGCGTGAACCGCCTCGCGAGCCCTGAGCTCGGCACCCTCATCATCACCCACTACACGCGCATCCTGCGCTACATCAGGCCCGACGAGGTCCACGTCATGTTCGAGGGCCGGATCGTGCACTCGGGCGGCCCCGAGCTCGCCGACGAGCTCGAGGACAAGGGCTACGACTCCTTCAAGCAGTAGGCGCGTACCGTTGACCCTCGCAGCACCCGGAGCACGTGTGACGTTCGACCCGAAGGCCCTGCGCGCGGACTTCCCGACCCTCGGTCGTGAGGTCCACGGCAAGCGGCTCGTGTACCTCGACTCCGCCGCGACGTCGCAGACGCCGCGGTCGGTGCTCGACGCCATGAACCACTACTACGAGCACTGCAACAGCAACGTGCACCGGGGCGTCTACCTGCTCGCGGAAGAGGCGACCGACCTCTACGAGAACGCACGCACGCGCGTCGCGGAGTGGCTGAACTGGCCACGCGAGGGCGTCGTCTTCACCAAGAGCACGACGGAGTCGATCAACCTCGTCGCCTACAGCTACGCGCGCACCTTCCTGGGTGAGGGGGACGCGCTGCTCGCCACGACGATGGAGCACCACGCGAACCTCGTGCCGTGGCAGCAGGCCGCGGCCGCGAGCGGCTTCGAGGTGCGCTACGTGCCCTTCGACGACGAGGGCTTCCTCGACCTCGACGCGCTCGACGAGCTGCTGGCCGACGGCAGGGTGAAGCTCCTGGCCGTCACCCACATGAGCAACGTGCTGGCGACGGTGAACGAGGTCGCCGACCTCGCCGCGCGCGTCCGCGCCGCCAACCCCGGGGCCGTCGTCCTCGCCGACGGGGCGCAGGCCGTGCCGCACCTCCCGGTCGACGCGGCCGAGCTCGACGTCGACTTCTACGCCTTCAGCGCCCACAAGATGCTCGGCCCGACGGGCATCGGCGTGCTGCTTGGCCGTCCCGAGGTGCTCGACCGCATGCCGCCCTTCCTGTCCGGCGGCGAGATGATCCTCGACGTGACCCTCGAGGGGTCGACGTGGAACGAGCTGCCCTACAAGTTCGAGGCCGGCACGCCCAACATCGCCGAGGCGGCCGGGCTGCACGCCGCCATCGACTACCTCGACACGCTGGGCATGAAGGCCGTGCGCGAGCACGAGATCGAGCTGACCACCCAGGCGCTCGCGGCGCTCGCAGACATCCCCTACGTCACCGTCCACGGCACGCAGGATGCGACGCGGCGAGGCGGGGTCATC
>JBFHRB010000155.1:0-8171 GCA_041591915.1 Nitriliruptorales bacterium
CGCACGTGTCGATCAGCTCGTCGTCGTCGCCACCTTCGAAGCCGTCCTTGTCGTGGTCGAGCCACAGCTCGAACGTCGCCCCGTCGAGGAGCGCGCCGTCCTGGTCGACCTTCGGGACCTTGATCGTCGAGCAGAGGTCGATGTCGATGGGCGCCGGCCCCGCCTTGTCCTTGAGGGACGCGGTGAACGACTCGCCGGACGAGCGGCTCTTCACGATGACGCTCGAGAACGAGCGGCAGGTCGGGTTGTCACCGTTGGTGATCAGGTCCCAGAGGTCGACGCCGGCCTCACCGAAGCGCTCGGCCTGGATGCAGGCAGGGTTGATCGCCTCGTCGGGCTGCCCGTCGGGAGCGTCAGGCGTCGTGGCGTCGCAGTCCCACGACTGGTCGCCGTCCGGACCGACGACGGCCGAGCCGTTGATGTCGCCGAGTACGTCGATGTTCCCCGTGAACACCACCCATGCACCGGGGTTGCCGCCCGTCCCTGCTGTCGAGTCCCACTCTCGGATCCCGATCTTGACGGGTGCGGTGCCGCCGGGGAAGTCGTAGACCACGAGGAGGTCGCCGTCGGTGCGGTTGGGGATGTCTCCGGTCGGGGCCTTCTGGTTGAACTCGAAGTTGGCGTGCGCGTCGCCGTTGCCCGAGTAGCCGTTCCAGAGCTCGAAGGCGACCCAGAGGTACGCGGACGGCCCGGTCGGGGAGACCGAGGACGAGACCCAGATCGTGTCGAAGTCGTCCTTGCCCGGCGCGGACTGGCTGACGAACTGCCAGCCGGTGTGGTCGTTCTCCTTGGACCCACCCTTGAAGATGTCATCGGATCCCGAGTTGACGAGGTCGTCGACCGTGACCTTCGACACGTTGGCCCAGTCCCGGCTCCCGGCGCCGTCGAGGGGCGCGTTGCCGTCGATCTCGAACCCGCCGACGAGGCCGGCGGGCGAGCCGGTGTGATCAGCGAGCGCCGTGCCGCTCAGGCTCGAGCTCAGCATCAGGATCGAGATCCCGGCTGCCAGCATCCTGCGGTTGACCCGACGGTTCGCGCGCATGACGTCGTTCCTCGTCCGTCACTCACTGACGCACGGGCCGGTCTCGCCACTGGCTCCTGCTACCGGGAGGGGGCCCGCTCACCCCATTGGCGACCGTGTTCCCCCGGCAGCGCTCATCGCTTCCCACCACCGTACGGCGGTGCGTCAGGACGTGGCCCGTTCCGGCCATGCACACCGGCATTGAGGACACGTCCTCTACAGAGAGTGCGACGGCGGCCACCCTTCGGATACGGGTAGGACCCCGACTTGCTCACGCCCAACCACGTGTCAACCACCCGCGACCGCCCGTTCCGCGCACGGCCGAGCGCCCCCCGCGCTCGGGTCGGGACGCGGGTCCCGTGACCGGAAACCCACTTGGGCGGGCCGCCCCGACCAGCCAGCTCGAGCCTCGCGGCGCCGAGGCCCGCGGCTACGGTCCCACCGATGGTCGCCCTCTTCGCCGCCGCTTCGTTCGTCACGGCAGCCCTGCTCTTCGTCGTGCAGCCGATGGTCGGCAAGATGGTCCTCCCGCTCTTCGGTGGCACGGCCTCGGTGTGGAACACCGCCATGGTCTTCTTCCAGGCGGCACTGCTGCTCGGCTACGGCTACAGCCACGTCACGACGCGCCGCCTCGGCGTGCGACGCCAGGTGCCGCTGCACCTCGCGCTCCTCCTCCTGCCGCTGCTGGCGCTGCCCATCGCGATCCCGGCCGATGGTGCCCTCGCGCGGGCCGACCGCCCGGCGCTCGCGCTCCTCGCGTTGTTGACGATCACCGTTGGCGCGCCGTTCGCGGTCGTGAGCACCTCCGGCCCCCTCCTGCAGCGGTGGTTCTCCGCAACGGGGCACCGCAACGCGCAGGACCCCTACTTCCTGTACGCGGCCGGCAACACGGGAAGCCTGCTGGCGCTGCTCGGCTACCCCTTCGTCATCGAGCGCGTGCTCGACGTCCCGTCGCAGTCGAGGCTCTGGACCGGTGGGTACGCGCTGGCGGTCGCGCTTCTGGTGAGCGCGGGCATCGTCACGTACCGACGGGCCCCACGCGTGGCCACCACGACGGAGGCCCGACCCCCGGCACTTCCCCTCCGCCGCAAGGTCCGATGGGCGTGGCTGGCCTTCCTGCCGTCGAGCGCCTTCCTCGGCACCACGACCTTCATCTCGACCGACGTCGCGGCCGTCCCGCTGCTCTGGGTGCTGCCACTCGCCGTCTACCTGATGACCTTCATCGTCGCCTTCGGCACGCGCTCCCAGTCCACGACCTCGATGGCTCGCCGCCTCCTCCCGGTCTTCGTGACCGTCGTCGCCATCGTCACGGCGAGGGGTGGCGTGCCCATCTCCATCGGGATCGGCCTCCACCTCGCACTGCTCCTGGTGCTCGGACTGGCCGCGCACGGCACGGTCGCCGCAGACCGACCGCCGCCTCAGTACCTGACGGGCTACTTCCTGCTCCTGTCCGTGGGCGGGGTCGCCGGCGGCCTCTTCACCGCGTTGGTCGCGCCACTCCTGTTCGACGGGGTGGCCGAATACTCGCTGGTCCTCGTGGCCGCCCTGCTGACCGTGACGGCGGACGGCGTGCCCGTCGGCCTGCGCGAACGCCTCGGAACGTCCCGTGGCCTGCTCGTTCTCGTCGCCGCCGCCGTCGTGGTGCTCGGTGTCGGCGCCTGGGCGACGACGTCGGGTCGCGTTGCCCTCGTCGTCGCGACGCTCGTCGGGACGGCCATCGCCTCCTCGCCCCTGGGCCGCCGGCGCATCACCTCGATGGGGGCGATCGGCCTGCTGCTCTTCGCGTACCTGAAGACGGTCGACGCGGCGATCACCGAGCGGACCTTCTTCGGGGTGTACCGGGTTGCCCTCTCCGACGAGGGCACCCGACTGTTCAGCGGCACGACGCTCCATGGAGCACAAGCCGCTGACCCTGAGCTCGCCGAAGTGCCCGCCACCTACTACCACCCGACGGGCGTGATGGGCGAGGCGATCCGCGAGGCCGGCGACTGGCGCCGACTGGGCGTGATCGGGCTCGGTGCCGGCGCGCTCGCGATGTACGGCGACCCGGGTGACGAGGTCGTGTTCCACGAGATCGACCCCCTGGTGATCGACATCGCCGAGGACCCGGAGCTGTTCACCTACCTGCGGGACGCTGACGCCGAGGTGACCTCGATCCTCGGCGACGGCCGCCTCACGCTGGTCGACCTCGAGCAGCCCTACGACCTGATCGTCCTCGACGCGTTCGCCTCGGACGCCATCCCCGTGCACCTCCTCACGGTCGAGGCGCTCGACGTCTACCTCGACGCCCTCGTCCCCGACGGACTGCTCATCGCCCACATCTCGAACCGCCATCTCGACCTGGCTCCGGTGGTGGCCGGGCTCGCGCAGGCGCGCGGGCTCGCGGGTGTCGTCGGCTTCAGCGTGGCCGCAGAGGACGACCCGTGGGTCTCGCCGACCCAGGTCGCGGTCCTCGGTCCGCGGGACCGGCTGGCGGTCCTGGCTGCACGCGAGCGATGGGCCTGGCTCGATGAGGACGTCGACGAGCCGATCGTCTGGACCGACCAGCGGTCGGACCTCCTGGCCGTCCTTCGCTGAGTGCCTCGCTCGCGGTACCCGGGGACGCGCGCAATGCCGTCACTGGCCTGCGCGTCAGGTGACGGCGGCCCCCGTCCGGCGTACGTTCGACAGGTTGCGGCCGACCGGCGGCAACCGAGGATCGAGGATCCCATGGGTGTGCTCAGGTACACGCTGGCAGGACACATCAACGACCACGCGGCCTTCAGCGAGATCGCGGCGCGGCTGGCACAGGACGTCGAGGCGTCCGAGCCCGAGACGCTCGCCTACGAGTGGTTCGTCAACGCGGACGCGGACCGCTTCATCATCCACGAGATGTACGCCAACGACTCCGCGTTCGTCAGCCACATCATGCGGGCGCAGGAGAACGGCAACCTCGACCGGTTGATGGGTTGCACGACCATCGACGCGGTCGACCTGCTGACCGAGCCGGCGGACCCGCAGGCCGCGGAGATACTCGAGGGCCTCGGCGCCCGGGTCTTCCAGGGCATCGGCGGCGTCGTCAGGGTCTGAACCCGGACCGCCCTCTCAGTTCGACGTGGCGAAGTGCTTGCCCGTCGGTGTCTCGAGGAACTTGTCCAGCGGGATCTCCTCCTGCTTGAGGAAGCCCCGCTGCGGCAGCGTGCCCATCTTCACCATCTCGATGACGGACACGACGGAGCCGGCGGTCGTCCAGGCGATCGCGGTGCGGCGCTTCCCGGCGACCATCCGCGGGTGGTACTCGCGCACCCACTCCACCCGGCTGAGCTGGCCCTCGATGTGCCCCTCCGAGGCGACGTGGATGTACACGACGTCGTCGTCGACCGGGGGCTTCGCGTTGGTGAGGATCTCGCCGGCCAGCTCGCGCCGCTCGCGCATGAGCAACTCGTGGAAGAACATGTTCATGATGTCCATGTGCCCCGGGTAGCGCATGGTCTTGTAGTCGAGGTTGTCGACCCTCCCGAGGTACGTGTCGCACATCGTCCCGAGGCCGCCTGACGTCGTGAAGGCCTCGAGCTTCTTGCCGTGGACGTACAGCGTCTCGTGCCACTCCATCGGCGACACCCACTTGCGGACGCCGTCCTCGATGACCTCGCAGTCGTTGAGGTACTCGTTGACCACGCCCTCGGGCGACCAGTTGAACGCGTACCCCAACAGCCCGGTCGGGTTCTGGGGCAGCGCCCCGACCCACATCTTCACCGAACGGCAGTGGTCGAACTTCGCGATCTGCCATGCCGCGATGATCCCGACGTAGCCCGGTGCCAGCCCACACTGCGGGGCCATCACGCCCCGTGACGTCTCGGCGAGGTCGATGATGTGCTGGGTGGTCTTGACGTCCTCGGTCAGGTCGAAGTAGTGGATGCCGAGGTCGTGGGCGACGTCGGCCACGCCCATGTTGAGGTGGTACGGCAGGCACGAGAGCACGGCCTGTGCGTTGGCGAGCTCCGCGGCCAGCGCGACCTGGTCGGCGACGTCGACGGGGCGCACCGGGAACCGCGGCTGCGACCGCAGCTCACGGTTGTCGTAGCCGACGACCTCGAACCCGTGCTCGTCGAGGAGCTCGGCTGCGAGCCGCCCGACCTTGCCGAGCCCGAGTACCGCGATGCGCGTGAACGACATGGCTGCCTCCTGTGGCTGCCCGCTCAGATGTCGAACGAGATGCCCTGCGCGAGCGGCAGCTCCGTCGAGTAGTTGACCGTGTTGGTCTGGCGCCGCATGTAGCCCTTCCACGCGTCGGAGCCGGACTCGCGGCCACCACCCGTCTCCTTCTCCCCGCCGAAGGCACCGCCGATCTCGGCGCCCGACGGGCCGATGTTGACGTTGGCGATGCCGCAGTCGGACCCGACCGCGCTCAGGAACAGCTCCGCCTCGCGGACGTCGTTGGTGAAGATCGACGACGACAGGCCCTGCGGCACGGCGTTCTGCAGGGCGATGGCCTCGTCGAGGTCCGAGTACCGCAGGACGTAGAGGATCGGCGCGAACGTCTCGTGGCACAGGAGGTCGGTCTGACCCGGCATCTCGGCGATGGCGGGCCGCACGTAGACGCCTTCGGGGAAGCGGTCCTCGAGCACCCGTTCCCCACCGGTGATCTCGCCACCGTCCTCGTTCGCGCGCGCCATCGCGGCCTGCATGTTCTCCCATGCCTGCGCGTCGATCAGCGGCCCGACGAGCGTGCCAGCCTCGAGGGGGTCGCCCACGGGCAGGCCGTCGTAGACCTTCTTGAGGCGCGGGACGAGCTCGTCGTAGACGTCCTCGTGGACGATGAGCCGTCGCAGCGTCGTGCAGCGCTGCCCGGCCGTGCCCACGGCGGCGAACACGATCGCGCGGACGGCGAGCTCGAGGTCGGCGGTCGGCGCCACGATCATGGCGTTGTTGCCGCCGAGCTCGAGGATGCAGCGACCGAAGCGTTCGGCGACCTTGCTGGACACCTGCCGTCCCATCCGGGTCGAGCCCGTGGCCGAGATGATCGGGACGCCCTTCGACGTGGTCAGGGCCTCGCCGACCTCCGGTCCCCCGATGACGACCTGGACGAGGTCGGCCGGTGCGTCGTCACCGAAGCGCTCGACCGCACGCTCGAAGATGCGCAGGGTGGCGATGGCCGTCAGGGGCGTCTTCTCCGAAGGCTTCCAGATCACGGGGTCACCGCACACGAGCGCGAGCGCGGCGTTCCACGCCCAGACGGCCACCGGGAAGTTGAACGCGCTGATGACCCCGCACGGGCCCATCGGGTGCCAGGTCTCGCGCATGTGGTGGCCCGGTCGCTCGGACGCGATCGTCAGGCCGTAGAGCTGGCGCGACAGGCCGACGGCGAAGTCGCAGATGTCGATCATCTCCTGGACCTCGCCGAGGCCCTCCTGCTCGATCTTGCCGCACTCGAGGGTCACGAGCCGACCGAGGTGTTCCTTCTCGGCGCGGAGCTCCTCGCCGAACAGGCGCACCAGCTCGCCGCGCCTGGGTGCCGGCACGCGACGCCACACCTCGAAGGCGCGGCCGGAGCGCTCGATGGCCTCCTCGACCTCGGCGACGGTGCTGAGGTGGACGCGGCCGATCTCGACGCCATCGATCGGCGACGACACGGCGTGGTCGCCGCTCGCGAGATCGGCGTCCGTGAGGCCGGCGGCCTTGAGGACCTGCTCGTGGTGGCTCATGGTGCTCCCCTGGTGGCGCGTGCTGCGTGATCGTCTGCACAGGCGGGACGCGGAGGCCCCGGACCGGTGGTCAGCTGAAGGCGCTGTGGCCGGTGATGGCCTGGCCGAGCACGAGGGTGTGGATCTCGTTCGTGCCCTCGTACGTGTAGACCGACTCGAGGTTGTTCATGTGTCGGATGACCGGGTACTCGGTCGTGATGCCGTTGGCGCCGAGGACGTTGCGGGCCTCGCGTGCGATCTCGAGTGCCATGCGGACGTTGTCGAGCTTGCCGAAGCTGACCTGCGTCGGCGACAGGCGTCCCTCGTCCTTGAGCCGGCCGAGGTGGTAGGCGACCAGCGTCCCGCGCTGCACGCCGACCATCATCTCGACGAGCTTGCGCTGGGTCAGCTGGAAGCGTGCGATCGGCCCGCCGAACTGCTCCCGAGCGGTCGCGTAGTCGAGTGCGGCCTCGTAGCAGGCGCGCGCCGCCCCGACCGCGCCGAACAGGATCCCGAAGCGCGCCTCGTTCAGGCACGACAGCGGGCCGCGCAGGGAGGCGACCTCGGGCAGGACCGCGTCGGCCGGCAGGCGCACGTCCTCCATGATCAGCTCGGAGGTGACCGAGGCCCGCAGCGAGACCTTGCGGTGGATCTCGGGGGCGGAGAAGCCCTTCACGTCGGTGGGCACGACGAAGCCGCGGACCCCGTCGTCCGTGCGCGCCCAGACGACGGCGACGTCGGCGATGGACCCGTTGGTGATCCACATCTTCGTGCCGTTGAGGACCCAGTCACCCGAGGGTTCCTGCTTGGCCGTCGTGCGCATCGACCCGGGGTCGGAGCCCGAGTCCGGCTCGGTCAGCCCGAAGCAGCCGATCGCCTCCCCGGCCGCCATGCGCGGGAGCCACTCCTGCTTCTGCTCCTCCGATCCGAACGCCCAGATCGGGAACATCGCGAGGCTGCCCTGGACGCTCACGAAGCTGCGGAGGCCGGAGTCGCCTGCCTCGAGCTCCATGCACGCGAGGCCGTACATCATGGCCGACGTGCCGGCGCACCCGTAGCCGTCGAGGTGCATCCCGAGCAGGCCCATCCGACCGATCTCGGGCGCGAGCTCGGTGTGCGGGAACGTGCCCGCGTCGAACCACTCGCCGACCTCGTCGAGCACCCGGTCCTCGACGAAGCGCCGCACGGTGTCGCGCAGCAGGACCTCGTCCTCGGACAGCAGCCCATCGGTGTCGAGCAGGTCGCGCGGATCCTCCGCGCGCGGACGCAACGGCTCGGACATGCCACCTCCAGTCGCTGTACGAGATGCTACACAAAGACTTCGTGCGCTGTAACGTACCGTTCATGACGACGGAGACCCTCGCACGGACCCTCGGCCAGCGCATCGGGGTGGCCGGGGACACCCTGACCCCGACGGAGCGACGGGTGGCCGAGACGATCCTGGCCGACCCGACGCTCGTCGCCTTCCGCACCGTCGCCGATCTCGC
>JBFHRB010000156.1:0-8150 GCA_041591915.1 Nitriliruptorales bacterium
GCCGCACGTCGAGATCACGGAGCTCCACCACGACGGCAAGGCCGACGCCCCGAGTGGCACGGCGCTGCGGACGGCGGACCTCATCGCGTCTGCCCGCGAGGACGCCCCTGCCCCGGTGATGGGTGAGGTGATCGACGGCGCCCGCGGCGCGGATCGCGCAGGTATTCGCGTGCACAGCGTGCGCCTGCCGGGGCTCGTCGCCCATCAGGAGGTGCTGTTCGGCGGGGAGGGCCAGACGCTGAGCATCCGCCACGACTCGATCGACCGCAGTTCGTTCATGCCCGGCGTGATCCTGGCGGTCCGCCGGGTCGCCGACGCGCCCGGCCTCACCGTCGGGCTCGAGGCGCTGCTCGACCTGTGAGCCCGGAGCCGCGGCGGCGCGGGCGCTAGGGTCGAGGTTCCCTGTTGTCGAGAGGATCATCGGTGTCGAACGCCGACGACTCCACCAGCCAGTACACGGACCAACTGCGACGCTACGCCGGTGCCGGCGATCTGCGGATGACCCGCGCGATCTTCGATCGCATGGTGCAGGCAGGCGTCCAACCCGAGGCCGAGCACTTCAAGCTCCTCCTCGCGGTCCACACGAAGATGCGCGATCTCGAGGGCGCCTCCCAGGTGCTCGACGAGATGGCGTCCGCCGGGGTGCAGCCCGACGTCGAGACGCAGTTCGAGCTGGTGCTCGGCCTGGCGCGCTCCGGGCAGGGCGCCGCGGCGCTGCAGCGGCTCGACGCCCTCCACGCCGATGGCGTCCGCGTCCCGCCGTCACACCAGCCCGCGGTCCTGTCGCTCTACATGCAGGCCGGCAACACGGCTGCGGCACGCGCGATCATGCGGGAGATGGCCGAGGCGGGACGCGCCGCGTCTCCGCAGGACTACGACCGCCTGTTGCGCGACTGCCTCGACCGCCGCGCGATCAAGGACACGCTCGCGACCGTCGACCTCATGCTGAAGGTCGGGCACGCGCCCAGTCCCGAGCGGTCGGCGCAGCTGATCGCCATGATGGCCCGGGCGGGTCACCCCACGCGCGGTGGCGAGCTCCTGGCCACGCTCGAGGGCGCCGGCGCTCAGGTTGACGCGGGGGTCCGCACCGACCTTCTGCTCGGCCACGCGAAGGCCGGCGAGGTCGACCGCGCCAAGGCGCTCGTCGCCGAGCTCCGTGAGCGGGGTGGCGACGTGTCGAGCCTCCACCACAACGCGATCATCGGCGCGCAGGTCGGCGCCGGGGACATCGAGGCGGCCTGGGCGACCGCGGAGGAGGTCTGGGACGCCGGGGAGATCCCGACGACGGCGAACCTCGATGCACTGTTCGACGCAACGCTGGCGGCCGGCAACCCGCGCCGCGCGCTCGGGGCCCTCGACTGGATGCTCATGCTGGGTGTTGCCCCCCAGCCCAGCCGGGTCGGGCAGGCCATCGCTGCGCTCCTGGACGCCAACGACCTCAAGGGGGCGCAGCGGGTGCTGGACGACTCCCTGAAGGCGGGCGTCGCCATCGATCGCCGCGAGGCCCGCCACCTCGTCGACTCCCACCTGCGTGCGGGCCACATCGACGACGCCCTCCGGCTCCTCGACCGCCTGAAGAAGGCCGGGGTCCTCACCCACGCCAAGCACTACGGCGCGATCATCAACGCGATGGTGAAGGCCAAGCGGCGCGACGATGCGATCGAGCTGGTCGAGCGACTGCTGCTGCAGGGCGTCGAGCCGCCCGCGGCCCACGCGAGCAGCCTGCTGGCCGGCCTCGTCAAGACGGGGGCGCTCGAACGCGCCAAGGACCTTCTCGGCAAGCTCGCCGCCGGCAAGGTGCCGCTCGACGAGTCCGCCTACCGCGAGGTCATGTGGGGGTTCGCCCGCAAGGGCAAGGCACAGGAGACGCAGGAGGTGTACGACGCGATGGTGGCCGCCGGGATCACCCCGGACGATCGCCACGAGGCAGCACTGAAGTGGGTGTCGGGCGAGACCGTCCGCCGGCTGGAGGACGACCCCGAGGCCGCGGCCGCCATGCACTCGCTGCCCGATGCGCCCGGCACGCCCGCGCCCAGCGCACCTGCGCCGACTGCTTCGGCGCCCACTGCGCCCACCGAGCCGCCTGCGCCGGCACCGGAGCCGCCTGCGCCGGCACCCGAGCCGCCTGCGCCGGCACCCGAGCCGCCTGCGCCGGCACCCGAGCCGCCTCCGCCAGCAGGGTCGCCGTAGGGCGCTGACGCCGTTACCGTGGGCTCGTGAACAGCCCAGTCGACGGCCGCACACTGCGCGAGCGCCTCTACCTCGTGCTCGGGCTGCTGCTCGTCCCGATCGCGGTGGCAGCCGCAGCCTCGTTCGTGGCCGTCGACCAGTCGAGCCGGGCGCTCGAGGTCGTGGCCGAGCTCGAGGCGCAGTCGCGCGCGGTCGAGCTCGCCGTCCTCGACGTGCACGCCGCGGACCCGCTGGCGGACGCCTATGCCGCGACCGGCGATGAAGGGGTGCGGGGGCAGTTGGTGCGCGCCGTCGATCGTGCCGGTTCGCGCATCGCTGCGCTCGGCGGCCTGGCGATCGGCGTGGCCGATGCCCCCGTCGACATCGCGCGAGCGCGAGCCGCCTGGACGGCGGCGGCGACGAGCGCCGAGGCGGGTGACATCGACGCGTTCCGGATCGCACGGACGGACGCGCTCGAAGGGCTCGACCGCCTGCAGGCCTCGCTGTCGACGGAGGCCGCGCGTGAGGTGGAGGCGGCGCTGCTCGTCGACGAGCGGGCGCGGCTGCTCGCGATCCTCCTGATCGTCATCGGCCTGGGCCTGGTCGCGGCTGGCGCCGCTTACTTCCTTCGGACGATCGCGCGCCCCGCCGTCAGCATCCGCGACGCGCTGTCCGAGATCTCCGCCGGCAACCTCGTGCACCGGGTGCCCGCAGCCGGCGGTGAGCTCGGGGAGATCGGCCGGCACGTCAACGCCCTCGCCGATCGGCTCCTCGCCGTCGGCTCGACCGCGGATCGCTCGGTCCGCGACGCGCGCACGGGCCTGTACGCGGCCCCGGAGTTCGACGCGCGGCTCGCGGAGGAGCTGGCGCGCGCGCGTCGGCACGGCCGCGACCTCACCGTGTTGCTGGCGGCCATCGACATCGAGCGCGTGGCCGATCGCGACGAGCAGGCGCAGCTCGTCGCTCGCGTCATCCTCGACACGCTGCGCCCCGGCGACGTCGCGGCGCGCGTCGCCGAGACGCGCTTCGGCATCCTGCTGCCCGAGACCGCTGGCGCGCACGGGTCGCGGGTCGCGGAGCGGCTCCGTGCGGCCGTCGCCGGTGAGCGGCTGCCCTCCGGGCGCCACACCACCGTCAGCATCGGCGTCAGTGCACTCGCGAACACGACGACCGTGCCGGACCATCTCTCGCGGTCGGCTTCGCAGGCACTCGACGAAGCCGCACGTGCCGGCGGCGATCGGGTCGTCACCTACGGCGGGATACCGACCCCGCCTCCGCTGCCGCCCTCGCCGGGCGACGCCGCGACCGGTTGAGTCAGCTCAGCGCGAACTGGGTCCGAGCGAGTTCCGCGTAGAGGCCGCCCTTCGCCAGCAACTCCTGGTGGCGCCCACGGTCGACGACGCGGCCACCGTCGAGGACGACGATGAGGTCGGCCTCGACGATGGTGCTGAGTCGGTGGGCGATCACGAAGCTCGTGCGGTCGGCGAGGATCTCGGCGAGCGCGGCCTGGACCAGCCGCTCCGACTCGGAGTCGAGGTGCGCCGTCGCCTCGTCCAGCACGATCACGGCGGGGTCCTTCAGCAGGACCCGCGCGATCGCCAGGCGCTGTTTCTCGCCGCCGGACAGCCGGTAGCCGCGCTCCCCGACGATGGTCTCGTAGCCGTCGGGGAGCCGGGCGATGACGTCGTGGATGCGTGCGGCCCGGCAGGCATCGACGAGGTCCTGGTCCGTGGCCCCCGGCCGCGCGTAGCGGAGGTTGTTCCCGATCGAGTCGTGGAAGAGGTGGGGATCCTGCGTCACGACGCCGACGGCCTTGCGCAGTGACGCCAGCGTGAGGTCGCGCACGTCGACGCCGTCGATCCTCACGTGGCCCTCGGTGACGTCATGGATGCGCGGGACGAGCATCGACATCGAGGTCTTGCCGGCCCCGGAGGGACCGACCAGGGCGACCATCGTCCCGGGCGGCGCGTCGAGCGAGATGCCCTGGAGTATCCAGCCCGACGCCTCCTCGCCATGCTCGGAGCGCGGGCCCTCGAGGCTCTCGAGCGTCGAGCCGTGCGCAGCCGGGTAGCGGAACCGGACGTCCTCGAAGCGCACGTGCCCGCGTGGTTGGGGGAGTGCCACCGGCTCATCGACCTCGTCGATGTCCAGGGGCAGGTCGAGGACCTCGAAGACGCGCTCGAAGCTGACCATCGCGGTCATCAGGTCGACGCGAGCGTTCGACAGCTGCGTCAGCGGGCCGTAGATCCGCGAGACGTACGCCGCCATCGCGACGACGTCGCCGATGGTGAACCCGCTCGTGATGACCAGGCGCCCACCCACGTAGTACACGAGCGCCGTCGCCAGGGCCCCGACCGCCGCCAGCGAGGCGAAGAGCGACCGTCCGTGCAGCGCGGTTCGCACACCGATGGAGGCCACGCGCTCGGCCCGGTCGTGGAACAGGTCACGCTCCTCGTCGGGGCGTCCGAAGAGCTTGACCAGCAGGGCCCCCGAGACGTTGAACCGTTCCGTCATCGTCGAGTTCATCTCGGCGTTGAGCCGCATGGACTCGCGCGACAGGCCCTGCAGCTTCCGTCCGACGTAGCGCGCCGGGAGCGTGAACAGCGGCAGGAGCGCGATGGCGAGGAGGGTGACGCGCCACTCGATGGTGACCATGACCACCAGCGTGAGGACCAGGCTGATGACGTTGTCGACGATGCCGCCGAGCGTGCCGGTCAGCGCCCGCTGCGCCCCGACGACGTCGTTGTTGAGTCGGGTGATCAGCGCGCCGGTCTGCGTGCGGGTGAAGAACGCCAGCGGCATCCGCTGGACGTGGTCGAACAGCATCGTGCGCAGGTCGAGGATGAGCCCCTCGCCGATCGACGCCGAGAGGTAGCGCTCGGAGAGTGAGACGACGAGGCCGCCGACGGCGAGCCCCGCGGCGGCGCCGAACAGGATGCCGAGCAGCCTGAGGTCCGCGTCCGGTATCGCCCGGTCGATCATCTCGCGGAACAGCAGCGGTGGGACCAGCCCGATGACCGAGCCGACGACGATCAGGCCGACGAAGCCGGCGAGGCGGCGGCGGTAGGGGCCAGTGAGGCCCCAGGCGCGGCGCGCGATCTCCCGATCGACGGGATGGTTCGCGTTCGCGGCGTCCCCGAGCGGCCGCAGGCGCATCGGGAACGGGTGCACGGTGGACCTCGACGAACGGCGAAGGGCGAGGGGAGCCGGAGTCGATGGACGGCGGCAGGGCGGCTCAGGGTATCCAGCGCGGTCAGTACGCTCCGGCGCGTGACCGACGCCACCTCCTCCCGCTCCTCGCGCCGCTGGCTCCTCGGCGGCCTCGCCGCGTCTGCCGTGGCCGCGGCCGTGACCGCGCACAACGCGCGCCAGGTCCTCCGGCTGCGCGACGAGGCCCAGGCGCACGACAACGCGCTCGTGCACGCCGACGCGGTGGGTGAGGGGCTCGGTCCGGCCCTCAACCTCGTCGTGCTGGGGGACTCGAGCTCGATCGGCTTCGGCCTCGCCGAGCCCCGCATGGCCTTCCCGTTCCTGCTCGCGTCGCGGCTCGCGATCGCGACGGGACGGCGGGTGACGGTCGACGCGCTGGGCGAGAACGGAGCCCAGACGCACGACGTCACCCGGACGCAGGTGGCGCGGCTGCGTCAGCTCGAGCCGGACGTCGTGGCGATCGTCATCGGGGTCAACGACGCCGTCGGGCGCCGGCGCCCGGCCCAGGTGCGCCGCGACACGGCCGTGATGATCGATGCCGTCACCGCCGCCGTGCCCGAGGCCCACATCGTGCTCGCGCCGTGCCCTGACCTGCGCAACTCGCCGGCCATCCCGCGCCCGTTGAACCTCGTCCTGGGCCTCGCCTGCCAGGCCGTCGCACGCGCGCAGCTCTCGACCTGCCAGGACCTCGGCATCGCGGCACGTGCGTGGCCGGTCCGGGCCGTGCGCGAGGACTTCAGCCCGGACGGGTTCCACCCGGGCGTCGTCGGACACCGGAAGATGGCCGACCACGTGGGCGACACCCTGCTCGACCACCTCGCAGAGACGGAGGCCGCATGGACCTCGGCCTGACCGACCGACGCTTCCTCGTGACCGGCGGAAGTCGCGGACTCGGGTTCGCCGCGGCGCGCCACCTCGTGCAGGAAGGCGCGCACCTCGTCATCGCGTCGCGCTCGCAGGAGCACGTCGACGCGGCGGTCAGCCGGCTGGGCGCGCGGGCCCACGGCGTCGCGGCCGACCTCACGCACGCGGGCGCGGCGGCGTCGCTCGTGGCGGAGGCTGACGATCGCCTCGGCGGCCTCGATGGCGCGTTCGTGAGCCACGGGGGACCTCCGAGCGGAGCCGCGCTGGACCTCGACGACGAGACCCTCGACGTGGCCGTGGGGCGGGCGCTTCTGGCCCCGATCCGCGTCGCACGCGAGGTGGCCGAGCGGCTGGGGGAGGGGGGCTCGCTCGTGGTGCTGACCTCATCCTCGAGCGTGCAGCCGATCCCGGGGCTCGCGGGCTCGAACGTCACGCGCCCGGGGACCTGGGGCTACGTCAAGTCGCTCGCCGAGGAGGTCGGTCCGCGCGGAGTTCGGGTCAACGCCCTCGTCCCGGGCCGGTTCGCGACGGACCGCGTGGCGGAGCTCCACGCTGCCGCGGCCGAGCGTGCGGGCACCACGCCGGAGGAGGTCCAGTCGGCCTACGAGGCGACGGTCCCCCTCCGCCGGGTCGGCGACCCGGACGAGCTCGGCGCCGTGGCCGCCTTCCTCCTGTCGCCCCGGGCGAGCTACGTCACCGGCGCGGCCTGGGTCGTCGACGGCGGGCTCGTCCGCGGCCTCTGACCGGGGCCGGCGCGGGGCTGGGTGGCCTGCTCGCTACGCTCGCCGGGCCCGCGCCGCCCAGCAGCCGAGGTCCCGCGTGCCGGAAGCGTTCACCGACGAGGAGCGTCGCCTCCTCGAGCGTCACTTCACGAACACCGACGAGGACGTCTTCGGCCTCACCAACCTCCCCGAGGTCGTGAAGGGGGCCCTGTTCGCGCGCTACTCGCGTTCGTCGAGGTCCCTCCGCCGCCTCTTCCTCGACGAGTTCGCCGGCGACCTCGACACGCTGGCCCACACGGACGACGAGACCGCGGTCGGCGTCGAGCGGGCCGAGACGCTCTACAAGAAGGTCTTCTCCGAGTACGGCGACGACTCCGTCGCCCAGCTCGGCGGCGCTCACGTCGCCTTCGAGCAGGTCAGCAACCTGATGACCAAGCAGGTCGAGTGGGGGCGCCTGGCGGCCTATCTCGAGCAGTCAACCCGCTACATCGCCTACGACGACAAGCCGGACGGCCGCTATCGCTACTACCGCGACCCCGACGTCCTCGCCGGCCCGCACGGCGAGGCGTACGTCGAGACGCTCGACGCGATCTTCGACACCTACGCGGAGCTCGTGCCCGCCGTCCTGGCCTGGGTGCACGAGCGATTCCCCCAGGACGAGGCCACGTCCGACTTCGTCTACCGCAACGCCACCAAGGCGAAGGCGCTCGACCTGCTGCGCGGCCTGCTGCCGGTCGCCACGACGTCCAACGTCGGGATGTTCGCGACCGGCCAGGCCTACGAGGCGCTGCTGCTGCGGCTGCGGTCGTCCGAGCTCGCCGAGGCGCGGGACGTCGCCGCTGTCCTCCTGCGCGAGCTGCGCAAGGTCATCCCCTCCTTCCTCACGCGCGTCGACCGCGAGAACCGTGGCGTCGCCTGGTCGCGCTACCTCGCCACCACGCGCGCGGAGACGCGCGCGCTCGCCGACGAGTTGCTGGCCGGCGACCCCAAGCCGGCGGACCTCGTCACGCTCGTGGACTGGTCCCCTCGCGACCCGGGCGAGGCCGCGGCCGAGCGCTCGAGGGCGTCGTGCCACCGGTCGGCGACACCGGCCTCCTCGAGCTCGGGCGGGGTCTCGTAGCCGTGCCGGGTCGTGAGGTCCTGCCACTCGAGCGTCAGCGGCCGATGGCGCTGCAGGTCACGGAA
>JBFHRB010000157.1:0-8082 GCA_041591915.1 Nitriliruptorales bacterium
CTCCGCGTTGCGCTGCAGGCGCGTGCAGTGACCGCCGGTCACGTCGTCCTTGACCTCGATCACCGTGGCCAACGACGCGACGACCTGCTCGGAGGTGTGCAGCCGCCGCTGCAGGTGGCTCCGCGCCACGAGCGAGCGCACGCGGACCTCGAGCTCGACCTCGTCGAAGGGCTTGGTCAGGAACTCGTCGGCGCCCGCTCGGAGGCCCCGTAGCCGGTGCTCGTGGGCGTCGAGTGCGGTGACCATGACGACCGGGACGAGTGCGGTCGAGGCATCGGAGCGGAGCCGCTCACAGACCTCGAAGCCGCTCATGCCCGGCATCATGACGTCGAGGAGGACGACGTCCGGGGCGTCGCGCCGGACCTCGGCCAGCGCGGCGGCGCCGTCGGCCGCCGTGCGGACCTCGAACCCGAGGGGGGCGAGGAGGCCCTCGACCACGGCGAGGTTTATCGGCTCGTCGTCCACGACGAGGACCGATCCGGCCGTGTGGGTGGATGCGGTGTTCATGAGGGTCTCCGTGGGTTCCAGGCAGTGCGGTGGCCCGCCACCGGGCGTGGCGATGCGTCGATGGGGGTCGGTCAGGCGATGGGGGTGGAGGCGAGCGCGCGGATCCGCGCGACGACATCGTCGGGCTCGACGGGCTTGCTGAGGTAGCCGTCGCACCCTGCGTCCAGGCAACGCTGCTCGTCGCCCGGCATCGCCAGGGCCGTGAGCGCGATGACCGGGATGTGCCTGAGGTCCGGGCGCGCCTTGATGTCGGCCGTGACCTGGAGCCCGTTGCGACCCGGGAGCTGGATGTCCATCAGGATCACGTCGGGCCTGACGCGTTCCACGGCCGCGAGGACGGCCGGGCCCTCGGCCACGTGCTCGACGCGGAAGCCGGCCATGTCGAGGTACTCCTGCATCACGATGCGGTTGATCTCGTTGTCCTCGGCGAGCAGCACGGTCAGGGCCCGAGCCGCCGACGCGGTCGCGTCAGCGGGTGCGGCCGGGGCCATCGCGGAGCCGTGGGGTGCCGCGGGAGCGGTGTCCTCGGCGAGCTCGGGCCGCGGGAGCACGAGCGTGAACCGCGAGCCGGATCCGACGATCGAGCTGACCTCGACCTGGCCGCCGTGCAGCTGGGCCAGGCGTTGGGACAGGGCGAGGCCCAGGCCCGTGCCCTCGTAGGCGCGGTCGAGCGTCGAGTCGACCTGCTGGAAGGCGCGGAACAGCAGGCGCTGCTTCTCGGCGGGTATGCCGATCCCGGTGTCCCAGACCGTGAAGCGGACGTCCGCCTCGGTCGTGGAGACCTCCACGCCGATCGCGCCCTGGGGCGTGAACTTCACGGCGTTCGAGAGCAGGTTGACCAGGATCTGCTTCACGCGGCGCGGGTCGGCGACCAGCTCGGGGAGCTCGGGCTGGACGGCGACGTCGATGCGCAGGCCCTTGCTCCTGGCGAGCTCACGGACGAGGTCGACGGCTTCGGTCGCGACGCGCGCGGCGTCGGTGGGCGCGAGCTCGAGCTCCTCCTGGCGCGACTCCATCTTGGCGAGGTCGAGCACGTCGTTGATCAGGGAGAGCAGGTGCTTGCCCGACGCGTGGATCTGGCCGACGTACTCGGACTGCTTGTCGTTGAGTTCCCCGAAGGTCCGCTTCCCGAGGATGGAGGACAGCCCGATGATGCCGTTGAGCGGGGTGCGCAACTCGTGGCTCATGCCGGCGAGGAACTCGTCCTTGAGGCGGCCGGCGCGGGCCATCGCCTCGTTCTCGGCGCGGATCGCCTCGACCTCGACTCGGTCGGTGACGTCCTGCGCGATCGCGATGGCGCCGCCACCCCGTCGGGGCGAGACGTCCGCGAGGAAGCGGCGTTCTCCGGCGTCGCCTTGCTGGACGAAGTCCGAGGTCCCGACCTCGAGCCCGTCGAGGGCCGGCAGGATCAGCTCGCGGAGGCCGGCCAGCTCGTCCACGTCCCGGACGGGCGTGCCGATGAGGCGACTCGCGTCCAGCCCGGCGAAGGCGACCGCTCCCCGGTTGGCGGACGTGATGACGCCCGCGCGGTCGACCTCGACGATCACCGCGTCGATGCCGTCCACGAGGTTCTCGAGGTTGTGCGACAGCCGGCGGAAGTCGTCACGGGCCTGCACGACGCGTCCGATCAGGACCGCGATGGTGAGGGCGACGATGAGTCCCGCGATCGCGACGAAGGTCGTCTCGGGCCAGACCTGCGCTGCCCAACCGCCGGCCGGGAGGATCCCGAGCTGCCAGGACCCGGTCGGCAGCTTCACGTCGAAGGTGATGGGGTCGCCGGCGAAGACGGCCTCGTCGCCGAAGAAGGTCGGCCCGTCGGCCCCCGTCGCGTTGGCGCCGCGGACGGCGACCTCGACGTCGTCGGGGAGTGCATCCAGGCCGGCGTCGGCGAGGAGGGGCTCCCAGTCGGCGAGCACGGTGGCGAGGCCCCAGAACTCCCGGTCCTCACCCGTGAACACGGGGACCCGGGCGATGATCGCGGTGCCGCCCTGGATGAGGTCGAGCGGCCCGGCGACCATGGTCGTGCCTGCCTCGATCGTGTCCAGCACGGCCTGGCGGCGGTCGGCGTCGCCGAGGAGGTCGTGGCCGATGGCGGCCTCGTTGCCCTCGAGCGGGTAGACGTAGGTCACGACGGCATCGGGCGCGAGCTGCACGCTTCGCAGGGGCACCGCCGAGCGCTCGGCAACGCGTCGCGCGAAGTCCTGGAAGGCGTCGGGGTCGAGCTCACCGTCCTCGATGGCGCCGGTCGCGTACCCGAGGACCTCCTGCGTCGCGAACACACGGCGGTCGACGGCACGGGACAGCTCGGCGCTGACCCGGGCGCCCTCGGTCGTGACGGTCGACCGGACAGCGTCGAGGTGGCGCGCCTGGCTGCCCTGGATCGTGAAGACGGTCCCGGCCGCGAGCACGCCGAAGGCGACCGTGGCGGAGGCGATCGAGCGGCGGTGGTGTCGGAGGGTCGTGATGATGCTCATGCGGAGGTCCTCTCGGACGCAGTCGTGATGAGGCTCCGGACGATCTCGGCGTCCAGGGGCTTGGCGAGGACCGCGATCGCGGGCGACGCCTCGGCCCGTGCGAGCACGTCCGGCTCGCGCGAGGAGGTCATGAAGACGATCTCGGTCGGGAGGTCGTCCATCTGCGAGACCCGGTCGGCGACGTCGAAGCCGTCGAGCCCGGGCATCATGATGTCGAGGAAGAGCAGGTGTGGGCGGTGCTCGCCGCAGCGGATGAGGCCGTCGACGCCGTTGCCTGCGGTCATCGTGTCGGCCTTGAGCCCGGCGGAGGCGACGTAGCCCTCCACGATCGTGCGTGAGACCGGGTCGTCGTCGATGACCAGGACACGCAGCGTCTCGGCGACCTCGACCTCGAGGTCGCCGGCCAGCTCCTCGAGCATCAGGCGCTTCGCGCGTCGCGGCTCGGCGCGGCCGCGCTCCCAGGCATTGACGGTGGTGAACGACACCCCGAGGGTCCGTGCGAACTCCTCCTGGGTCTCGCCCGTCCGTGCACGGATCGCCGCGACCAGGTCTGCGGTCGAGATGCGTGGCATGGACTTCGTTCCTCTCGTCTACCGCGTGGTTCGCGGCCGGCTCACTCGGGTATCGGCAGCAACTTCGTAGAACTTTATGGCGTTGCACGAAGTTCTGTCAAGACCCACGGGCAACTTTTCTGCATAAAACTCTATTGCGTACTATAAAGTTCACGCGGGTTGGTGCCGAGAACACTCCTGCACCCCACCCCGTCAGAGGAGCATGAACGTGCAGATCCACACCGCGAACCGCGCGAACGCGACGGTTGTCCAGCCCGCCGGCCGGTTCGACGCACACACGGCCGACGAGGTCCGCGCCGCCATCCAGGGCGCCCACCACGAACGGGTCATCGTCGACCTCGGTGCCACCGGGTTCATCGACTCGACCGGCCTCGCCGTCCTCGTCGGCGCGTACCGCGAGCTCGGCGAGGCGTTCGCACTCACGAGCCCGTCCCCGGCCGTGCGGATCATCCTCGAGCTGACCGGCCTCGACGCGACGCTGCCCGTCCACGCGGACATCGCGGCCGCGCTCGCCCCGCAGGTGGCCGCGTGAACACCACGGTCGACCCGCTGCTGACCAGCGCGCTGAGCGAGCTCGACGACACGCGCCGGCGGTTGCTGGCGCTGTGCGACCTGACGGCCGCGCCCGCCCCGACGCTCGCCGTCGACGTCGCGCTCGAGCGCAGCGTGCGCGACCTGGCCCGGCTGCTGCGCTGCGAAGCGGCCTACGCGCTCGTCGACGTCGACGGCACCACCACGGTGGCCGGACATCCACGCGTGGTCGACCTGACCTCCGCGTTGGTGTTCGCCGCACGCTCCGGTCGGCCTGTCACCGTCGCGGACGGCAGCGCCCTGGGCGTCGGCGACGGGCCCGCGTTGGCACTGCCACTCATGGCCGAGGGCATCGAGGGCGTGATCGCGCTGGTCGGGCCGATCGCCGGCGCCTTCGACCCGTCGGATCACTGGCTCGCGCTGACCGGCGTCGGCCATCTCCTGACGATGCTCGAGACGATCCGCCTGCACCACCGCACGATCGAATCGACGCGCGTTCAGGCCGAGCTCGAGCTGGCCGCCACCGTCCAGGAGCGGCTCCGCCCCGCGTCCTCCCCTCGCCTGGCCGGCTTCGACGTCGCCACGGGCTCGACCGCTGCCAGGACCGTCGGCGGTGACCTGCTCGACCACGTGAGCCGCCCCGACCACCTGTACCTGACCGTCGGCGACGTGTCCGGCAAGGGACTCGCGGCGGCGCTGCTCATGGCGGTCGTGCAGCTCGCCGCACGGCGCTGGATCACCGACCTGCCCGACGCCGCCCCGGCCACGGTCGTCGCGGCGACCAACCAGGAGACCTACGACGCGCTGGTCGACGCCCAGATGTTCACGTCCATGTGCATCGCCAGGCTGGACAGCCGCGACCGCACGATCACGTACGCGAGCGCCGGGCAGTCCCCGATCGTCCACCGGTCGCGGCACGGGGACGCCGAGCTGCTGCTGCCCGGGGCAGCCCCGCTCGGGGTGACCTCCTTCTCCGCTGCCCAGGACGAGATCCTGCGGCTCGCCCCGGGCGACATCGCGCTCTTCGGGACGGACGGTGCCATCGACCAGCGCAACCGCGAGGGTGAGGCCTTCGGCGTCGAACGCCTGCTCGCCCTGGTCGACACGCACACCGGCACCGCCGCCCAGCTGATCACCCGCATCGAGGACGCCGTCCGCCGTTTCGGTGGCGGCGCCCCGATCGACGACGACCTGACCCTCGCCGTCGTCATCGCCACGGAGGACGTCGCATGACCCAGACACTCGACCTGACCATCCCGCCGGCCCTCGCCGAGCTGTCGACCCTGCGCGCGGCGATCGCCCGCCTGTTCGATGCCAGCACGTGGAGCGAGCTCGGCCGCGACGCCCTCGACCTCGAGCTCGCGGTCCACGAGATCCTGACGAACGTGATCCGCCACGCAGCACCGACGGGCAACGTCTCGGTGTACCTCGCCCACCTCGGCGACCGGGTCGAGGTCGTCGTGGCCGATGACGGCACCCCGCTCGACACGCGTGAGCTGCCGACGGTCTCCCCCGGCGAGCTGCGAGAGGGCGGCTACGGCCTCCACCTCGCGCGCCGCCTCGTCGACCGCATCAGCTACGTCCGCACCGCCGACGGCAATCGCTGGCGGCTCAGCAAGGAGCTTTCGGCGTGAGCGCGACCGTCACCGCGCCCGCTCCCCAGGGCGCCAACACTGCGCCCGGGGCCTCGACGGGGCTCGCCGAGGTCGGCGGCGGAGGCCTCGTCTTCCTCGCGAGCGCCACGCTCGTGCACCTGGGCAACTACGCCTTCAACCTCGTCGCTGGCCGCGCGCTGGGGCCCGCTGCGTTCGCCGAGGTGAGCCTGATCGTCACGCTCATGCTGGTCATGACCGTCGCGACCGCCGCGCTCGAGCTGGTCGCGGCCCGCAGCACCGCCACGGCCCACGCCCTCGGTCGCACCGCGGCCCCGCAGCGGGCCGTGCTGCTGCGCTGGGCCTGGATCGCGGGCGGGCTCGCCACCGGCGCCCTCGTGCTCGGCGCCCCGGCCCTCCAGCGCGTCTTCGGGTCCCCCTCGGCCTGGCCCTTCGTCATCTTCGGCGTGGCCGTCCCGCTCTACCTCGTCCAGGGCGTCCACCGTGGCGTCCTGCAGGGCGCCACGCGCTTCGCGCGCCTCGCCGGGAGCTTCCAGGCCGAGATGTGGGCACGCCTCGCGGTGGGACTCGGGCTCGTCTGGGCCGGCTTCTCCGTCAACGGGGCGGTCACCGGCATCGCGGCCTCGTTCGTGGCCGCCTGGCTGGTCGCCCGCACGCGCGCCGACGGCGAGGCGCGGCCCCTCGACGCCGACGAGCGGGCCGACCTCACCTCGCTGATGCGCGGCTCCGCCGTCCTGCTCGTCGGCCAGATGCTCATCAACAACTCCGACGTGCTCATCGTCAAGGCCAGCTTCCCGGCCGCCGAGGCGGGCGCCTACGCGGCCGTCGCGCTGATCGGCCGGCTCGTCTTCTACGGCTCCTGGTCCCTCGTGGCGCTCCTCTTCCCGCTCGTCGCGCGCCGCGCGGCCCGTGGCGAGGACGAAAACCGACTGCTCTGGCTCTCGGGCGGCCTGACCGGGGCGCTGAGCCTCGCGGTCGTCGTGGTCGCCGCCATCGCCCCGGAGTTCGTCATCGGCCTGCTGTTCGGCGACGCCTACCTGGCCGTGGCACCGCTGCTGTGGAAGTACGCCCTCGCGACCGGCCTGTTCGCCGTCGCCAACGCCGTCGTGAACCACGACCTCGCGGCCGGGCGCACCCGCGCCTCCGGCGTGGTGCTCGCGGGTGGCATCCTGCAGGTCGTCGTCCTCGCCTCGGCCCACGAGACCCTCGTGCAGATCGTCCACCTCCAGATCGCCCTGATGGCGATGCTGCTCGTCAGCGTGCTCATCGCGCACGCCGCCGAGGACGACCGGTGACCGAGGCGTCGGACGAGGAGGTCGCGCCCAGGCGCCGCGTGCGGACGACCCACGAGCCACGGGTCGACCGCACGCTCCTCGGGGCGCTCGGGGCCGCCGTGCTCTACCACGGCGGCCTCCTCCTGGCCGGCACCTACGCGCGCACCTACGACGCGCTGATCCACATCTTCTTCGCCGACCACTACCGGCGCTGGTGGTTCGACCACTGGGACCCGCGTTGGTACACGGGCTTCCCGATCACGTCCTACCCGCCGGGCAGCCACCAGCTGGTCGCCCTGCTCTCGCACGGCATCGGGTTGCGGCCCGCGTTCATCGTCGTGCAGCTCGCGGCGATCCTCCTCGTGATCACCGGCGTCTACCGGTTCTCGCGCATCTGGGTCAGTCGCCGCGCCGCCGGCTACGCCGCCGTCCTCGCCGTGCTCTCGACCTCGATCGCCGAGACGGTCCACGTGTTCGGCCAGCTCCCGACGATGCTGTCGCTGGGGTTCCTGCTCAACGCCACGCCGTGGATCCACCGCTGGGTCCGCGACGGCGACCGGAGGGACCTCCTCGCCGCGACCGCCGTCACCGCCGCGACCACGGCCGCCCACCACGTGACCACCCTGTTCGGTGCGGTGTTCATCCTCGGCCCGGTCATCGTCGCCGCGGTGCTCCACCACATCGGGCTGCCCCTCGAGGACGAGGACGACGCCCACCCGACCGCGATCACCCCGCGCAACCTCGCCCCGCTCGCGGCCCGGCGGCTCCGCCGGATCCTGCGACCGACGGTGCGGGCGGCCCAGTACGCCACCGCCCTCGTCGCGGTCCTCGTCATCGTCGTCCTGTCCTACTGGCTGTGGTCCGCGACCGACCCCATCACCCAGCTCCCGATCCCGCACGCGAGCCGCTTCGACTTCCTCGAGGACCTCAACGCCGGACTGGTCTTCTGGGTCGTGCCCTGGGGGCTCCTCGCGCTGGTGCTCGTCCCCGCGCTGGTCCGCGGCTTCCGGTCACGCCTGTGGCCGCTGGCCGCCTCGGTCGGCCTGCTCGCGCTGCTGGGCACGGGGGGGACGACGCCGCTGCCGCGGCTGCTGCTGCGCGGCGCGTTCGA
>JBFHRB010000158.1:0-8027 GCA_041591915.1 Nitriliruptorales bacterium
GACACCGACAGCGCCGGCAGCGGCAGCACCGGCAGCGGCAGCACCGGCAACGGCAGCACCGGCAACGGCAGCACCGGCAACGGCAGCACCGGCACCGGCACCGGCACCGGCACCGGCGACACCGGCAGCACCGGCAACGGCGACACGGGCGTGCTGGCGGGCGGAGGCTCGCGTGGCGCGACGGGCCCGAGCTGCTCGATCGCGGTCGACGTCGTGGACGTCGATGGTGCTCCCGTCGCGGACGCGGTGATCGCGGTCGGTGGGGAGACCCTCGCCCTGCCCGGCGGCGCGATCGAGGTCGTGACGGCCTGCGGTGAGGCCACGGTCGTCCTCGTCGACGTGCCGCTCGGCTACGTGCTGGCGCCCGCCTCGCCGGCGGTGGTCGCGACCACGGCATCCGAGGGCTCCACGCCCGTCGAGTTCGTCCTGACGTCAACCGACGAGGTCCTGGCCGGCAACGACCAGCCGACCGCCCAGGTCCTGGGCGTCCAGGCCAGCCGTCCCGCCCCGGCCGCTCCGGACGCCACCGGCGACGGACCCACGGTCGCGGGGCAGGCGCTCCCCCGCACGGGCGCGCCGATCACCAGCCTGAGCGCCTTCGCACTCGCGGCGCTCATCGTCGGCACGGCGATCCGCGTCCGCCCGAGCGTGAGGAGCACCGCGTGAACAGCGACCACCAGAAGGCGCTCGGGGAGCGGCTCCGCTCCATCCGGCAGCAGCAGGGGCTGACGCTCCACGACGTCGAGGAGCGCTCCGAGGGGACGTGGAAGGCCGTGGTCGTCGGCTCGTACGAGCGCGGCGATCGCGCGATCTCGATCGCCAAGCTCAACAAGCTCGCCGGGTTCTACGGCGTGCCCCTGCACACGCTCCTACCGCGGCCAGCCACGGCCAGGGCGACGAGCGAGGGAACGCCCGAGCGGCTCGTCCTCGACCTGACGCGCCTCGACCACAACGGCGACGACCGCCTCGAGACGATCAACCGCTTCGCCAGCTCGATCCAGGCCCAGCGCGGCGACTACAACGGCCGCATGCTGACCCTGCGAGAGCGCGATCTCGACGCGCTCTCCGCCGTCCTCGCCGTGGACTCCCAGGAGCTCGTCACCGAACTGCGCCTCGCGCAGGTGCTGAACGACTGACTCACGCCCGCACGGCGAGGCGCCACTCCTCGCCGTCGACGAAGCCTGACCGCACGTAGGCACGCAGTGCCGCGATGTTGTCCGCACGGACGTGCAGCGAGATCGGCCGGGTGGGCTCGAGCTCTGCCGTCGCCGCGCGCACGGCTGCCGCGACCATCGCCGTGCCGATCCCTTCGCCGCGATGCTGCCGGTCCACGCAGATCCCGGCCAGCTGGACGCCGTACCGGGCCGAGGAGACCGAGCGCTCGATCTTGGCGAGGGGCTGGCCCACCGGCCCGACGCAGAAGACGTTGCCACGGTCGATGGACGTGCTGAGCCGGGAGGCGTAGCCGCGCCAGCCGCTACGACCCGGGTCGGGGCCGAAGCCGTCGTCGACGTGCAGCTGGACAGCGAGGTCCGCGAGCCGCGCGAGGTCGTCGGGCGTTGCGCGACGGACCCCCGGGTCCGGCAGGTGCTCGACCGTCGGTACGCGGTCTCGCTGGACGGTGAGGTACCGCTGGACGTGGACTCGAGCACCGGGGTCAGCCGTGGCATCGCCGAGGAGTGCGTCTGACGCCGCGGCGTCACCGACCAGCAGCCGCCACTTCCGCTCGGGGTTGCCGGCGGCCGCCAGGACCTCAGGGTCGCCGCACGGGACGAGGACGTGGCCCGGGAGGATCACCGCACAGGCCCAGCGCCCGTCCGTGGCCGCAGCCACGCGGAGGACGTCGACGCCGTAGCCCTCGAGCGCAGACAGCGGGAACATGTGCCGAACGGCCCCGCCGGTGTCGCACTCCCATCGTTCGAGGCGCTGCATCACGTCGCGGAGGTCACCGACCTCCGCGCGCCGCCACCGCGGCCGGCGCCTCATCCAGCGATCGGCAGGCTGGGGTCGACGGCCAGGTCGAGGGCGGAGACCTCACCTGCGGCGAGCAGGTTGGACCCGGAGGCGGCGACCATCGCACCGTTGTCGGTGCACAGCCGGACCGAGGGCGCGAGGACGCGGATCCCGGCCTCGGCGCAGTCGGCGGCCATCTTCTCCCGGAGGCGCGAGTTGGCGGCAACGCCGCCCGCGAGGACGAGTCGCTCGATGCCCTCGGCCCTTGCGGCCGCGAGGGACTTCTTGACCTGCACGTCGACGATGGCCTCCTGGAAGCTGGCCGCCACGTCGGCGACGTCTGGCTCCTCGCCGGCCGCCTCACGCTCACGGATGTAGCGGACGACGGCCGTCTTGAGGCCCGAGAACGAGAAGTCGTAGCTCGGGTCGTGGATCATCGGGCGCGGGAAGTCGACCGCCGTCGGGTCGCCGTCCCTGGACAGGCGATCGATGACCGGGCCTCCGGGGTAGCCCAGGCCCATGAAGCGCGCGATCTTGTCGAACGCTTCGCCGGCCGCGTCGTCGACCGTCGCGCCGAGCTGCCGGAAGCCGCTCCCGTCCCAGACGACGATGCTCGAGTGCCCGCCGCTGACGAGGAGGGCGAGGAGCGGGGGCTCGAGCTCGCCGAACTCGAGCTGCGAGGCGACGACGTGCGCCTCGAGGTGGTTGACGCCGAGCAGCGGGACCCCCTGTGACAGGGCGAGCCCCTTCGCGGCGGACACGCCGACGAGCAGCGCGCCCACGAGCCCGGGGCCGGACGTGACCGCGATCGCGTCGAGGTCGTCGAGCCGACAGCCCGCCTCGACGAGCGCCCAGTCGATCGTCGGCAGCAGTTGGTCGAGGTGGGCGCGTGCCGCGACCTCGGGAACGACGCCCCCGTAGGGAGCGTGCAGCTCGACCTGTGACGCGATGACGTTGGACCGCACGGTGAATCGGTCCTCGACGATCCCGACCGCGGTCTCGTCGCAACTCGTCTCGATGCCCATCACCAGCACGTCGTCACTCCTGGCGCAGGCTCGCGGGCACCGGCGCACCCGCGGCCACGAGTTCGCCGGCGATCCGGCGGGCGGCGACACGGCCGTCGAGGTCGTGCAGCCACATGATCCGGGCGTCCTCGCCGTTGTCCGCGTAGTACCGCGGTCGGAGGCCGGCGTCGACGAAGCCGAATCGTTCGTACAGGCGGCGTGCGGCGTCGTTGCTCGCCCGGACCTCGAGCGTCGCAGCGAAGGCGCCTTCGGCTCGCGCCGCCGCCAGGAGCTCGCCGACGAGCCGTGTCCCGATCCCCTCGCCCTGCCGCGCGGGATCGACCGCCACGGTGGTCACGTGGGCCTCGCCGACCGCGAACAGCACCCCGGCGTAGCCGGCGATGCGGCGGCCATCGCGGGCGACGAGGTACACGCGGTCCTCGCCCCGGACCTCAGTGCGGAACAGCGAGGGCGACCACGGCCGTGGGTAGACCTGGCGCTCGATGTCCTGGACGCGGGCGACGTGGCGAGGCCGCATCCGCTCGATGCGCAGGCGAGCGAGGTGTCCGGTTCGATCACGGGGAGCGATGGCCATCAGGAGTCCCCCGTCCCACCCTGCATCCGACCACGCGTCTCCCACCCGATGCGGGCGTCGGCGTGGCGCAGGTACATCGCCTGGAGGTCCGTGGGCTGCTCGGTCTCCTCCCGGATGAAGCGTGGGATCGCCAGCTCGGCGAGGTGCTCGGCCAGTGGCCAGGCCTGTTCGATCCCGGCGACCTGGGCACCTGCGTCCTCGAGCGCACCCTGGTAGCGGACCCCGCCGTCGCCCACCACGAGGCACTCCTCGCCATGGGCGACGATCTCCGCGGCCAGCTTCTCGGCCGCACCCACCTGCGGGTCCGAGACGCGCTGGACCCCGCCCGGCACCGGTCGGTACGAGGCCCAGAAGACCTCCTTGCGGCGGGCGTCGAGCGCAGCGCAGATGAGCGGCCGGGTGTGCCGGAACTGGAAGGCCAGGACGTCGAGCCCACTCAGGCCGACGACGGGGAGCCGGAGGCTCATCGCCATCGTCTGCGCCGTCGCGATACCCACACGGAGGCCGGTGTAGAGGCCGGGGCCCGTGCCCACGGCGATGCCGGTGATGTCCTGCGGCTCCGCGCCCGCCTGGTCGAGGCAGAACCGGATCGCGGGCCCGACGAACTCACCGTGCCGGCGCCCCTCCCCCAGCCGCGCGGCCGCGACGATGCGGTCCTCGGCGGCGAGGGCGACGGAGGACTGCTGGGTTGAGGTCTCGATGCTGAGGATCAGCACGCGGTGGCCCCGTCCTCGTGGATGACGTCGAGTGTGGCACGCAACCCGCCCAGCCGCGCGGCCCAGGAGCCGTGCCCCTCGAGGTCGAGGATCCGCGCGTCGTGGTCGCCGCGCAGGTCCACGCGGATCTCGACCTCCAGGCGGTCGTCGGGCAGGAGTCCCCCGACCGCGTCACCCCACTCGATGCAGGTGACCGCGTCGGGCGACATGACCTCGTCACCGAGGTCGAGGACGTCCTGCAGCGTGTCGAGTCGGTAGACGTCGACGTGGACGATGGGCACGCGCCCCACGTAGCTCTTGAGGAGCGTGAACGTGGGGGACGTCACCGGGCCGTCGACGTCGAGGCCGCGGGCGACGCCCTGGACGAAGCACGTCTTGCCAGCGCCCAGCTCTCCGCTGAGTGCGATCACGTCACCGGGCTCGACGACCCCTGCCACGTGCATGGCGACCTGCCGGGTTCCGTCCGGACCGTCGGTGCGGACGCGAAGCGCGGTCATGTCAGCTCTGCCGGGCCAGGTACTCGGAGACGGCTTCCGCGCCCGAGGCCAGCCGCCCGTCGAGGACGGCCTTGGCCGTGTGGATGTCGCGGCGGATCGTCGCGACGGCGCGCGGGTCGCCGCGCAGGGCCGCGCTGGGGTGGAACGTCGGGATGAGGGTCGCGCCGTACATGTCGAACCGGAAACCCGCGACGCGGCGGATGGGAACGCGGCGGCGCAGGAGGAGCTGGGTGACCCACTCACCCATCGTGACGACGACCTTCGGGCGCACGTGGGCGAGCTGCTCGAGCAGGTAGGGACTGCAGCGCTCGACCTCCTCGATCAGCGGCTGACGCTGCTGGGGAGGTCGGCACTTGACGATCGTGGTCAGGTAGACCGCGGAGCGCTCCAGCCCGGCGTCGCCGAGCGCGCTGTTGAGCATGTTGCCGCCGGCCCCGAGGAAGGGCTTCTCCTGCAGGTCCTCCTGCCGGGTCGGGGCGTCACCGATGATCATCAGGTCGGCGTCGGGGTCTCCGTCGCCGAACACGACGCGGGTCCGCCCCTCGTGGAGGTCGCACCGGGTGCAGTCGTGTGCCGCACCCGTCAGCTCGCCCCATTCGCGAAGGCGGTCGGCCCCCAGCGAGAACGGGTCGACGCCGAGGTCGACGACGACGTGGTCGGCAGCCACGAGGGCACCTTCGGTCGAGAACAGCGGTGAGAACGGTCGATGGCACCCGGACGCGGCGGACGTCTGACAGGTGCGAACCGTGGTGCGCAGGGTACCGGGGGGCACACATCGGCTGCCGAGAGCGCGAGCCCAGCGCACGTCCGTTTCGCCGGGATATCGGCTCGTGCAGCGCGGACCGCGGTCACCTGGGGGCGTCGGCCAATCCCGGGAGACCCCACGCGGAGGCCGCGGCGGCCGGTCCACGACGCGCAGCCTCGGCCACCGCGTCCTGCGCGAGCAGGCTCACGAGGTCGAGGTCGGCGTCGACGTGCTGGGTCGCCACGCAGAACAACGCGTCCCCGTCGAACTGCGTGTGGGGCGGCCGGACGCTGCGCACGATCCCGCCGTGGGCGAGGTCCGCGACGCGGTGGGCCGCGGCCTTGTCGAGCCGGGCGTTGGTGACCACGCACCCGATCACGGTGTTCGCGGTGGGGCCCCCCATGTCCTGGAACATGCGCGCCAGCTCGTCCTCCGACGGCTCGGGGAGCTCGTCGAACGGGAACCGGGGCGCGTCGTCGGCCGCGCGCGTCGCGGCGATCGGCTGACCGTCCTCGCCGAGGACCTCGCCGACGGCGTTGTTGATCACGATCGCGCCCACGACGAGGTCGTCGTGGTGGCGCACCGCGACGCCCTGGCCACCGCGCCACGCGTGCTGGAAGCCGCCGACCTTGGCCACGGTCGTCCCTGCGCCCGCCCCGACGCCACCCTCCGGGGGGTCGTCGAAGGTGGCCGCCTCACACGCGGCCCGGCCCGCGGCCGCGTCGGGCCGGTGCTCGGGGAAGGCGACACCCTGGTCGAGGACGATGGCGGCGCCCACGATGGGCACGAGGCCGACGGCGATCTCGTAGCCACGTCCCTGCTCCTCGAGCCAGCGAACGACGCCGTCGGCCGTGGCGAGCCCGTACGCACTGCCGCCGCTGAGCACGACACCGTGGATGACGGTGAGCTTGCCGTCGCGTCCGAGCGCGATGCCCTCGCGCGTCCCGGGCGAGGCGCCCCGGACCGCGACCGCACCGAGTGCCCCCTCCGGGGGCAGGACGACGGTGCAGCCCGTCGGGGAGTGCGGGGAGGTCCAGCAGCCGACCGCGACGTCGGACAGGCCGAGCGCCATCACGCCACCTCCGTCAGCGCCTCGGCGAGCATGGCGCCGTGGCGATCGATCACGGCGTTGACCGCCGCGTGGGCCTCGAGCTGTGACATGTGTCCGATACCCGCGAGCTCGACGAGCTCGGCATGACGGCAGCGCGCAGCCATGCGCCGGCTCAGGCCCGGCGGGGTGAGGCGGTCGGCCGTGCCGACGGCGATCGTGGTCGGAACGGTCAGGCAGTCCAGGCCGTCGTCCTCGTCGAGCTGCAGGACCGGCGGCGTGAGTCCCACGATCATCCGCATGGACGAGTCGAGCACGAGCTGCTCGGTGAAGTCCACGTGGGCCGCCGTCGCCCCACGCGACAGGCCGAGGTACTTCGTGATCAGGAAGCTCAGGTCGCTCGAGGCGCGGTAGGCCGCCTTGGTGAAGCCGAGCACGCGTCGGTCCACGCGCCCGAGCAGCCGACTGACCGCGAGCTCGATGCGTGCGGCCGTCTGCACGCCGATCCCGAGGGGCACGTCGGGGACGTTGGCCCGCGAGGTCGTCGAGAGCAGGACGACGCTGTGCACGCGCTCGGCGAACAGCTCGGGGTGGCGGCGGGAGACGTTGAAGAGCGTCATGCCGCCGAGCGAGTGCCCCACGAGCACGATGGGACCGGGCCGGGTGGCCCCCCGGATGACGGCCGCGAGCGTGTCACCGAGCAGGTCGACGGTGTACGTGTCGGTGGCCGGACGCGATGTGCGGCCGTGGCCGGGCTGGTCGTAGGTCACCAGGCGGTAGCGATCCGCGAGCGCGAGGACCTGCTCGTGCCAGACCCTGCCCGTGCAGCACCACCCGTGCGCGAACACGATCTGGGGTGCGTCGACGGGGCCGTACGACTCGACGGCGACGACGACCCCCTCCGGACCGTCGAGATGGACGGTCTCCCCGCCGATCGAGCCGAGCTCGGGGCCGACGCTCGGCGGGACGGCGAGCCGGCCATGGAGGAAGTACCGCTCGATCGCGTAGCCCAGCCCCGCCCCCGCAGCCACGACAGCGAGCGCGGGCCACGGTGTGCGCGCCACGTTCGTCTCCGTTCTGCCCGTCACCCGGTCCCCACGTGTCGTCGCGGGACGCGCCGGTCGGCGAGGTTGGTGACGATCTCGTAGGTGATCGTCTCGGCGTGCGCCGCCCAGTCCTCTACTCGGATCCGATCCGGTCCCTGCGCACCGAGGAGGACGGCCTCATCCCCGATCGCGACCTCGTCGTCGCCGCACCAGACGAGGATCTGGTCCATGCAGACGCTACCGGCGATCGGTCGGCGGCCACCCCCGATCAGGACCTCGCCTCGGTTGCTGAGCAGGCGCGGCACGCCGTCGGCGTACCCGATGGGCAGGGTGGCCAGCCACCCGTCCGAGGGCGCGCTCCAGCGATGGCCGTACGAGACGGACGCACCGGCCTCGATGCGCTTGCTGAACGAGACGCGGGTC
>JBFHRB010000159.1:0-7942 GCA_041591915.1 Nitriliruptorales bacterium
GCATCGTGTTCGCCCGGTACGACGAGGCGACCGTGACCGCGGGCCACGCGACGCGCGCAGCAGCGGACTGATGCCTGAACTCATGGACCCGCTCGCCGCGGCGTTCGAGGCGAGCGGCACGAACCGCGAGGCGGTGGTCCTCATCCACGGTTTCACGGGCACCCCGGCGCACTTCCGCCCCCTCGCAACAGCGCTCCACGAGCGCGGCTACTCCGTGTCGGTACCGCGACTCGCCGGGCACGGGACCCGGATGCAGGATCTGGAACGGACCTCCGCCGACGACTGGATCGCCTCCGCCGCGGCCGCCACCTCGGCCGTCTCGGACCACCAACGCGTCCATCTCGTGGGGCTGTCGATGGGTGGGCTGATCGGCCTGCTCCTGGCAGAGCGCACCGGCGCGGCGTCCGTGACCACGATCAACAGTCCCGTCCTCGTCCGCGACCCGACGCTGTACCTCACGCCCCTCGCGCACCGGTTCAGGCCGGTCGTGGAGTGGCCTGACGACGGCGCCCCCGACCTCGACGAGGCGATGACCGCCTACTGGATCACCTACGCCGGGTTCCCCACGCGTGCCGCCGCGCAGCTCGTGACGATCATGCGACGGGGCCTGATGGCTGCCCGGCGGCTCGACCGCCCGTCGCTCGTCGTCCAGTCGCGGACCGACGAGTCGGTCCACCCAGTGTCCGGCCGGATCCTCCGCCGGGCCCTCGGTCGGCGGTCCCGGCTCGTCTGGCTGCGGAGGTCGTTGCACGTCGCCACGCTCGACCGCGAGCGCGACGCGATCGAGCACGCCGTCGTCGCGCGACTCCGGGGCTGACCCTCAGTCGGCGGCAGCCGGCGCGCTCGCCCCGCGCTCGGTGGCTGGGCCCACCGCGGCCGTGGCCCGGTGCGCGATGGCGACCCCGGCCAGCACCACGGCGGCGCCGCCGAGCTGCACCGGGCCGAGCGGCTCGGCGAGCAGGAGCGCCCCCCAGAGCAGCGCGAGCACGGGCTGCAGCAGGAGGGCGACCGAGGTCATCGCCGCCGGGAGCCGATCGATGCTCGACGACAGCAGGAGCCACCCGCCGAACTGCGACCCGAGCGCGAGGGCCAGGAGCCACAGGTTGGACTCGAGCGTGGGCGCCGGGCCGAGCACGCCCTCCCAGGCCGCCGCGACGCCCATGACCAGCGTGGCGCCGAGGGTCGCGGAGGCCATCGCCTCCGGGGCGCTCGCCCCGCGCATCCGCGCGAACCGGACGAGGACGAGGAAGAACGAGTACGCCACCGCCGTGACCAGGCCGAAGCCGACGCCGAGGACGGGCGAGCCGTCCGCGACCACGGACTCGCCGGCCGCGGCCAGCAGCCACACCCCGAGGATGACCAGCGGCAGCGCGCCCCAGAACGAACGTGCGGGCCGCTCCCCCAGCCACGCCACGCCGATGATCCCGACGATCACGACCTGCAGGTTCGGCAGGACCGTCCCGAGGCCGGCGCCGATGATGCCGATCGAGGCGTGCCACGTCACGAGGTCGATGCCCAGGCACACGCCCGCGGCGACGGCCACCGGGTGCAGGCGGGCGCTCCGCCCGGCTGCGCGACGCCAGGCGAGCAGGAGCAGGAAGGCCGGCAGCGCGTAGGCCCCGCGGAGCAGGGCCGAGCGCGCGGCCTCCACGTCCGCGAGTCGTACGTAGACGGCGCTGAAGCTGATCAGCACGACCCCGGTCCACGTGCGCGCGAGGACCCGCCACCCCGGTGCCCCGCGCGGATCGTGCACTGCGCCGTCCACCCTGCGCCTGCCCCTCTGGCCCTCCGGCCCCTGACCGTGGCCGCGCGGCTCGGCCATCCCTGTCCGAACGGCGGCGGTTGCCGCCGCAACGAAGGCTATCCACAGCGCGAGAGTCGCCGACAGGAGGGACGAGGACGTTGACAACCTCCCCCACCCGACCCACGCGACGCCGGCCGAGTCAACGTCGGGCCGCTCGAGTTCCGGGTGTGGCGGGTGTGGCGGTTGTACCCTCAACGATACGGAGAGGAGTCAGGCCTTGACCGAGCGTCAGCGGCCGCTGCCCCCCGGGGGAGAGGGCACGGTGGTGCCCAAGGCACCGGCCATCCCCGAGCGCGCCGACGACGTCCGCAGCGCGACCCTCCGGCTCGCCGAGCGCTTCCTGCCGCACGAGGCACGCGGCCTCGACGCGACGTTCGTCGTCGACATCACGGACCTCCTCGCCTACACGATCCGCATCACCGACGGCGAGTGCTTCGTCGCGCCCGGGGCGGACCCCGATCCGGACACCACCCTGCGCGCCGACGCGAGCGCGTGGGCAGACCTCGTCTCCGGCCGCGTCGACGGCGTCCGCGCGTTCACCCAGCAGCGGCTCGCGGTCGACGGCGACCTGAACCTGGCACTGCGGCTCGAGACGATGTTCCGGCCCGGCCCGGAGGCGACGCGCGTCATCCGGACCACGAGGACCCGCGTCCACGGCCTCGAGATCGAGTCGCTCGTCTCGGGCTACGGCGAGCCGGTCCTGCTGCTCCACGGACTCGGCGCCTCCAAGGTCAGCTTCCTGCCCGCGTTCGACCACCTCGCCGATCGCTACGAGGTCCACGCCCTCGACCTGCCGGGGTTCGGCAAGTCCTCCCGACCGCTGCCGCACGGCAAGCGCTACTCGCAGCGCTGGATGGCCGAGATGGTCCACGGCTACATGCAGCGCAACCACCTGCGCGAGGTCTGGATCGTCGGCAACTCGATGGGTGGCCGCATCGCGACCGAGGTCGCCCTTCGCCACCCGCGCAAGGTCCGGGGCATCGTGAACCTGTGTGCCGCCGTCGCGTTCGACGAGTGGACGTGGGCCGCTCCCTTCCTGCGCGTCGCGCGGGGCCAGTGGGTCGGCGTCACGCCGGTGCCGGTCCGGCGCGAGTGGGTCGAGGCCGGCGTGTCCGACCTCTTCCACGACGCGACGACCGTGCCCGCCCACAACATCCGCGCGGCCGCCGGCGAGGCCATGCGCGACATCCGCGACCGGCGGTACCGCCTGGCGGTCGTCGCCTGCGCACGGTGGCTCGCGACGGACCGGGTCAACGGGCGTCGCAGCTTCTGGAACCGGCTCAAGGAACTCGAGGTCCCGTCCTACTGGATCTGGGGCGCCAGCGACCCGCTCGTCAGCGCGAAGTACTCCCACCGGGTCCGCGACGCGCTGCCGAAGGCCCGCAACGAGATCTGGCAGGACATGGGCCACGTCCCACAGTTCGAGGACCCCGACCGCACGAACGCCGCGATCGTCGGGTTCTTCAACCGCATCGCCGAGGGCGGCTGAGTGCCCGTCGCGGGTCGCTGCGGCGGACGCCGCCGGTAGGGTCCGGGCCGCTCCGTGCTCTGAGGGGAGGCCGGCCGTGAGTTCCATGTCCCGCAGCATGCGGTGCAGCCTGGTGGTCGCCACGTCCGTGCTGGTCGCGGGGGCCGTGGCCGCGCCAGCGCTCGCGATCCCCGAGGGGCCGCCCTACCCGTCGCCCGAGTGGGGCGAGCGCGAGGCCGGCAACTTCGCCAAGACGCAGGAAGCCGCAGCCGAGCAGCAGGACCCGGCCTTCCAGGAGCGCTGGCGCTCGCAGGGGATCGCGAACCTCCAGTCGTTCGTGCAGCGCCAGATCGACGACCCGGCCTGGCGGACCACGGGCAACCTCTGCGAGACGTGGGGCGAGCAGTGCACGGGCGACCCGTTCTACTACCCGGGCACGGACCCGTTCTACGACGACGTCGGCGAGGTCGTCGAGGTCGCGTTCTACGACGACGGCGGGGCGCGGCTGTCCGGCCGGGTCTGGAAGCCGAGGTCTGCCGGGCCCGGCGCGGGGCTCCCGGGTGTCGTGATGATCAACGGCTCGGTGCAGGCCCCCGAGACGCTCTACTGGTGGTTCGCGCGCGATCTCGTGAGCAACGGCTACGTCGTCCTCACGTTCGACCCTCGTGGACAGGGCCGCTCCGACAACCAGACACCCGATGGGCAGCAGGGCAGCAACGCCAACCCGGACGTGTTCGTCACCAACCTGATCGACGCGATCGACTTCTTCCGGTCCACCCCGACCTCGCCGTTCCCCAACGCCGACCGCGGGGCGGCCGCGACCACCGACTTCAACCCCTTCTGGGAGGCCATCGACCCGGACCGCCTCGGGGCGGTCGGGCACTCGCTCGGGGCGACCGGCGTGTCGGTGGTCCAGGGGATCCAGCCGTGGCCCGGCGTGTGCTGCACGGACAACCCGATCGACGCGATCGTGGCGTGGGACAACCTCGCGCTCGCGACGTCGCTGGCCGGCCACGACATGACGCCCCGCGTCCCGGCGATGGGGCAGTCGGGCGACTACTTCCTGACGCCGTCGCCGTTCACGGAGCCGCCGGATCCCGATGGGAAGCGCCAGGGCTTCCTGGCCTTCGAGGCCGCGGAGGTGCCGGCCTTCCAGGTGAACATCCAGGGCGGCACGCACTATGAGTGGTCGCTGATCCCGAGCTTCCCGGCCACGGCGTGGGACCCAGGCGGCCCCGGCGGCTGGGGCAACCCCCTGGCCCGCCACTACTCGCTCGCGTGGCTCGACCGCTGGCTCAAGGAGGCCGACGAACCGGGCTACGCCGACGCCGACGCACGCCTGCTCGACGACGCGGGCTGGGTCGAGCGCATGAGCTTCTACTACCGCGGCTCGCGCAACTACCCCGACCGGACCGGCGCCCAGCACGTCTGCAGCGACATCCGCGCGGGCTGCACGGACACGCCGACGCCGAACCCCGCGCCCGTGCCACCGCCACCGGCGGCCCAGCCGGCCCAGGCGCCGAGCCTCCCGTCCACCGGTGGTGGGGCGGCCGCGGTCGGGCTGCTCGCACTGGCCGCCGCAGGCATCGCCGGACGCGGCCCTCGACGGGGGTGAAGCGCCCCCGCGACCCCGGCCCATCGGCCGGGGGCGGGCGGGCAACCTCTCGAGGGCTCCATGCGTCGGGTCTGTCAGGGCGCGACGAAGGGGGACACGATGCCGCATCGACCGGCCGCCAGGTCCTGGGGCGCCGCCGCACTCGCGCTCGCGCTGATCACGACGTCCTGCGCGGAAGCCGACACGAACACGGACGCGGGCGGCGATCTGCCGACGGCCTCACCGTCCGCCGTGCCGGAGCCGACGCCACCCCCGACGCCCATCCCCGGCGAGTCGGAGTTCGTCGCGGGCCCCTTCCGCGAGATCCCGGCCGACGAGGGCTGGACGGCGATGGCGGCCTCTCCCCGTGACGGTGAGCCGTGGGACGTCGCCCACGCGGTGTGGACCGGCACGGAACTCGTGGTCGTGGGGCGGTACCGCGCCTTCGACGGTTCGAGCGACCAGCTGCTTGCGTACGGCCCGGACACCGACGCGTGGCGTGTCGTCGGCGACCGCGGGAGCGCGGCGCGTTCTGCCGCCTCGGCGGTGTGGACCGGCCAGGACATCGTCGTCCTCGGCGGGTGGCCCATCGAGGAGTACGACCCCGACATCCCGCCGACCCCGCCGACGGTGGAAGGCGTGGCGTACGACCCGGTCGACGGGAGCCCCCGCGCCATCCCCGAGGCGCCGCTCGCGCCCCGCTGGGGCTTCTCCGCGACGTGGACGGGCGATGAGGTCGTCGTCTGGGGCGGCTTCGCACCGCAGGTCGACAGCCCCGACGGGATCTCGCGCACCGACACGTTCGCCGACGGGGCCGCGTGGGACCCGGCCACCAACACCTGGCGGACGATCGCGCCATCCCCGCTGGCCCCCCGCGGGCTGCACGGCGCCGTCTGGAACGGCCGCCGCCTCGTCGTCTTCGGCGGTGGCGACACGACGACCTTCGAGAGCGAGTTCTTCATCGAGGAGGAACTCCACGATGCCGCGGTCTACGACCCGGCGACGGACACGTGGGCGACGATCGAGAGCCCGCCGGAGATCGGCACGGTGGTCGCGACGGCCTGGACGGGCCGCGACATCCTGTACTGGACCGGCCACCTCGGTGACGACCGGCCCGGGAACTGGCGCGGCGCAGGCCACGTCTGGGAGCCCGTCGCGGGCGACTGGCGCGAACTGGCCCCGCCGCCGTTCGACGCGCGACGCGACGGCGACGTGGCGAGCGTCTGGGCCGAGGAGCTCGGCCGCTGGGTCGTCTGGGGCGGCGGTTGTGGCGAGGGCTGCAACCGGTCCTTCCGCGAGGGTGCCCTGTTCGACCCGTCGACCGACACGTGGGAGCGGCTGCCCAGCCCCGGCACGCTCGTCGGCGTCGGCTCCCTCGCCGCGTGGACGGGCGACCGACTCCTCGTCGTCGGCGGCGCGCCAGCGATGGACCAGGACCCCGAGCGGCACTACACCGCCGGCGCCCGTTTCTCGCCCGAGCTGGACTGACGGGCCACGTCGGTCATGGCCCGTAGGGCCGTGGCCGTCGGGCCAGCCGACCGATGGGCCGTACGTGCACGGCGCCGCGGTCTGGGAAGGTCCGGGCTCACGAGCTGATGGGTGCGTGTGGGGACGATGTACGACGTCGCGGTGGTGGGTGCGGGCCTGGCAGGGCTGCAGTCGGCGAGGCTGCTGGCCGGGTGGGGGCTCGACGTCGTCATCATCGACCGCAAGGCCGACGTTGCCGAGCGCGTGCACACCACGGGCATCTTCGTGCGGCGCACCCTCGAGGACTACGACCTCCCCGACGACTGCCTCGGCCCCTCCATCCGAGAGGTCGTGCTCGTGTCACCGGGCGGCCGCGCCCTTGCGCTGTCGAGTGAGGAGGACGAGTTCCGGGTCGGCCGCATGGGCGACCTCTACCGCCGCTGGCTCGGCGAGGCGGTCGACGCCGGGGCCACGTGGATGCCCCGGACCGACTTCCTCTCGCTCACACCACGCGGCGAGGCGTCCGCCCTGCACCTTCGGCAGGGCACCGACCCGATCGAGCTCGAGGCTCGCTTCGTCATCGGCGCCGACGGCGCGACCTCCCACGTCGCCCCGGCGCTCGGGCTGCCGACGAACGACGAGTTCCTCGTCGGGGTGGAGGACGTGCTGGAGGGGGTCCCGCTCGACGGCCCTCCACGCTTCGAGGTGCACCTCGACCCGGTGATCTCGCCGGGCTACCTCGCGTGGGTCGTGCACGACGGCGAGGAGGTCCACGTCGGCGTCGGCGGGTACGCCGACCGGTTCCGGCCCTCAGAGGCGCTGGCGGAGCTCCGCGCGCGCGTGGGCGGACGGTGGCGCCTCGACCGTGGCCGCAAGGTCGAGCACCGAGGCGGTCGGATCCCGGTCGGCGGTGTCCTGCCCAGGATCGCGACGGCGAGGGGCCTCGTGACCGGCGACGCCGCCGGGGCCGTCTCACCGCTGACGGCCGGCGGCCTCGACCCGTGCCTGCGGCTGTCGGCACTGGGCGCGCACGTGGCCTACCGCTACCTCGACGACGGCGACCCGGCCGTGCTCGACCGTTACGACGGCGGGACGTTCCGGGCACGGTTCCGGTCGCGGCTCGCGCTGCGGCGGCTGCTGTCGCTCGTGCGCGAGCCCTGGATGGCCGAGGCCGGCTGCTGGGCGCTGCGCACCGGACCCGGCCGCCGACTCGCCGACGAGGTGTTCTTCGGCCACGGGTCGTTCCCCATCGAACGCCCCCCGACCACGCCGACGGCGCCGCTCAGTCCGCCGGCGGCTGCGTCCAGCAGGCGTCAGGGAACATGGCGAGGCCGCTGAGCGGCGGTACGAGCGGGGCGGCCCCGCGGACGAGCGCGTCGAGGACGTGCATCACGACCTCGTCCACCTCCTTGCCCGTGCGCTCGGTGCCGCAGGTCTCGCAGCGCACGAGCCGCTCCCCCAGCCGATCGACGGCCCGGTCCGTGAGGACCACGCGCGCGGTGTCGGTCGCGCCCACGCCGTTCGCGGTGGTGACGGCCTCGACGACGACGTCGTGGACGATGGTGTGGAGCTCGAACTCGCAGCCGCACAGGTCCCCGAGGGGATCCGC
>JBFHRB010000160.1:0-7829 GCA_041591915.1 Nitriliruptorales bacterium
CAGGAGTCCCTGCTTGCCGCCGAAGTGGGCGTAGACCGAACCGGACGTGCGACCGGCGGCCTCGCCGATCGCATCGACCGAGACCGCGTCGTAGCCCTCTCGCGCGAAGAGTTCCGCAGCGGCACGGAGCAGGCGCCGGCGAGTCTCCGCCTTGCGGTCCTGCTGCGTGCGCGCCACGTGGTGTCCTCTCCCGCGCCGAATATATAGGACTCCCTACATATCTGGAAGGGTGGATCTCGGCCGGGTCGTACGCTTGCCCGATGCGGATCAAGCGCTCGCCGGTGCCGGGCGGGGCGGTCATCGCCCTGAGCCTCCTCGTCGCCTGCGGTCCGACCGCAGACGTCCGCGCCTCGATCCAGGCGCAGGTGCCACCGCCCGAGGCGACCTCGGAGCCCGGCGACGCCACGCCCGCGTCGACCTCGGCTACGACGCCCCAGACCGCGGCCGCCAGCCCCGCCCCGGTGTCGGACTCGGCAGCGTCTCCGTCACCGACGGTGTCACCGTCGCCCCGGCCGCGCGTGGTCGCGGACAGCGCGTTCGCGCCCTTCGCCGCGGTGGGCGGGATCACGCTCCACCACCCGGCCACGCGCGTCGAGATGATCGGCTTCCACGAGTCCAACCACGACGGCGCGCGCCAGCTCGATGTCTTCGTGACGGCGGTCGCGCCCGCCGTACTGCCCACACGCGACCGCGAGACGGGCGATCGGACCGCGGCCGACGTCGTCGTCCACCCGGAGAGCGAGATCCGCGCTCCGGTCACCGGCACGGTCAAGCGAGCGGGTACGTACGTCCTCTACTGCGAGCACTCCGACGACTTCGCCGTCATCGCACCCGACGCCCGGCCGGAGTGGGAGGTGAAGATCCTGCACATCGACGGCGTCCGCGTGCGGGCCGGTGACCGCGTCGAGGCCGGCGTGACGGTGCTCGCGGGCCGACCGACGCCGTTGCCGTTCGAGTCCCAGGTCGACGAGTTCACCGCCGAGCCGAGCTGGCCGCACGTACACCTGGAGGTCGTCGACCCGTCGATCCCCGACCGGCCGTCGCCCGGTGGCGGCTGCTGAGACGTCAGTCGTCCGGCGCCCGCCACAGCTCGGTCCCCGGGTGGAACTGGCTCCACGCGAACCAGAAGGACTCACGCACCTCGGCCGGTGCGCGGGGCGCCAGGACGACGAGCCCGCCGTCGGCACCCAGGCCGACCTCCACGTCGCCGAGCACCGCACGCCCACCGGCCCCGGCGACCGCGCGGACCTCGGCGACCACGAAGGCGACCGACGAGCCGTCCGCGAGCTGCACGCCCAGCACGCGCTCGTGCGGGGCCAACCGGCCGTCGCGGACGCCGGTGGGGAAGATCGGCTCGTCGGGGCGATCGTCGAGGAGGGTGCCGTCGTAGGGGTCCCCGAGGTTGCGGTCGATCTCCGATGGCTTGGCCAGCGTCGTCGTGTCGGGGTGGGCCGCTCGCCACTCGTCCCAGGTGGTGACCACGAGCGGGATCGACGTGAGCCGGGACCCCTGCAGGGGGCCGCCGAGCGCGGTCCCACGGAACTGGTCCCACAGCGACTCCGTCTCGCGGTCGAACATCAGCTTGTTCGAGCGCTGCAGGAGTCCGGACGTGGCGAACGTCAACGGCAGGTCGTCGGGGTCCCCGCCCGCGACCGCGTCGGTGACGTAGGCGACCGCCACTCCACAGAGCGTGCAGTGGGGCAGCGCGATCCGGCGGCCACCCAGGGTGTCGTTGACGAGCTCGTGCACGTCCAGGATGCGGCGCGGATACGCGCGGTGCTCGCCGTCGACCTCCACCCCGAACACCACGTCGTCAGGGCGCAGCCACGTCGCCTCGGTGGGCGCCAGCAGCTCGGGATCGTCGAGCGCAGGGATGCCGTCGTAGGGCACGCCTCCCCACGTCACCACACGCCAGTCGAGGTCCGCGTCGGCGTCCTCGAAGAAGGGGTCCCAACGCTGGTCGAAGATGCGGTGCTGGGCCCACTTGTAGCGCCGGTAGTCGGGGGGCGCCGGGATGTCCCAGCGGAGCAGCAGGTCCGCGTAGCCCTTCCAGGCCGGGGACTCCGGCGGCACGCCCGTGAGGGCCTCGAGGGCGCGGATCGCCTCGTCGCCGATGGGCCCGCCTTCCTCGAACCGCAGCAGGTCGATGATGGGCCAGGCCAGGCGGACGTCCGACGTCGCCGCGAGCGCCGCGAGGTCGCCCTCCGCCGGCACGCCCTCGATCCAGAAGCGGCGCGCGAGCACCTCGAGCGTCTGCTCGGCCAACCCGCCGGTCGGCACCGCGGGCCGTGCGGGTGCGGTCCCCGACGCGGCGGTGTCGGTCGTGGGGAGCGGTTCGGCGAGGCCGTTCGGGCTCGCACCCGTGCATCCCGACACGAGCATCGCCGCCAGCGCGAGCCCTGCGCCGAGCCGGGCTGCTCGCCATCTCACGTCAGGTCGCCTGCACCTCGGGGATCGCGGCGCTGAGCTGGCTCCGCAGCGAGCTCGAGGTGAAGGGCTTGCTGACGTGGAGGACACCGTGATCACTCGCGACCGTTTCGAGTTGATCGGGCGGGATCGCCGAGACGAAGAACACGAACTCGGGCGCCAGGCCTTCCGCGCGGAGCTGCCCGAGGAAGGTTGGCCCATCCGTTCCGGGCAGTGACACGTCGAGCAGGAGTACGTCGGGGCGTTCCTCGCGGCACAGCCGGAAGCCATCGCTGACGTTGTCAGCGGTCAGCACCTCACAGCCCCATGCCCGCACGTTCGCGCTGACGAGGAGGAGCACGTCCGGTTCATCGTCGACGACGAGAACACGTGTCTGCACGACAGCCACCTCCCGGTACCGCAACGGTAGTTGTGGGGGCGGGGTCCGCGCAGGTGTCTCAGAGACCCAGCAGGCCCCGGGACTGCAGCGAGGCGACGGCCCAGACGAAGACCGCGCCGCCCACGGCCACCCGGACCCAGAGTCCGACGACCTGACCGCGGGTCGGCTCCACCTGCCCGCCATCCGCTCCCGGGAAGGCACCCGTCCGTCGGTACCGAAGGATGGCCGCCATGGTGCCGAGCGCCAGCGCAGCCCCGATCGCGCCGGCGGTGCCGACGAGGAGGAACGTCCACATGCCATCCACGACCCCGAGGGTACGGGCTCGCACGAGGCGATCAGGACGGCCCGATGTGGCGTTGCCACCACTCGTGGACGGGCACGACCCGCCGCAGCCGCCGGCGAGCCCAGTCCACGAACCGGCGATCGGCCAGACACGCCGGTGGCGCCTCGGCGACCCGGACCGCGAGCCCGGTCAGACGCAGGAGCTCGTCCGCCTCCGTCCCCGTGGCGAGCCCGGCTGGCACTCGATGGAGGCGGTCAGCCGCGAGGTCGGTCCCGCGCATCGATCGCACGGTTCCGAGCACCTCGGTGAGCTCGACGGCGGCCACCTCGTTCGTGGAGACGACTCGTCGGAACGCCGCCCGGTGCCCGGGGTCGAACCGGGCGACACCCGCCCCGACCTCGACCCGATCGGGACCGAGGACGAGCCGCACCGTGCTCTGGCGGTGCGGTGGGACGTCGCCCTCCCACCAGCGCAGCAGGAGGTGATGGCGGTACGGCGCGGCGTCGCCCAGGAAACGGGCGTCGCGGTGCAGGCGCTGGATGGAGCCGTCGATCCGGGGTTCAGCCCTCACCGGCCGGCCGAGGAGGTCAGCGAGGGCGAGGCCGAGCTCGACCACGAGGCTGCGAGCGGTGTCGATGAGGTCGTCGTACGCCGAGCGGTGGTCGCGAACGGTGTCACGCGTGGGGGCCTGGCGGAGGGCGTCGAGCACGGCGAGGGACGCGGCTTCGAAGCCCGTGAAGGGCGTGATGCCGGCGTGCTCGGCGCGCGCCGTCCTGGTCGTCGTCGGGGAGGGCATCGTGTGTTTCTCCTTGTCGTGCCCGCCCCCGGGTACGCAGCCACGGTAGGCAGGGCCTGTGACGGCCCGGCCCGGCTGTCCACAGCCGCCACGACGACGAAGGGCCGGCCACGCGGGCCGGCCCTTCGAGAGGTGTCGGTCGGGTCAGCTCGTGCGGCGCCGGCCGAGCGCCGTGGCAGCGCCGAGCAGCCCGAGCCCGAGCAGGGCCGCGCCTCCACCCGTCGTGGGCAGCGGCGGTGCGCCTGCGGGCAGCGTGCCGGGCTGACCGGCGCTGACCGAGCGGACGTCGCCCGCCGAGAGCACGATGCCCCCATCGGCCCCGCTGACGAGGGTCACGTCCAGGCCGCTCACGCGGATCCCGTTGGCTTCCTCGGTCACGGTGCCGACGGCGAAGGACGACTCGAGAGGCGTGTCCGCGAAGAGCGTCTGGGCCCCGCCCTCGCTGACGGTGAACGTGTTGTTGCCCTCACCGAGCAGGGCGGCGAAGGCCTCCGACAGCACGATGGTCAACTGGCCGGCCTCGCCGGACACGTTCGTCACGTCGAGCGTCGCGTCGTAGGTCGCCTGCGCGCGCGACGGGGCGGCGGCCACCGAGAGGATCGGGGTCGAGTCCGTGAGGATCGGGACGTCGAGCTCGTCCACGACCTGGCCGACGACGGAGCTCGCGTTCGGGATCGGCGGGAGCGGGTCGAGCGGCGCGATGATCGCGTTCAGCTCGTCGAGGAACGGCTGTGCGACGTCGTCGAGCAGGCCCTGCAACACCGGCAGCAGGAAGTCGAGGCTCAGCGACGAGATCGCGAACCCGGCGAAGGCCGAGTCGCTGCCGACCGTCCGGCCACTCCCGTCGTCCTGCGCGGACACGGTCGAGGTCGACTGGCCGAGCGAGACCGTCAGGAGCTCGACGCCCGCGAGCGCGTTGCGCAGCGCCGCGACGAGGTCGTTGACCACGAGGTCGGCGATGGCCGGGGGCAGGGTGGAGAGCTCGGCGAAGATCTCGCAGGGGTTGTCGCTGCCGGGCACCTGGTCGATGACGTCCTGCAGCTGGTCCGGCGTGGCGTCGTTGATACCACCGGTCAGCTGACCCAGCGCGTCGTCGAGCGGCGCGGGGATGTTGTTGTTCACCTCGCCGATGATGGCGTTGCACTGCTCCGCGGCCGCCGTCAGTGCGGGATCGATGACCGCACCCTCCACGGTGTCGAGGGCACCCCCGAGCTGGCCCGTCACCGGGGCCACGATCGCATCGACGATCGTCTCGGCGACGATGGAGCCGTCCACACCGAGCTGGCCCAGGTTGCCCGTGCTGGTGGCCGACGCGATCGGGGTCGTGCCGGCGGTGGGCACGTTGGCCAGGGCGGTCGAGCAGGCCAGGCCCACGGAGAGCCCGGCGAGCACGCCCGGAACGGCAGGCGTGGCGCAGTTCTGGCCTGCTTCGGGCGACCGCACCGAGCCCGAGGACGTCTCCGCCGACGACGCGGATCCCGGGGCACCCGCGAAGCCCGTCCCGGAGGCGCTCGCGTTCGGTGCCTCACTGATGGTGGCGGCGGTGATCGCGCCGCTGAAGGTCCCGGCACCAGGCAGGGTCAGGGACACGCCGGTCGCTTCGGCGGTCGAGCTGAACGTGGCTGGGGTCTGGGCGGTGGCGACCGTCGGAACGGCCAGGACGGCGACGGCGGCCGTCGCGAGGGCGCGAAGGATGCGTTGCATGTTGGGGGCTCCACTCTCCGAGTCAGGAGCAGGAGGTACACCCTCCGGCCGCGGTGGCCGTCCGGGCGATCCCGTCCGTTCGGGCATGACGTTACTGACGGTGATCAGCTGATTCCGTTAGGCGACGGCAGGCGCGCGCTCTGCCCGCGATCCGGCGAGATCGATGCGCTCACTGCGCGGGGCGGGTCGAGCGCGGGTCCTGCGCGGGTGGCCTCACAGGGCGGCGAGGGCCTCGCTCGCTGCCCGCTCGCCGGATCGCACCGCGCCGTCGAGGAACCCACGCCAGCGGCTCGCCAGCTCCGTGCCCGCGAAGTGGAGGCGGCCGCGCGGCGCGGTCGGGTCGACGTCGGTCCCGGTGGCCGTGCGCACGGTCGGCAGCGCCACCGGGCAGCCGCCGATCCACGGCTCCTCCGACCAGTCGTGGTCGTGGTAGGCCACGGGATGCGCAGCGGCGTCGCCGAAGAGGTCCGCGAGCTGTGCCAGGACGGCGTCCTTGCGCTCCTCGAGCGGCCGCGAGCCCCACGCCCGCCCGGGGCTGGCGACGCAGAAGCCGAGGAGGGCGGGCACGCCCGTCTCGGTCGTGTTGTCGAACACGAGGCTGAGTGGACCGCCGGACGAGATCGCCTCCCCCGACAGCCCGGCGTCCTTCCAGAAGCGACGCTCGTAGACCGCGATGCACTTGATCGTCTGGCCCATCGGGCTCTCGTCGAGCCAGCGCCGGTGCCGGGCGTGCAACGCCGGCTCGACCTGGATGTCGAGCACGAGCTTCGGAGGGATGGCCACGATGACCTGATCGGCTCGGAACCGACGGCGGTCGGCGGCGACCTCGACGTACTCGAGGGTCTCACTGATGCGGTCCACCGGGTGCCCCAGGTGGACGTCGCCGTCGAGCTCGTCCGCGAGGCGCTCGCAGACCTGGCCGACGCCCCCGACGACCCGCCGCTCCTGGGCGCCACCGGCGACCTCGATGAGTGGCTCGATCCCGCCGGCCGCCCGCACGTACTCGGCGAACTGGAGGTAGCTGAGGTCCTCGGGCTCGGCGCCGAAGACGACCCGCATCGCCGCGGTGACGAGCATGCGGACGTCGTGGTGCAGGCCACGCTCGAACAGCCAGTCCTGCAGCGTGATGTCGTCGAAGAGCTCCCGCTTGCGGCCGTCGACGCGGTCGGCGTCCTTCTCGATCCGGCGGATCAGGCGCTGCAGCTGGAACAGCGACGGCAGCGACAGCTTCGGGATGGTGCCCTCGAAGACACGACGGTCGTTGTCGATGTCGAGGACGGTCTTCCCGCCGCTGGGTGTGGGGAACGTGTCGAGGCCGAGCTCGTCGATGACGGCGGCGATCCGGTCCTGGCCGGGGCCGACCCACTGCCCGCCCATGTCGAACGTGGCGCCGCCGATCGGAGCCAGCAGGGTGCGGCCGCCGACGCGGTCCGCGGCCTCGAGGACCGTGACGCTCCGACCCGCCTGCTCGATGCGGCGTGCTGCCGTGAGGCCCGAGACGCCGGCACCCACGACGACCACGTCAGTGCAGGGAACCTCGGTCACGGGGATGCGGCTCCGGCGGCGTCGACAGGGCGGCCGGGACGCTACCAGCGACCGGTACCACGCTCGGCCCGGCCGTGGTAAGCCTGCGTGCGACGATGCCCCGATCGACGAGCAGACCGGTGACCGGCAGGAAGACCCCCGGACTCGATCCCGAGCTCCACGCCTACCTCGTGGACCACGGCTCGCCGCCCGACGACCTCCTGGTCCGGCTGCGCGCCGAGACCGAGGAGCGCTTCGGGTCAGCCAGCGGGATGCTCATCGCGCCGGAGCAGGGCGCCTTCCTGACCATGCTCGCCCGCGTCACGGGCGCCCGACACGCGGTGGAGATCGGCACGTTCACGGGCTACTCCGCCATCTGCATCGCCAGGGGCATGGGCTCGACCGGCCGACTCGTGTGCCTCGACATCTCGGAGGAGTTCACGTCGGTCGCCAGGCGCTACTGGGACGAGGGCGGCGTCGCGGACCGGATCGAGCTGCGACTCGGCGACGGCGTCGAGCTCCTCCGGGCCCTCCCGGCGGAGCCGACGATCGACCTGGCCTTCATCGATGCCGACAAGCGCCAGTACATCGAGTACCTGGAGGAGTTGCTGCCCCGCCTCTCCCCCGACGGCGTCATCGTCGTCGACAACGTGCTCTGGGGGGGCAAGGTCATCGACGAGGGTGACCGGCACGAGTTCACCGACGCCATCCGCGAC
>JBFHRB010000161.1:0-7794 GCA_041591915.1 Nitriliruptorales bacterium
CACCGCGTGAGGACCGCCGTCTCGGCGGAGGAGGGCCTCGCGGTCGCGCGGTCCTCTCCCCCCGACGCGGTCGTGACGGATCGTCGGCTCTCGGGCATGGACGGTGCGGACCTCGCTCGGGCGATACGTAGCGAGCCCCCTCCGCTCGGCGATGCGGCCGTCGTGGGGCTGTCGGCCAGCGACACGCCGGAGGACCGACATGCCTGCCTGTCCGCGGGCATGGACTCCTACCTCGTCAAGCCGGTCGAGGCGACGGACCTCGCCGCGGCGATCTCGGCCGCGCTCCTTTCACGTCGCCAGCCCGGCTCCGCGACGGTCGTCGGCGCGACGACGAGGGCGACCGACCCCGGGATCGGCGCGGTGCTGGCAAGGATCGAGCGGGACATCGGCCGCCGGGGGCCAGTCGTCGTTGCCGTCCGGAGCTTCATCGACAGCCTGGGTGGCTGGCTCGACGAGATCCTCGGGGACGGCGACGCCGCCGACCGGTCGCGCGCGGCGCACACGCTCAAGGGCGCGGCCCTGACGCTCGGTGCCGGCCGCCTGGCCGACGTCGCACAGCGCCTGGAGAGCGCGCCCGACGACCTGGCGCCACGGACCGAGCTGCGCGTCGAGGCACGCATGGCGCGTCAGGTCTTCGAGTCCTACATCAGGGACGACGGAGCCTCCTGAGCGAGCAGGGATCGGGGCCCTGCGCGGAGAACCCTTCCGGTTGCACGACGGGCGTCCAGGCCGCCCGTCCGATCCGGGAGAGAGAACCGCCATGGGCCGCATCCGCCCTGTCCTGCTCGCGGCGGCGATCGCCGCCTTCGGCTTCGCCGCACCGACCGCCCCCGTCGAGGGCGATCTCGGCGAGGTCGTCCACCTCGACACGGCCCCCGACGGGGCGCCGCTGACGAGCGACAACGTCGTCTACCTCGGGACGATCCTCACGGAGGCGCCGGGGGTCGGTGGCAAGGTCGTCGAGGTCGATGGCCAGCGACGCTTCTACGTGACCGGGGTCAAGGGCGCCTCCGTTTACGACGTCACCAACCCCGTCACGCCGCTGCTGATGGGCCACCTGACGCTCCCGCACTTCCAGAACGAGAGCGTGGCGGTCAGCGAGGACGGCGCCCGGATGATCATCTCCTCGGACACGGCGGCGGTGTCGCGCGGCAGTGCGTCGGGCAACGGCATCCGGGTCATCACGGTCACCGAGACGGTCCCGGGTCGGGTGCTCGACCTGACGGAGACGGCCGCCATCAAGGAGTCGAACCACACCGCGGCCTGCGCCGATGCGAAGTGCGAGTGGATCTACGGGTCCTCCGGCCGCGTCTACCACGCTCCGATCGAGGCCGGCGGCATCAAGTTCGTGGGCCCGCTGCCACCGGCCGCGAAGGGCCACGCCTTCTTCCGCGACGCCTCCGGGCTCGTGATCTCCGACTCCGGTGAGCGCCTCGTCCTCGACCCGCGCGTCGATCCCGCACGACCGAAGGTCGTCACGACCGGCAAGCAGGCGTTCCAGGACGGGTTCCTCCAGCACAACAACGTCCGGCCCTACGCCGACCAGTGGGCGCCGCGCGACCCGGACCTCGAGGCCGATGGCTACCCCGAGGCCGCGCCCAAGAGCGGTCCGCTCCCCGAGGGCTCGCTGCGTCCGGGTGAGCTCCTCATCGGCGGCGGCGAGTCCAACGTCAACCCGCTCTGCGCGGGCTCGGGTGGCATCACGACCTGGGACATGCGCGACTTCGACAAGGGTCGGGCGATGGTGCCGCTCGAGTTCTTCAACCCGGTCAACGGCAACCCGTTCCTCGACGGGCGTCCGGCCGTCAATGCGCTCGGGTGCTCGAGCCACTGGTTCACCGTCCGCGAGAACATGATCGCCGCGTCCTGGTACGAGCATGGCGTCCGCTTCTTCGAGGTCGGCCTCGACACCGGGGCGCTCGAGGAGGTCGGCTGGTTCCAGCCGCTCGCCACGGAGGCTGGTGCGGCCCACTGGGTCGGGCCGGCGGACATCCCGGGGCTCGGCACGGTCGAGATCGTGTACTCCGTGGACTACGCCCGTGGGATCGACATCGTCGGCTACCTGCCCGACGGCGAGCAGCCCAGCAAGCAGGAGCTCGCCGCCTCGTGGCTCGCCAACCTCGACCGGGCGGGGACCGGCACCTTCGCGAACGCCGAGCGGTACCTGTGTCGGCTCGCGACCACCAACGGTGGCGCCGCACCCGCGGGGACGGAGGCCCGGGCCTTCGGCCTCTGACCCGGCGCTCGTCCGCGCAGCGCCCGGCCCCGTGCGGCCGGGCGCTGCCGTTCTTGTGACCTCTGCTGCTCGACCGACAGGGACCTGCGGACGGCACGGAGGTCGAGGTGGTCAGGGCGGAACGCTCGGCTTGGCAGCCCGGTACGACACCGGTCATCGAGCGGCGCCTGCTCCGACCGTCGCACGAGGTGCTGAGCGCCATCGAGGGCGAACTGCGGATCGACGCGACCGTCCTCGGCGCGCTCGCCCGGCTCGAGGAGACGGCAGCGCCGCTCGACCTCGACGAGATCCGGCGGCTGTGCGAGGCCTGCAACGGCTTCGTCCCGCATGGCCGCCGCACGTGCCCCTCGTGCAGGCACCGCAACGGCTGAGCAACCACGCGTCGGCTTGCGGGCAGCGCAGGCAGGGCATCGGCTGCGAACTCTCCGTCAGTTCGCGTAACTCTGTGTCATCACGCTCGTTGGGATGCCTGACGCCACCGAGGGAGACCTCCGATGACCGACAAGACCTACAGCTGGGACCGCACGTCGATCGACAACTACCTCAGCATCGACGAGGACACCCGCGACCTGCTCGAGACCTTCGAGCCCACCCGTGAGCCCGACCTGTTCGTCCTCGAGGTCGACCTGTGATCAGGGGCACCGACGGTTCGCCGGCCGCGCATCCCGCGTCCCGCCGCGGCGTGTCGTGGTAAGCCACACGGGCCACCGCCACCGGAGGCCCCGTGCGCATCCTGTTCGCCGACCAGTTCCCCGAGCCGCACCGCCAAGTGCTGGCTGAGGCCGGGCACGAGGTCCGCTTCGAACCTGCCCTGACCGGTGACGACCTCCCGACTGCGCTCGGCGACGCCGAACTGCTGGTCGTCCGCTCGACGAAGGTCAGCCGCGAGACGATCGAGTCGGCGAGTGAGCTCGCGATGATCGTGCGTGCCGGCGCAGGCACGAACACCATCGACAAGGCCGCCGCCGCGGAGCGCGGCATCTACGTCTGCAACACCCCGGGCAAGAACGCACTCGCCGTGGCCGAGCTGGCCCTGGGGCTCTTGATCGCCCTCGACCGCCGCATCCCGGACAACGTCGCGGACCTCCGCGAGGGGAAGTGGGACAAGAAGACCTACTCCGAGTCGCAGGGGCTGGCCGGGCGCTCGCTCGGCATCGTCGGTGTCGGGGACATCGGGCTCGCCTTCGCCGAGCGCGCGGCAGCGTGCGGCATGGAGGTGTTCGCGGTGGCGAAGGCCGGTCGCGACAAGGCGACCCTCGCTCGTGCCGCCGCGGTCCCGATCCACTGGGTCGCCGACATCGAGACGCTCGCCCAGCAGGTCGACGTCCTGAGCTTCCATGTCCCCGCCACCCCTGCCACCGCGGGCCTCTGTGGCGACGAGCTGCTGGAGCTCGTCAAGCCAGGGGCGTGGATCCTCAACACGTCCCGCGGGGAGGTCGTCGACGAGGACGCCCTGCTCGCCGCCATCGAGGAGAAGGACCTGCGTGTCGGCCTCGACGTCTACGCGGACGAGCCGGCGGAGGGCCGTGGCACGTTCACGTCCCGCCTCGCGCAGCACCCCAACGTCTACGGCACCCACCACATCGGCGCGTCGACCGAGCAGGCGCAGGCGGCCATCGCCGAGGAGGTGCTGGCCATCATCGAGGCCTTCGACCAGGGCGAGGTCCGCAACTGCGTGAACCTCGAGCCGTCCGCGAAGGGTGCGGCGACGCTCGTGGTGCGCCACCGCAACGAGGTGGGTGCCCTGTCGGGCGTGCTCGACGTGCTGAAGGGCGCCGGCATCAACATCGAGCAGATGGACAACGAGCTCTTCGCCGGAGGAGCGGCCGCCGTTGCGACCCTCCACGTCAGCGCGACGCCGGACGACACTACGGTCAGCGCCCTCACGGACCTCGACGCCACGATCCACGTCGACGTGCGCGGCTGATCGCTCCGACGGCGGCGCGCCCGCGCGAGACCCACGACCACCCCACCCTTCAAGGAGGCCCCCGTGGCCGACCGCACCATCAACTTCTCCGCAGGTCCGTGCACGCTCCCGCTGGAGGTGCTCGAGGAGGCCCAGTCGGAGTTCGTGGACTACCACGGCGCCGGGATGTCGCTGATCGAGATGTCGCACCGCGGGGCGCACTACGACGCGGTGCACCAGGAGGCGCTGCAGCTCACGCGGGAGGTCGCCGGGCTGCCGGACGACTTCGAGGTGCTCTTCGTCCAGGGTGGCGCGTCGCTGCAGTTCGCCATGGCGCCCATGAACCTGCTGGCTACCGGTGAGTCGGCGGCCTTCGCCGTGACGGGGGCGTGGGCCGAGAAGGCCGTCGAGGACGCTGGACACCACGGTGACGCCTACGTCGCGTGGGACGGTGCGGGCGAGGGCTACGCGCGCACGCCGTCCGCCGGCGACCTCGACCTCCGCGACGGGACCCGCTACCTCCACGTCTGCACGAACGAGACCATCGGCGGCATCCGTTTCCCCGAGATCCCCCAGGTCGACGTCCCGCTCGTCGGCGACGTGTCATCGGAGTTCCTGTCACGCCCGCTGCCGTGGGACCGGTTCGACCTCGTCTTCGGGGGCGTCCAGAAGAACCTCGGTCCGGCCGGCATGGCGGTCGTGTTCGTGAGGAAGTCCGTCCTCGAGTCGGGCAACCGCGACCTCGCGGCCTACCTCCGCTACGACGTCCACGCGTCCAAGGAGTCGCTGTACAACACGCCGCCGGTGTTCACGATCTGGATGACCGGCAAGGTCCTGAAGTGGATGCAGGCACAGGGTGGCCTGGCGGCCATCGAGGCCGCCGCCGAGCGCAAGGCGGCGCTCGTCTACGACGTCATCGACGGCAGCGATGGCTACTTCCGCAGCCCGGTGGACGCGGGGCACCGCTCGGTCATGAACGTCGTGTGGCGCCTGCCCAGCGAGGACCTCGAGGCCCAGTTCCTGAAGGAGGCGAGTGCCCACGGGATGAGCGGCCTGAAGGGGCACCGTTCGGTCGGTGGGCTCCGCGCCTCGATCTACAACGCGATGCCCGAGTCGGGGGTGCAGGCGCTGGCCGACCTCATGCGGGACTTCGCCGACCGCCACCCGGCGTGAGCGCGCGGGCGCACGGCCGAGCCGAGGCCCCGGCGTGAGCGGCATCGTTCATCCGTTCGAGGGCGACGTCGTCGCCCTCGAGCACGCCGAGCGCGTCATCTCGCCCGCCTACGACCTCCTCACGCCGGCCGAGCGCATCGCCTGGGCGGAGCGCGAGCCCGACAACTTCCTCAACGTCACCCGCAGCCGCGAGGACCTCCCCCCGGACGTACGGCCGAGCGTGGACGAGCTGCTCGCCGCGTCGCGCGCCGCGGTGCAGCGGCTTCGCGAGGGTGGCCGCTTCCGGCCACTCGCACGGCCGAGCTTCTGCCTGTACCGCCTCGAGGCCGACGGGCACGCGCAGACGGGCCTGGTCGCCGGGGTCCCGGGGGACGCGTTGTACGAGCGCGTCCACCGGCACGAACACACCGTGCGCGAGCGGGAGGACGAGCTCGCGCGCTTCTTCGAGGTGGTCGGGGTCAGCTCATCGCCCATCAACCTGATCTACGACGGCCGCCCCGACATCGACGCCCTCGTCGCGACCTGGTGCGAGCGGCCTCCGGCGCTCGACATCACGACCGACGACGGGCTGCGCCAGGTGCTCTGGGTGATCGACGACCCGTCCGACGTGGCGGCCATGCAGGAGGCGTTCGAGGACGTCGAGACGCTCTACCTCACCGACGGCCACCACCGTGCAGAGGGGGCCCGCCGCCTCGCCGCACGACGGCGGGCGGAGGGCCACGAGGCCGGGCCGCACGACCACTTCCTCGCCGCGATCTTCTCGCGGCAGGAGGTCCGCATCCTCGGCTACCACCGGGCGGTCGTGGAACTCGGCGGCCGGACCGAGGCGGCGGTGCTCGCGGGCCTGGCCGAGGGGTTCGACGTGACCGAGCTGGACGCGAGCTCGCCGGTGGCGGCGAAGCCCGGCGCGCGCGGGGTGTTCTCCCTGCGACTGGCCAGCGGCTGGTACTGCCTGCGGATCAAGCCCCACCTCGTGCCCGACGACGTCGTCGCGGCCCTCGATGTGAGCCTGCTGTACGAGCACGCGCTCGCTCCCGTCTTCGGCATCGGCGACGAGCGTGCCGATCCGCGTCTGGCCTACGTGCCGGGCGCCTTCGGGCTCGAGGAGCTCGAGCGGCGCGTCGTCGAGGGGGAGGTCGCGGCGGCCATCGCCGTGCATCCGACCGACGTGGCCGACCTCATCGCGGTCGCGGATGCCGGACGGGTCATGCCGCCGAAGTCGACCTGGTTCGACCCGAAGGTCCGGTCAGGCGTCTTCATGCACCATCTGCGCTAGGCCGGTCGGCGGTACCGTTCGAGCCGCGCAAGGGGGGGTAGGCATGCGCTTCCGCAGGCTCACGTCGGTCCTGGCCTCGGTCGTCCTCGGTGGCGTCGTCGGGGCACCGGCCACGGCGCTCGCATCGCACACGGGGTCCGGGGGCCCGGCGCTCGTGGTCGACACGGCGACGGTCGAGGCAGCGATGACGTGTCCCGAGTCCTTCGACGCGACCGACGACCTCGAGCCCGTGCTGCTCGTGCACGGGACGTTCACCAACTCGGACGAGAACTGGGGCTGGAACTACATACCCGCGCTGCCGGCCCTGGGGTACGACGTCTGCTGGGTCGACCTCCCGGCCCGCTCGCTCGAGGACATCCAGATCGCGAGCGAGTACGTCGTGCACGCGATCCGGGTCATGCATGCGGCGTCGGGCGAGCGCATCGACGTGCTCGGCCACAGCCAGGGCGGCCTCGAGCCTCGGTGGGCCGTGAAGTGGTGGCCGGACGTGCGGGCGGCCGTCGACGACCTCGTGACCCTCGCCTCCCCGCACCACGGCACGGTCGTGGCGGACGGCGCGTGCGCGACGGGCTGCAACCCCGCCGTCCACCAGATGCGCACCACCTCGACGTTCATCGCCGAGCTGAACGCCGAGGACGAGACCCCCGGAGGCATCTCGTACACGTCGCTGTACTCCGCGACCGACCAGCTCGTGCAGCCGGTCGCGCCGGACCCGACGTCCGCGCTCGATGGCGCGAGCAACATCCTGCTCCAGGACCTGTGCCCCGGCCGCCCGGTCGACCACATCTCCATCGCCGCGGACGCCGTGGCCCACTGGGCGGTCATCGACGCGTTCACGCAGGCGGGTCCCGCTGACGTCAGCCGTTTCGACCCGGCGACGTGTGCGGAGGGGACGTTCGACGGCGTGTCGTCCGACGGACTCCTGACCGCGGAGAACGGCGAACGCTTCCTCAGCGACGCACTCGCCGGCCCCTCGTCGAACTTCACGACCGAGGAGCCGGCCGCGGCCCCCTACACCAGCGAGGCACCGGCCCCCGACGCGACCCCGGCCCCCGACGCGACCCCGGCCCCCGCGGACAGTCCGGCCCCCGCGCCCACGGACGAGGCGTCGGCTGGCGCCCAGAGCCTGCCGACCACGGGCGGCGGCGCGCCGGCCGCCGGCGCGCTCCTCGTGGTGGTCGCGGCCCTCCTCGGCCTCGCCCG